>JAZLIY010000113.1:0-36538 GCA_045617645.1 Bacteroidaceae bacterium | reverse complement strand
GTTGCCGTTCCCCTCCAGGTAGAACTCAGGACGTACCACCAACTGCTGCTGGTCGATGTCGGGGGTGGCAACGACCGTCTTCAATGCCTGTGGGTCAACAGGCTCCAGCCATACCGTCTGCCAGATACCCGTGGTGCGGGTATAGAGGCAACCCTGAGATTTGAGTGCCGGAGACTGCTTGCCACCGGGCTGTTTGCCGTCGCGCAGGTCGTCATCTACCCTCAGTACCAGGTTGGCACTCTTTCCGGCATGTACGTATTTGGTGATGTCCATCTCGAAAGAGGAACCCGCGCCGTAATGGATGCCCACACGGTTGCCGTCCACATAGACGGTGGCCTTGTAATCCACGGCACCGAAATGCAGCAGGATGTTCTTGCCTGCCCAGTCGGCAGGAATCTCTATCGAACGCTGATACCATAGCGTGTTGATGAAGTCCGTATAGCCCACGCCGGAGAGCTGGCTCTCGGGGCAGAAGGGTACGGTAATCTTGCCATCGAAGCCCTTCGAGTTGTGCCAGTCCTTTTCGGAACCGGTACGGCCGAAGTCAAAGGAATAGGTCCATGTGCCGTTCAGGTTCTTCCATTCGGCACGTTCGAACTGGGGCCGTGGATACTCGGGTCTTGGTGTCTGTGCGCTACTCTGCTGCCATCCGAACAGGAATGCCAGTGCAGCAAGGGAGGCTGCCTTGAAAAGTCTTTTGCTCATTGTTTTTGTCTTTTATATAATATAATGTGTCGTATTAGAATGCAATCTGATAGGTCCCCTGCTGTAATTGCAGTTCGCTGATGCCTCCCTGTTGGGAAACTAGAGTAATGCCTGCCACCTTGTCCAACGCCTTGTCGGACTCCCTTATTTCACTTTGTGCCGGGAGATAGAGCGTGGCGGTACTGCCCACGGGAACCGTTACCTTCATCTCTCGCTTGCCGTCTTTCTGCGTTATCTCGGAAACAGCCTTGCCGTATGGTGTCTGCAACGCATAGCGGACATGCTCCATATCTGTCAGGCATGGGCGGAAGATAATATGGCGATAACCAGGTTGTGACTCATCTGTCCTTATTCCGGCCAGGCGACGGCAGAACCACGTCAGTCCACTGCCGAACATCGGGTGGTTGTGGGATTGGCTTCCATCCCAATATTCCCACGTGGTAGTGGCTCCCTGTTCTATCCACCAGCCGAAACTGGGAAAGTCCTTTTGGTTCAGGACCGTGCAGGCCACATCTGTCAGACCGACATCGCTCAGGACCTCGAAGAAGAACTTGGCACCCACAAATCCCACGTTGATGTGTCCCTTGCAATCCTCCATGATTTCTTTTCTCAGGGTGTTTATGACTTCCTGACGACACGATTCCGGCACGCCCATGCGCAAGGCAAAGATATTGCTGCCGGCAACACCGTAACTCTTCTTGTCCTTGTCATAGAAACGACGATGGAAATTGTCGGCCACCTTGTCGGCCATCGCCTGATAGGTTGTTGCCTCGTCCTCCTTTTCCATGACACGGGCCGCACGTGCACAATAGTCACAGCACATCCACAGGTAGAACGTATGTACCAGTTCGTCCTTGGCCAATTCACCCGGTGGGCACCAGTCGCCCAGGTTCAGCCAGTAACATTCCTCATCCCTGCCGTGATTACGCATCTTTTGGAGCATCGTACCGTCCAGCGTTATCCATCGCAGCATATTGCGTACCTGTTCTTTCATGCTGAAATAGGAATCCTCCAACATACGTTTGTCGCCATATTGCAGATAATACTCCCACGGCATGCTCGTCATGGCAGAGCCCCAGGGAACGCCGCCACCGCAACCGGGAGCCCAGGGCGCACCGTTCGGCACATAGCCCGTTTCTCGGTTCTGCGAATCGCGCATATCGCGAATCCATTTCTGGTAGAAAGCAGCGGCATCGAAGTTCAGCATCACCGTTTCACAGGCTGCCTGGCCATCACCCGTATAGGGTAGGCGCTCACGATGAGGGCAGTCGCTGGCAATACAACCATGCATATTGTCCATCTGGGAACGCTGCCATATCTCGTTTATCTTATTGAAAAGCGGATTGGAGGTTTCAAACTCCGACGTTACCGGCACATCCGTATTCACGGCCTCTGCCAACAGATTCTCCTCCGTCAGGTTCTCGACACCCTGGATCTTTGCCTTACTGAACGCGAACCAGGTGAAATGAGGCTGGTATTCCTCCTTGCCGTTGCCGTTGAAGACGTATCGCTGAATACCCTGAGGCGATTCACATTCGTAATCCACCCGCAGCGTGTCACCCTTCTGCCCCTCCACTCCGGTGAAATGAATCCATCCGGAGATCTCCTTGCAGAATGCCACTTCCCAAGTTTTGTCGCCCGTCTTTTTCAGGCTGACGGGTTTCAGGGTCTCCGTTATCTTGTCGGCGGGTGATGTCATCGCCGTCATCTGGCCCATAGGCCCGTCCACCACCTTCGCTTTCGTCCAACCGTCGGCACCGGCATCTGCCTTTGCCCAGTCGATCGTTTCCTTGTTGGCATCGTACAGTTCACCCTTGTAAATGCCGTTATACAGGATGGCCGAAGGACGCGTTTCCCATGTACCATCGCTCACGACGGTTTCTGTCTTTCCGTCAGCATAGGTAATGACCATCTGACAGCGCAGACAGGGTTTCCCATAATCGCTGGTGATGCTTTTGTCGGGATGATAGAACCCATTACCCAGCATGACGCCCATTCTGTTCGTTCCCTCCTGTAGCTGGGACGTAACATCGTATGCCATATAGAGACAGCGATAATCGCGGAAATTGTTGTCCAAGGAGATCGGCGACTTGTCCAGATCATACCGTTTGCTGTAATGGGACAGGTTGGGCACCAGATAATCATCGCCTATCCGTTCACCATTCACGAACAGTTCAAAAAAGCCCAGTCCGCAGATGAAGACCTTGGCTTGCTTTATCGCGCCATGGATGCCGAATGACTTGCGCAGCAAAGGCGCACCGCTGTCATCCTGTGTACTGCCTATCCAGCTGGCCGTCCACTCTTCATTCTTCAATCCCATGCCCCACTGGCCCACCTCGCTCCAGGCCGACGGCTTGTCGTCCTGGTTCCATGTACGTACCTGCCAGTAGTAATCCACACCGCTCTTCAACGTTGCGCCACCGAACTTCACCAGGTTCGATTCGTTGGAGGCACATTTGCCGGTATTCCATACATCATAGATACCTGCTTTCAGGTTTTCCTTGCTGGTAGCCACGATAATCTGATAGGCCGTCTGCTCCTGCCCCCTGACTCCTGGTTTCAGCACCTCGTTGATCCACGACAACCGGGGACGTTGTTCGTCCACCACCGATGGATTTTTCATGTGTTCAACTCTCAGGTCGGTAACTCGGAACTGTGCTTGAATCATAGCGGCAAGCAACAAGAAGACAGAAAGACTGACAATCCTTTTCATACGTATAAACTGCTTTATTATATATTAATGGCTCAAAGGTATGAAAAAAAACTGGAACAGCCGACTATTTTATCGACTTTTCGCGCAAAACGGTCTCTTGTCATAGCAGTCGGATATTTTTTTGTACCATCTTTTCCGTCTATCTAAAAATATTTGTAAATTTGTGGGGTAAATATGCATTCGTAACACATTATATATAATAATAGCGGACTAATAGCAAAAATATGAAGCAAAAAACATTCCTTCTGGTATCATTCCTGATACTTTCACTCGCTACATTTGCAAGGAAACAGAAATACGATGTGGCGGCATTCGTCTATCCCGCCTATTGCAGCAATGACCCGCGTCTGCGTCCCTTCTGGCCTTCGGGTATGGGTGAATGGGAATCGGTCTATACTATGCAACAACGGTATCCGGGCCATTACTGGAACCGCCATCCCCTGTGGGGCTATGTCAACGAGGCCGACCCCTCGGTCATGGAGATGGAGATTGAACAGGCCACTCGGCATGGCGTCAACGTGTTCATCTTCGACTGGTACTGGTTCGACGACAGGCCCTTCATGGAAACGACGCTGACGGACGGCTTCCTGAAAGCCAAGAACCGGGATAAGATGAAGTTCTACCTGATGTGGGCCAACCATGATGTCAACAATACATGGGATACACGTTTCGCCCGTGTATGGGAAAACAATTTCATCTGGAGGGGCATTATCGACCGTCAGGAGTTCGAGCGGATCTGCAAGCGCAACATCGAGATGTTCTTCAAACAGCCTAATTACTACAAGATCGACGGCAAGCCCGTCTTCATGATCTACGACATACACAACCTCATCGAGGGGCTGGGTGGCATAGAAGAAACAAAGGATGCACTCCGCTGGTTCACCGAGGAGACGAAACGCGCCGGATTCCCCGGGCTGGACATTCAGATGACCATGTGGTCGGACCAGAACTTCAACCTCAGCGGTATCGATGGGTACAAGGACGACATACCCACCAACGACTTCATGACGGAGCTGGGTTTCACCAGTTCAACGCACTACCAGTTCTGCCATTTCCTGAACGTGCACGACGACTATGTCAACATCTTGCGACAGGCCAGGGAAGAGTGGGAGCGCATAGACAAGGCATTCACCATTCCCTATTACCCACACATAAGCATCGGGTGGGACAATTCCCCACGTACGGGTTTCAGTGCCGTAACAAAGAACAACACGCCGGAGAACTTCCAGAAAGCACTGGAGTACGCCAAGGCATTTGTGGACAGTCACCCCAAACGGCATCCCCTCGTTACCATCAACAGTTGGAACGAGTGGACGGAGACCAGCTATCTGCAACCCGACGACGTAAACGGATACGGTTATCTGGAAGCTGTAAAGAAAGTATTTGTGGACAAATAAATCAATACATAATTAGAAGATATGAAACAAAAAACATTTCTCCTGGTATCACTTCTGATACTTTCGCTCACATGCTTTGCAAAGAAGCAGCAATACGATGTGGCAGCATTCGTCTATCCTGGCTATGCCAGCGATGACCCGCGCCTGCGCCCCTTCTGGCCGGCCGGCATGGGCGAATGGGAAACGGTATTCAATATGCAGCAGCGCCATCCGGGGCATTACTGGAACCGCCATCCCCTGTGGGGCTATATCAACGAGGCCGACCCCTCGGTCATGGAAATGGAGATTGAACAGGCCACACGGCATGGCATCAACGTTTTCATCTTCGACTGGTACTGGTACGACAATCGTCCGTTCATGGAAACGACCCTGACAAACGGTTTCCTGAAAGCCAAGAACAGCGACAAGATGAAGTTCTACCTGATGTGGGCGAACCACGACTGGTCGGATTTTGTTGATACCCGTATGGAAAAATTAAAGGGCGACAATTACGTATGGCGGGGAAGCCTGGACCGTCAGGAGTTCGAGCGGATCTGCAAGCGCAACATCGAGATGTTCTTCAAGTTACCGAATTACTACAAAATCGACGGCAAGCCCGTCTTCATGATCTACGACGTGCCGAATCTGGTCAAAGGATTGGGTGGCATAGAGCAGACCAAGGACGCACTCCGCTGGTTCACCGAGGAGACGAAACGCGCCGGGTTCCCCGGACTGGACATCCAGATGACCATGTGGGCACTCAACACAAATTGCAGCGGAGTGGACGGCAGTAAGTCGGATATGCCAGCCAATGAATTTGTTACAAGTCTGGGCTTCACCAGTTCGACCCATTACCAGTACGCTCACATGGTTCCGATGAACGACGAGTACCTCAACATTCACGAGAAAGCCATGAAGGAATGGGAACGTTCTACCAACGAGTTCACCATACCTTATTATCCTCACGTCAGCATCGGTTGGGACAACTCTCCGCGCCGCCTGGGAAGTTCCTGTGTACGCAACAACACGCCGGAGAACTTCCAGAAAGCCCTGGAGGATGCCAAGGCATTTGTGGACAATCACCCCAAACTGCATCCGCTGATTACCATCAACAGCTGGAACGAATGGACAGAGACCAGTTATCTGCAACCCGACGACGTAAACGGATACGGGTATCTGGAGGCTGTAGAGAAAGTATTCATAAACAAATAAAATAAATCACAATGAAAAAAACATTCCTGCTGGTATCATTTATGATACTGTCTTTCGCCAGTTTCGCAAAGAATCAAAAGTATGACGTAGCAGCATTCCTGTATCCTGCATACGCCAGCGACGACCCACGTCTGCGCCCCTTCTGGCCCTCTGGCATGGGTGAATGGGAAACCGTCTTTACCATGCAGCAGCGCAATCCGGGACATTACTGGAACCGCCATCCCCTGTGGGGCTATATCAACGAGGCCGACCCCTCGGTCATGGAGATGGAGATTGAACAGGCCACTCGGCATGGCGTCAACGTGTTCATCTTCGACTGGTACTGGTTCGACAATCGCCCGTTCATGGAAACGACACTGACCAATGGCTTCCTGAAAGCCAAGAACAACGACAAGATGAAGTTCTACCTGATGTGGGCGAACCACGATGTCCTCAACCTGTGGGACACCCGTCTGGCTCGCGTCAAGGAAGACAACGTCATCTGGCAGGGCAAGGTTGACCGTCAGGAGTTCGAGCGGATCTGCAAGCGCAACATCGAGATGTTCTTCAAACAGCCGAACTACTACAAGATCGACGGCAAGCCCGTCTTCATGATCTACGACATACACAACCTCATCGAGGGGCTGGGTGGCATAGAAGAAACAAAGGATGCACTCGGCTGGTTCACCGAGGAGACGAAACGCGCCGGGTTCCCCGGACTGGACATTCAGCTGACCATGTGGTCTTGCAACCTGAACTATAGCGGTCTGGACGGAAAGCAGACAGACATGCCGGCCAACGATTTCGTTACGAATCTGGGCTTCACCAGTTCAACGCACTACCAGTACTGTCATTACCTGAATGTGAACGATGACTACGTCAACATCCAGCAGCAGGCAAAGAAGGAATGGGATCGCATCGCCAACGAATTCACCATCCCTTACTATGCACATGTCAGCATCGGTTGGGACAATTCTCCACGTACAGCCCAAAGTGCCGTAACCAAGAATAACACGCCCGAGAATTTCCAGAAGGCATTGGAGGATGCCAAGGCTTTTGCCGACAACCATCCCAACCAGCATCCCCTCATCACCATCAACAGCTGGAACGAGTGGACGGAAACCAGTTACCTGCAGCCCGATGACGTAAACGGATATGGCTATCTGGAGGCCGTAAAGAAGGTTTTCGTGGATAAGTAAGGGTTCCTTGCTTATCCACCTCCCTTTTTCAAAGGAGCAAAAAGGGTATCGGTGCGTTGTATTTTAGGGGTTATTTAACCCCGGTGGCCTCCTTTATCAGCTCCAGCTCATGTGCATCATAGGGTGTCAGGTCGTTATGGTAGATGTCGTGCTTCCATGGTCCTGCCGGGCGACGGCACCCATCCCCACATGTTCCATCCGGGGTAAGGTTCGCTCTGTTTTCCCAGTTGCGGGTCTTTCGTCGGGCCGAACACACAATCGTCGAACAAGGTTGGCATAACCTTCATGTTCGCCTCATCAGCCAATCTGAGGAACTTCTTACATTCATTTTATAGCTATATTTAACTAAAATTTCCCATCCTCTAGATGCATGGTTCAATTGCCTGGAAGGCAACACAACGAGCGTAGCGAGTGGTCAGGACTCCGTTTGCGCCTAAGGCTTCAGCCGAAGAACCGGGGGCCGCTCGGCGACGAAGGAGACGCTTGGCTCGTCCAAGAACGCCCTCGGAATCAGGATGCTAAGCTAACACCTGCCTGGAGGGCAGTACCTCGTTCGCCGGGCAAGGTAGTGCCTTCCAGGCACATGGAGAGGTTGAGTCTTTAGTCCGGCAGCATCTCCTCCGTCGATGCAACCGGTTACTAAGATATTGGCTTCCAGCCAAATACAGCACACCTTCAAAGGGTGGGAACTTTAGTTACTCATTTATTCGTATATTTGACCTGACGGTCAAATATACTCTCGCTCGGAAATAATCAAGAAAATTCTTGTTATTTCGCTCGCTTATTCGTATATTTGTAGCGAAAAAGGAAAAAATTAGTATGAAAAGACGTTTTTTATCCATCATTTCGTGTATGTTTCTTGCTTCTTTGTGCTGCTTGGGAAAGACTCCGAAGAGCATGTTGTATGACCGTATCGGGTTGTGCTCTTCTCCGGATAACGGACGGCTGATGAAGGAGGCCGGGGGACATTCTATCGAGATTGGCATTGCCGGCTTCCTGATGCCCGAAAGTCCGGACAATGAGTTCCTGGCCAATGCGCAGAAGGCTCGGGTATGTCCCTTGCCCATCTGTACGGCCAATGGTTTCTTCCCAGGCGATCAGATCCGTCTGGTTGGACCGGAGGTTGATTACGACCACATAGAACACTATACGGAAGTGGCCATGCGACGTGCCGCGGAAGTAGGCGTGAAGGTGGCTGTGCTGGGCAGCGGTGCAGCCCGTAAGGTGCCTGAGGGCTTCTCGCGCGAGAAGGCCCTGGAGCAGTTCACCGAGGTATGCCGCAGGGTGGCTCCCATTGCTGCCAAGTATGACGTGGTGGTGGTGATAGAACCCCTGAACAGGAAGGAGACGAATCTGGTGAACAGCGTACTGGAGGGACTGGAGATAGTGAAGGCCGTGAAGCATCCGAACCTGCAGGTGCTGGCTGACCTATATCACATGGCCGTGGAGAATGAAGGACCCGAATCCATCATCAAGGCGGGTAAGCACCTGCGCCACGTTCACATCGCCGAAAGGGCGCATCGCACGGCTCCCGGCATTGAGGGGGACGATTTCACGCCCTATTTCCGTGCGCTGAAAAAGATAAAATACAAGGGTTCCATTTCCCTGGAATGTGGCTGGCCCGATATGAAGAAGCAACTGAAACCTTCCGTCGAGGAGGTGAAGCGCCAGTTGCACGAGGTTTACGATTAATTCATTTATCCTAAAATAATAATAATAGATTATGCAGACACGCAGAGAATTTATCAAGACCGGTGTGTTAGGTACGGCCGGCCTTACGTTGGCAGGATTGTCCATTCCAGGCAGGTCGTTTGCCAGTGTGTTGGGTTCCAACGACAAGATCCGGGTGGGAGTCATCGGCTTTTCCGATCGTTTCCGTAGCTCGCTGTTGCCAGCTTTCCAGGCGAATGCCAAGGAACTGAATTTCGAGATCGTGGCCGTTTCTGATATCTGGAAACTGCGCCGTGAGGCTGCCCTAAAGCATTTCAAGGAGGAATATAATCAGGATATTCAGGTATTCCGTAACAACGAGGAGCTCTACGATGCACGTATCTGCGATGCCGTAATCATCTCTACGGCTGACTTCCAGCATGCTCGTCATTGCATAGAAGCTGTTAAGGCCGGTTGCGATGCGTACGTGGAGAAACCCTTTGCCGAGACGATGGAGGATGCACGTGCTGCCCTGAAAGCCGTACAGGAAACGGGCAAGATCGTACAGATAGGTTCCCAGCGCCGATCGGCTCCCAACTATCAGGCTGCCAATGAATACCTGCGTTCCGGCAAGTTCGGCAAGATAACGATGGTGGAGATGTCCTGGAACGTGAATCAGCCTGGTCGCTGGCGCAGGAAGGATCTCGTTTCCAAGTGTTTCGAGGCCGATACCGATTGGAGCCGTTTCCTTCTGAACCGTCCGAAAGAGGCGTGGGATCCCCGCAAATACCTGGAATATCGTCTCTTCTGGCCTTTCTCTTCCGGCATTCCCGGGCAGTGGATGTCGCATCAGATAGATACCGTGCACTGGTTTACCGGATTGAGTCACCCCATCAGCGTAGCTGCCAACGGCGGTATCTATTGCTGGCAGGACGGCCGTCGTAACTTCGATACCGTTACGGCAGTGTTCGATTATGGCAAGCCCGATGGGTCTGATAACTTCCAAGTCCTCTATACTTCCCGTATGCACAACTCTGCCGGTGGTGTAAAGGAACTTTACTTCTCCAACGGCGGTACGCTGAACCTGGATACCAACGAGGTGTCTTCCAACGGCGGTATGGATGAATGGGCGGCCAAGGAGATGGATATGCAGCCTAACCTGCTGGAGAAGTTCAAGCTGCCCGACGTGAAAGTGGCCAACAGTGCCAATACGGGCGGCGACCCCATGACCTACTTGCACATGCGTAACTGGATGGAGTGCGTGCGCAGTCGTAAGACGCCCAATGCTCCCGTTCAGGCCGGTTACAACCACTCCATTGCCACCATCATGTGCAATGCAGCCCTGCGCACGGGCAAGAAGGTTACGTTCAACGAGAAGAAGCAGGAAGTGCTGGCGGGCGGAAAGGTCTTCAAGTACTGATTCTGTCGAAAGACAATACCTATAATAACAGTAAAGCCCCTTTGTCGAGGGGCTTTACTGTTTGAATCGCGTGGAATGTCTGGTCTGTAGGCTTTTCCTTTTATTTTGCCCTTTTGACTCCTTTGGGCTGTTATTTCATACCACAATTTTTTTTTTTGACCTCCCAACCCTATAGATATATTATTTAAAAGAGAAGAGATATATATTTTTTTTAAAATAAATAAGGTTCGCGTCCCTAGTCTATTAAAATTAATAGGGGGCATGGGCTTTACGCAAAAAAAAAAAATAACGTTGGCGCGGGAGGGGGGGTGTCCTGAATCGTGCAGCGCGTGGGGCAGTTCCTCGCTGTTCGCAAAATTGGGCTTCGCTGCCAGAGAAATTGTCCTTTCTCTAAAAAAAATTTCTATCTTCTTTGAAAATTTCTTATAACGTTGTTATAAGAGTTTACCGTGTTAATCGTTAACAGCTATTAACAGTTCAGACGAGAATCGAGGGCTGGGGTTCACATCCGAGCACATCTTCGCTACGCTCGATGTACCCGGCTACTGACCGCCTCTTCGAGGCTGTAGCGTCCTCCAGACGCCCTAATCATCGAATCAATCATAAATCAACATTATTATGGATAAGAAAGAAATTTGGAAGTTTGTTGTTCAGACACTTCTGGCAATCCTTAGTGCGATTGCTACCGCGCTTGGCGTTACTTCCTGTATGGCTATGTTGTAGGCAGCACACGCGCTGTGCGCATAACTCTTATAACGAGTGATTTTAGGGTTCCCCTGCCGTGCATCGCGCACGGTAGGGGGGCATTCTTTCGGCGAAGCCGGAATTTTTTTGGGGGGTATAAATCCATACTTTCGGGCATTTAGTCATTTACCTGAAAGTAATCTTCCAGCTCGGCCTGTGCCTGTCCGGTGGTGTTGTCGATGTCGCGGATGATGACACCGTTCTCCAACAAGGCTATGCGTGGGCAGATATCGACCGTGTGCTGCAGGTTGTGACTGCTGACGAGAATGGTGGCCCCCGTCTCCTCGTTATATTTCTTCAACAAGTGCTTGATGGCACTCTGACTGCTGGGGTCGAGGAAGTTGAATGGCTCGTCCAGGATGAGAATCTTGGGTTGCAGCAGCATGGCTGCCACGATACCCACCTTCTGCTTGTTGCCGGCAGAAAGGTTGCGAATGAGTTTCTTCTGTCCAGTTAGTTCGCCGGCCATGAAATGCTCGTATCCGGTAAGGAACTCGGACAACTGTTCGTTGGAGATACCGCTGATGCGGGCGATGAACTGGAAATATTCATCGGGTGTCAGATAGTCAATCAGGAAACTCTCGTCGATGAAGGCACCCGTCCAGTCTTTCCAGTTTTCGGTCTTGGACACATCTGTGTTGCCCATGAGCACATTTCCTTGGTCTGCCTTTATTAAATCGAGCATCAGACGGAAGAGCGTACTCTTCCCGGCTCCGTTATTACCCACAAGTCCCAGTATCTCACCAGAGTGAATCTGGAATGAATCGATGTTTACGGCTACCTTCTCGCCGAAACATTTTTTTAGGTTTTGTATTGTTATTTCCATTGTGTAGCAACCCATTTGATGGGTGTTAATTTATTCATTGTGTTTTTTATAGCCTATTGCTTATGCATTCTTTCAGTCGCTTCGCTTTGTGAAAGCGCCACCCTAACGGGATGTCGAGCGATGCATTGTGAATTATGCATTATAAATTACCCTTCCCGGCTGGCACGGAACCCTTCCATATTCTTGTATCGACGGACCATGAAGCGCTGGTAGATGTTTCGAATCCATATCTTGTGCGTGCAGATGCCTGCCATGCCCAGGACGATGAGAACAATGTAGCCCCATACGTTGCCAAGCAGGAAGACGAAAAGCCGTTCCAACCCTATGGGAACAAAAAGCAGTACCATGCTGACGATGTTTTGGGCCGTGTTGGCCTGCTTGCCTGTGAGTTTCTGGTTAAGTGGAACGGTATTGTTGTTATAGACCGCTAACTGGAAACAGATGGGGTAGAGGACACCCACGGTGAGGAACAGGTAACCGAGACTCATCCAGATGCTGATTTTTCCCAACACGATGGAGGGAATGATGAGGAGGAACGGAATTAGGAGCAGTGCCGAGTTGAAGTAGTATTTGGCGCGTAGCAGTTCGTATATACTCTCGCGACGGCTCATCAAGCCGTCTATGTAGTTGCCCTCGAAACACATAATGGTGACCAGCGTACTCATACCTAGTACGATATAGTCGTACAGGCAGACAAAACTTGTCATGAACGTGCTGTCGTATACCGTAGAGAAATCCAGGATGGCGCTGAGCATGAGCATGGCCCCCAGTACCACGAAAAAGCCCATGCGTACTTGCTTGTTGCGCAGTCGCAGCTTGATTTCCATTTTCAGGTATTCGCCCAAAGCACCGTACTTGTTCAGGTAGGCGATGTCCGATGTATGCTTCAGCTCCACGTCTTCTTTCTTTGCCACCTCGTCGTACACCATGTGCATCTGCAGGTAGTAGTTGCCCCAGTATAGCAGGGCGATGATGGCTATCATACACAGGAAGGGCCAGGGGCTTCCCAGTACGAAACCGTACATGAATTCCGTGCATGGCATATCCAGCAGGTTGGTGTCCGGTACCAGCATCAGGGCAACGAGTCCTCCGTGGATGGCTGCCGGCAGGAGCGTCCACAGCAGGCTCTTCATGACGAGGGTACGACACAGCAGATAGGCGTAGCTGTTGGCCACAATGAGCAGCCACCATCCGAACCACCACCCGACAAGGGCACCGAATCCCATCAGGTGCAGGATGGCAAGCAGTCCGAACGGTACCAGCATGAAGGCCCAGAAAAGATTGCCCCAACTGAGTCCGGCACGAATCAGGTAGATGTTCATCAGGAAAGAACGCCTGATAGGCAACAGGGAGTAAGGCTTGGCCTGTTGCACCGGCGTTTCCTGCAATATGAAGCGAAGCCAGAAGTCGATGATCAGGATATAGAGGAAACCACCATCCAGGACATGAAAGGCAGCTACACCATTGTACTGGTCCCTCATTCCCGATGGCATGACGACGCCCAGCAGTATCAGTATGGCTGCATAGTACAACCACATAAAAATCATGAGGAACTTCATGAATTTGTTCTTCTCGAGCATCGGGTGACGCTCGTCCTTCAACTGCGAGTTCCTACGCAGTAACTTGTATAGTTGTAGTGGTTTCATAATCTTGTGACGTATTTTTCGGCCTCGATGGCAGCCTTTGCCCCGCTTCCTGCAGCTACGATGGCCTGTCGGTAAAAGGCATCAGCCACATCGCCGGCCACAAATATGCCTGGGAGGTTCGTCTGTGTCGTTCCCTCCTTTGTCTGGATGTAGCCATCGTTGTCCATCTGTATCCAGGGACGGAAAACCTCGGTGTTCGGCTTGTGACCGATGGCCAGGAAGAATCCGTCTATCGGCAGGTCGTAGTGCCGTTCTCCCTCAGTCCCTTTCCGGTGTACCAGATGGGCACCTTCCAGTCCGTCGGTGCCGTAGAGTCCCTCTGTGTCCGTTTCGTAGAGCACCTCAATTTTCTCGTTCCCCAGCACGCGGTCCTGCATAATCTGGGTAGCGCGGAGGAACGGTTTCCGTACGATGATATAGACTTTGCTGGCCAGTCCTGCCAGATAGAGGGCCTCCTCGCAGGCCGTGTCGCCGCCGCCCACTACTGCTACCGTCTTCTTGCGGTAGAAAAATCCGTCGCAGGTGGCACAGGCACTCACGCCGCTTCCCATATATTTCTGTTCATCGTCCAGCCCCAGGTATTTGGCACAGGCTCCGGTGGCTATGATCAGACTGTCGGCCGTCAGTACCCCTTTGTCATCGGTCCATAGTTGGTACGGCTGTTTTGAGAAATCCGTTCGTTCCACGTTGCAAGACTGGATTTCCGTACCAAAGCGTTCTGCCTGACTGCGCATGTTGTCCATCAGCTCGTTGGCATCTATCCCCTCCGGGAATCCCGGAAAGTTTTCCACTAGGGTGGTTGTCGTCAGTTGTCCGCCAGGTTGGTTCCCTTCCAGCAGTAGGGGGGACAGACCTGCTCTGCCGGCATAGATGGCCGCCGTATATCCGGCCGGCCCGCTTCCTATGATGATGAGTTTGCGGTGTTCCATTCTTATCTTAAATCAATGATTTCGGCATCGGGATATTTCTCTTTTGGGAAGGTAAATGTGTCCTTTCCGAATTTCTGTCCAGCCTGAAAAGTAAGTAGGGCCAGTCGGCTCCAGTCTTTGCCCTGACGGACGCGGATGCAGAGCGGTACGTAGTCACTCTTGCGTATGTCGATATAGATTTCCTGTGCGTCCATCCCCTCTTTTTGGGCTGTCAGGTGAACCTCGTAGGTAGCCGATCCTCGCAGGGTAGATTCCTTGACGGACGCATTATACCCCTGTTTATAGACATCCAGGAACGCGTATGGATTTACGGCTTGCATTTCCTTCTTGGTAGGGGTGGAAACGTTTACCTCCTCGTTCTCGCTCACGTAGCACCATTGTGTCTCACCATCGTACCAGGTTGTGGCACCCGGTGTCTGCAACTGGTATTTCTTGTCTTGCAGCAACATCGTGCCGCTTGTGCTTCCCTGTTCGTCCAGACCACTGAAATTCGTTGCGGAAAAGGTCACTTTTACGCCACCACTCTTGCGGATGTGGCTGGCTGTTTCGTCCAGAATCTTCATGGCATCCTGTGCGCTTGCCGTCAGGGCTGCCAGACAGAGGATGCCGGTAATCAGGATTTGCTGGTTTATTCTATGCTTCATAATAAATGTTTTTACAGATTCGACAGTTTTTGCTGCAGGTCATCTTCGCTTATGCAGAGTACTTCACGCGGTTTGCTTCCCTTGGCCGGACCTACGATGCCTGCCTTTTCCAATTGGTCCATCAGTCGTCCTGCACGGTTGTAGCCGATTGAGAACTTGCGCTGGATCATACTGGTCGAACCGCACTGGTCCACCACTACCATACGTGCCACGTCCTCGAACATGGGGTCCAGGTGCGTCATGTCCACATCGGGCGTTTCACCGCCGTCTCCCTCCATCGGCACTTCCGGCAACGGGAACGGATGGTTGTAACTTTGTTGGCAGGCGATGTGGTGTGCTATGCGTTCCACCTCCGGCGTGTCCACGAATGCACATTGTACGCGCACGGGCTCAGTACCGCTCAGGAACAGCATGTCGCCCTTTCCAATCAGTTGGTTGGCTCCCGGTCGGTCCAGGATGGTACGGCTGTCCACCATGGCACCCACGCGGAAGGCCATACGGGCGGGGAAGTTTGCCTTGATGGTACCGGTTATGATGTTCGTCGTAGGGCGCTGGGTGGCTATGATCATGTGAATGCCCACAGCACGGGCCAACTGAGCTATGCGGGCTATGGGCAGTTCTATCTCCTTTCCGGCCGTCATTATTAGGTCGCCGAACTCGTCTATTACCACCACGATATAGGGCATGAACTTGTGCCCGTTCTCTGGGTTCAGATGGCGCGCCCTGAACTTCTCGTTGTATTCTTTCACGTTGCGTGCCTTGGCCTTTTTCAGCAGGTCGTAGCGCGTATCCATCTCCACGCACAGGCTTTTCAGCGTCTGGATGACCTTGGTCACATCGGTTATGATGGGCTCCTCGGTATCTTCGTTTCCCTCCACCTGAGCAAGAAAATGGTTCACGATGGGCGAATAGACGCTGAATTCTACCTTTTTGGGATCCACCATCACCAGTTTCAGTTCCGCCGGATGTTTCTTGTACAGCAGGCTGGTGATGATGGCGTTCAGTCCTACGGATTTACCCTGTCCCGTGGCACCGGCCACCAGCAAGTGAGGCATCTTGGCCAGATCCACCATGAACACTTCGTTGGTGATGGTCTTCCCTAGCACCATGGGCAGGTCGTAGTTCGTTTCCTGGAACTTGCGGCTATTTATGATGCTCTCCATGCTCACCATCTGCGGCTTGGCGTTCGGCACCTCTATACCGATGGTACCCTTTCCGGGTATGGGTGCAATGATACGGATGCCGAAGGCACGAAGGCTCAGGGCTATATCGTCCTCCAAGTTGCGGATCTTGCTGATGCGGACACCTGGTGCAGGCGTTATTTCGTACAGTGTGATGGTGGGGCCGATGGTCGCCTTGATGCTGCTTATCTCCACGCCGAAGTTACGCAGCACGTCTATAATCTGCTTTTTGTTGGCCTGCTGCTCCTCCATGTCCACGTTCGAACCTTCGTCGTTGTATTTCTTCAGCAGGTCCAGCGTGGGGTATTTGTAGTTCTCCAGATCCAGCTTCGGGTCGTAGGGCTCCAGCGCTTCTCCCTCCTCAATCACCGCCTTTTCTGGATTTTCACCCACCACCACTTTCAGTTCCTTTTCCGTGTTTTCGAATTCCAATGGAATCTCCTGCTCCCCTGGTCGCAATGCAGTCTGTGTCCCCGTGGGCTGTTCGCCGAAGTCTATGATGGTAGCCGTCCTTCTTGGGTCGTCGATAAACGGATCCCCTTTCTCTTCCGTTTCCTGTTCCTCCGTATTCTCCGGCTCAGACAGGTCGATGCCGAAGTCCTCTTGCTCCTTCGTTGTCTCCAGAACCTCTTCGTTCAGGACTTCCAGTTCTTCATCGCCCTCCTCGTTGCTCCTTCTGGCGGGGTATATCAGTCGGCGCAGGAAAACGATGGTACGCTCACTCGCGTATGCCAGGTAGATGACCGCCGTTAAGAGCAGGATACCCACCAGGCCCGCATAGCCCAGTCGCTGCCGCACGAACTCCGTTTCCGCCTTGCCGATGCTGCCGCCCCAGCTGATGAAACTCTTGGACCAGGTGTCCAGGGCAAAGGAGAGGAAAGCCGAGAACCATATCATCAGCACCATGCAGTGAATGAAGCACACGATGCTCTTTATCTTGTACACGTTCATAACCCGCAGACCAGACAGCATCAGGAAAATCGGAATGAACAGGGAAGGAACGCCAAACCATTCGTCAATCATTATTTTCGCCAGCTTCGCGCCATAGAAGCCCATCCAGTTCTGCGCCTCTATGCCGGTAGCACTCTCACAAAGCAGTTTCTGGTCTTCGCCTCCTGTGAACAGATACGACACCAAAGCCAGGAAAATATAGCAAGCCGCTATGCACAGGATGGAACCCATCAGGAAGCATAGGTTCTCCTTCCTGCTCATGTCGCTCCCCAGCGTCTGGGTCTCCTCGTCCAGCCATCCGCTGCGCAGTTCTGCCCAGCGTCTGGTCACCACGTTGCCCTTTTCTCCCTTCGTCTCAGGCTTCGTTTTACTCTTGCGTATTGTATGTCCAGCCCGTTTGCTGGTTTTCGATTTAGCCATAAAATTGCGTATAAATGTAATTCCCTTGCAAATTTAGTTCAAAAATTTAAATAATGTCATCTTTTCCCAAGAAAAAAACGTAACTTTGTGCTTAATTTGTCAGCCCTAAGAAAATTTTTGTAATGAACAATACTCCCGAAAAGGAAATCTATGCACGTAACACCTTGGAGTTCGTTACGGTGGCCGCTGAATTCTGTGCTTTCTTGGAACAAAGCGAGGGCCGCGAGAAGGCCGAGTTCCAAGATACGTTGCTCAAACTGCTCCCTCTGCTGTATGTAAAAGCAGTCCTGGTGCCTCGTGTGGAGAGTGACGGCGATTTTCTGCCGGCTCCCCAGGTTACGGAACAGGATTACGAATGGATACGTCGCGTAGTTTATGACATCATGCAGGAGGATGATGATTACGAGGACCTGATACGCAACGAGGATATGCAGACCGACGAGAGTCGGTGGAAGAGTATCAGCGAAGGATTGGCCGACATGTATCAGGCGTTGCGCGACTTCGTGTCTTCCTACCAGCAACGGGTAGAGGACTGTATGACGGACGCGCTTTGGGCCGTAATGGACAAATTCGAACTTTACTGGGGACAATGTCTGGTGGACACCCTGCGCCAGTTTCATCGCCTGAGATACGCAAACAATGCATAATGCATGACCAAGGCAAAAAGGATAGAAGAAGGAATGAGAGTCATATATGAGAAAATAGACAAGCAATTGTTGGCGGATATGCCTCGTGCCGTCTTTGACGGGCGCATAGAGGTGGTGGAAAGTGAGTATGCGGCGGAGAAGGCCGTGGACTTTCTGTTGAGCGAGCCTATCCTGGGCATAGACACGGAAACCCGCCCTACCTTTACCAGCGGAGCGCAGAACAAAGTGGCCCTGTTGCAGGCCAGCACCCACGAGATTTGTTTCCTGTTTCGCCTGAACCATATTGGCATGCCCGACAGCATCCTGCAACTGCTCTCCGACACTACTGTACCCAAGGTGGGTCTCTCCTTGCACGATGACCTGATGATGCTAGGACGACGTCAGCCTTTTCAACGTGGCACGTTCATCGACCTGCAACAGGTGGTGGGCGAGTTCGGCATTCAGGACCGCAGTCTGCAAAAGCTCTATGCCAACCTCTTTGGGCAGAAAATAAGCAAGGCCCAGCGTCTCTCGAACTGGGAGGCCGACATCCTGAGCGACTCGCAAAAGCTATATGCGGCCACTGATGCGTGGGCCTGTATTCGCATCTATGAGGAGTTGCAACAGATGGACAAAGAACAAATTGAGCTGATTCATAATGCTTAATGCAAAATAAATATTTTAAAAAAGGCTGAGCCGACCGAAATTCATAATAAACACAGGAATGAATACACTATTTTTACGTAAGGGAAAGGAAGAAAGTCTGAAACGCTATCACCCGTGGGTTTTCTCGGGGGCTGTCCATCATATCGATGGTGAGTTACAGGAGGGTGACCTGGTCCGGGTAGTGACGGCCGACGGTCTGTTCGTGGCTGTGGGTCATTGGCAGGTGGGCAGTATAGCCGTGCGCGTCCTGTCGTTCCGGGACGAACCTATCAACGAGGCTTTCTGGCGCGAACGCCTGAGCGTAGCCCTGAGTGTGCGTCGCAGTATCGGCGTGGCCGGCCGGGATGACAATACGACCTACCGTCTGGTGCATGGCGAAGGCGATAATCTGCCAGGCCTGATCATTGATTTGTATGGAAATACAGCCGTGATGCAGGCTCATAGCGTGGGTATGCACGTGTGCCGACAGCAGATAGCCCTGGCTCTGAAAGAGGTTATGGGTGACCAGCTGCAGGCCATCTATTACAAGAGCGAGACTACGTTGCCATTCAAGGCTTCCCTGGGACAGGAAAACGGATTCTTGCTGGGGCAGAGCGATACCGACGTAGCCGTGGAGAATGGCCTTCGCTTTCATATCGACTGGCTGAAGGGGCAGAAAACAGGCTTCTTTGTAGATCAGCGCGACAATAGAAGTCTGCTGGAACAGTACAGTCGTGGCCGCAACGTACTGAACATGTTTTGCTATACAGGTGGATTCAGCGTCTATGCCATGCGGGGCGGTGCCAACCTGGTACACAGCGTGGACAGCAGTGCCAAGGCCGTGGAACTGGTCAATGCCAATGTGGAACTCAACTTCCCGGGTGATACCCGTCACGAGGCCTTTGCCGAGGATGCTTTCCGTTATATGGAGCAGATGAGCGAGCATTACGACCTCATCATCCTGGACCCGCCGGCCTTTGCCAAACACAAGGATGCACTGAAAAACGCCCTGCGCGGTTATACGAAGCTTAATGCCAAGGCTTTCGAGAAAATACAACCCGGTGGTATCCTGTTCACGTTCAGCTGTTCACAGGCCGTGAACAAGGACCAGTTCCGTACCGCCGTGTTCACGGCAGCCGCCATCAGCCATCGCCGGGTGCGTATCCTGCATCAGTTGCACCAGCCAGCCGACCATCCCATCAACATCTATCATCCAGAGGGTGAGTACTTGAAGGGACTTGTGCTGTACGTGGAATAATGTCTGTTCCTGCATGTAGCTGTCAACACCTGTCTGTTTCATGCTTTTTAACCTTGTTGCGGGGTAAGGGTAATAAAAATATTTCATCAACCTTGCGGATTTGAAAATATTTTCACTACCTTTGGACAAATTTTATATAAAAAAGTATGAAAAAAGTAGTATTTAATGTCCTTTTGACATTTTTTGCAGCCTTGCTGTTGATTGCATGTCAGGAGATTCCTTTCGAAACTCAGATTCTTTCGTACGAAGGAAACAAGGTGAACAAGACGTTCGTTTTTGTGAATGACACCTTGTCGAGTGACGGTGCCGGAAAGTGGAAGGTGGACGTGGAGACGAAAAAGGTTTCCAAGGAGGCTGTCGATTATGCCCTGACCTTCACGATGGATGAAGGAGAAATGGCCTCTGGTGGTGCAGCTGTACAGTTCACCTTCGACAACTGGGATACGGAAAACTATGTCTTCGCTCCTTGCCATGTTTATGGTGGCAATCGTTTCAAGATAAAGGAGATAGGATACCCTCCCGTTTTACTCGACTCGGCAGATCGTCCATTGGACATGCCGATAACCACGACAAACATTCCCCATCTGTCCAGAGATGGGAGCGATGCGTACATCGATTTCAGAACGAACAGTTGTGCCACGCCCCTGACCGGTTTCTATGACAAGAATGCCAAGAAGGGATTCTTCATCCTGATTGAGCAGGATACGATCCTGGGCGAGGAGGCCTTTTTCATCTACGAGTACCCGTCCGAGAAACGACTTACCATCCGGCTTTCTGCACCTGGTGTGCGTGAGCACCATTATACGATGACGCAGGCCTACCATCCAAGCGATGACCGGGGCATAGCCCTGAAAAAGGGAGACGAGATAAAGATGCATTTCCGTGTCTATGAGTTCCCCTGTCAGGATTTGATGACCTATTTCGACAAGTTCCTGACCATACGCAAGGACCTGTCCGGGCAGAACGAGATCCGCAACCTCGAACCGTTCAGCAGTCTGGCAGAAGTTATCTATAAGCATCATTTCGAGGATAAGTGGTACGAAGACGAGAACTGCGGCTATTTCTGCAATGAACCCATGACGGAGCTTCATTACGATCACCTCCAACTGGGTTGGAGCGGTGTGCCGGTATATTCGCTGGGCCAGATGCTCCGTCCGGAATGTCAGCAGGACTACAATGAAATCCTTCGCCGTATTTGTCTCAGTTTCGATACGATAGAGAAGATGCAAGGCGAGTCTGGCCTGTTCTATGCCATCCTGAAAAGAGGCGAACTGCTGGGCGACACGTTCGGCGGTAATGCCTACGTTCAGCGCAACGTGTCGATGATACGCCGTACGGCCCTCACCATCTATTACGGTCTCCAGACGTTTGACATACTCCGTCACCAGGGTCATGGGGATATGATAAAGGCTTCGTGGGAGAATATGCTGCGCCGGGCATCGGATGCCCTCATTACGCTATACAACCGTTATGGCGAGTTCGGACAGCTCATCTATGCCGATTCGGGTGATATGCATACTCCGAATTCAGCCCAGGGTGTTCTCTGTGTTGGTGCTCTTGCCTACGCATCGAAATATTTCAACGAACCACGCTATATGGAACAGGCCACGAAGGCGGCTGATTTCTTCTACGACAATTTCCTGTCGAAAGGTTATGTGGGCGGCGGTCCAGCCGAAATTCTCCAGGCTCCCGACAGTGAATCCTCTGCCGAGCTTGTAGAGTCCTACATAGCCCTGTATGAAATCACCCGTGACGAGAAATGGATGCAGTACGCTCGCGATGCAGCAGCCTTGTTCTCCTCATGGGTCGTATCATACGATTTCAAGTTCCCCGAAGGTTCCGGCATGGCCCGTATGAACATCAAGGCAACGGGTTCTGTCTGGGCAAGCGTCCAGAATGAGCACAGTGCCCCCGGCTTGTATATCATGTCGGCAGACTTCCTGTTGAAACTGTACCGCTGTACGGGAGACAAGCGCTACCTCAATCTCGACCGGGATATGTCGCACAATGTCGTACAGTATGTCAACACCGAAGCCAACCGCATACAGGAACACGGAGAGTACGGCTATTGTACCGAACGCGTGAACATCGGCGACTGGGAGTACAGCATCGGTTGTCTGTCCGACAGAAGCTCGTACCTGTCATGGGAGAGTGTCGCCCTTTTGCATACGACGCAGAACCCGGGTATCTATGTCTGTCCCGATGCAGGAGAGATAACCGTCTTCGACCATGTCAATGCCAAGATTGTTTCCAGCGACAAGGAGTCCGTAACCCTGGAAGTGGAGAATCCCACTTATCGCGACGGCGACGTCAGCGTCCTGGCCGAGACATCGGACTTCGCCCGTAACCATTCCCTTGGATGGGTCGCTTACTATGACTGGCCAAAGATCCATGTCCCCTCTGGTCAGACCGTAACCGTTACATTGTCCTATGCAAAGTAATTATTTGTAAAAGATAAAATCCGGTATGAAAAAAACACAATTTTGCAATCTTTTGCCATTATTCCTGACCTCGTTGCTGGTCGCATGTCAAGAGATGCCTTTCGAGGCACAGATTCTTTCGTACGAAGGAAACAAAGTGAACAAGACATTTGTTTTTGAAGAAGGCATCCTGTCGGGGGACAGTGCAGGAAGATGGACGGTGGACGTGGAGAAGAAAAAGGTTTCCAAGGAGGCTGTCGATTATGCCCTTACCTTCAAGATGGATGAAGGGGAAATGGCCTCCGGCGGTGCGGCCGTGCAGTTCACTTTCGACAACTGGGATACGGAGAACTATATCTTTGCCCCTTGTCATATCTATGGTGGCAACCGTTTCAGAATCATAAAAATAGGTTATCCCCCCATTTTATATAATCCAGAAGATCGTCCCCTCGATATGCCGATAACCACGACGAACATCCCACATTTGTCCAGTGACGGCAGCGATGCGTACATCGATTTCAAGACGAACAGTTGCGCCACGCCCCTTGCCGGTTTCTACGACAAGAATGCCAAGAAGGGATTCTTCGTTCTGACCGAACAGGATGTCGTACTGGGGGATGAGGCTTTCTTTGTCAACGAATATCCCTCCGAGAAACGTCTGACCATCCGGCTTTCCGCCCCCGGTGTACGTGAGCATCACTATACGATGTGCAACGCCGACCGTCCAAGTGATGACAAAGGCATACCCCTGAAAAAGGGCGACGAGATAAAGATGCATTTCCGTGTCTATGAATTCCCCTGCCAGGACCTGATGGCCTATTTCGACAAGTTCCTGACCATACGCAAGGACTTGTCCGGGCAGAACGAGTTCCGCAATATTGAACCGTTCAGCAGTCTGGCAGAAACCATCTATAAGCACCATTTCGAACATAAGTGGTACGAGGACGAGAACTATGGCTATATCTGCTTTAATCCCTTGGGTGAGGTCCATTTCCATCATCTCCAGTTGGGGTGGGGTGGAGCGCCGGTCTATTCTCTCGCCCAGCTGCTTCGTCCGGACTGCCAACAGGACTACAACGAAATCCTGCGCCGAGTGTGCCGTACATTCGATACGATAGAGAAGATGCAGGGTGAGTCGGGCTTGTTCTACGCCATTTGCAAGAGAGGCGAACTGCTGGGAGATGCCATAAACGAGGCATATACTCAACGTGATGTTGCCATGATACGCCGTACGGCCCTCACTATTTATTATGGCCTGCAGACATTCGAGGCCCTACGTCTTCAAGGACATGGGGATATGATAAAGCCCTCGTGGGAAGAGATGATGCGCCGGGCCTCGGATGCACTCATTACGCTCTTTAACCGTTATGGCGAGTTCGGACAGTTCATTCACGCTGACTCCGGCGAGATACATACCCCGAACTCAGCCCAGGGAGCCCTTTGTGTCGGTGCCCTTGCTTATGCGTCGAAGTATTTCAATGAGCCGCGTTATTTGGATATGGCCAGTACAACGGCGGATTTCTTCTACGACAGATTCCTGTCGAAAGGTTATGTGGGCGGTGGTCCTGCCGAGATACTCCAGTCCCCCGACAGCGAATCTACGGCCGAGCTGGTAGAATCCTACATAGCCCTGTATGAGATTACCCGCGACGGGAAGTGGATGCAGTACGCTCGTGATGCAGCAGGTCTGTTCTCAACCTGGGTCGTATCATACGACTACAAGTTTCCCGAAGGCTCCGGCATGGCACGTATGAACGTCAAGGCGACAGGTTCCGTATGGGCGAGCGTCCAGAATGAGCATAGTGCACCAGGCGTATATATAATGTCGGGCGATTTTATGCTCAAGTTGTACCGCTGTACAGGGGACAAACGCTACCTGGAACTCGACCACGACATGTCCCACAACGTCGTGCAGTACGTCAATACCGAGGGTAACCGTATGCAGGAACACGGAGGATTCGGCTATTGTACCGAACGTGTGAACATCGGTGACTGGGAGTACAATATAGGAGGGCTGGCCGACAATGACTCGAATCAGGCATGGGAGAACGTAGCCCTTTTACATACTATGCAGAACCCTGGTATCTACGTCCGTCCCGATGTGGGAGAGATTACGGTTTTCGACCATGTCAATGCCAAGATTGTTTCCAGCGACAAGGAGTCCGTAACCCTGGAAGTGGAGAATCCCACCTACCGCGACGGCGACATCAGCGTCCTGGCCGAGACATCGGATTATGCCCGCAATCATTCCCTTGGCTGGAATGCCTGCTACGACTGGCCAAAGATCCATGTCCCCTCTGGCCAGACGGTAACCGTTACATTGCCCTATGCAAAATAATAAATTGTATTTTTTGAATAAATAGTCAGATATGAAAAAGAACATCATTTCAATTGCATCAGTACTGATTTCTGCAGTTCTGAGCGGATGCGAATCCCTGCCGGACGGGGATAAAATAATCGACAAATACGTGTCGGAGTTCAATGCGGACGATAACGAACTTTTTGTCCAGAAATTCCCAGACAGCATAGCTGCCGAGTTTTTGAAAGCTAACATTCCGGTATTCGACTGTCCGGACAAGGAACTGGAGAAGACCTATTATTTCCGTTGGTGGACCTTCCGCAAGCATATCAAGGATACTCCGGCTGGAACGGTCATCAGTGAGTTCCTGCCGAATGTGGGTTGGGCCAAGAAGTTCAATACCATCAATTGTGCTGCGTCTCATCATTTTGCAGAGGGTCGCTGGCTCCACGATAACAGTTATCTGAATGACTATATGAGGTTCTGGTGCTCTCCCGACGGAAATCCCCGACACTACAGCTTCCCCATTTCGGATGCGCTTTTGAAGTTCTACAGTGTACATCCGGATGACAAACTGTTGAAGGATCTATACCCGCGTCTGAAAGAACTGTATGCAGGATGGGAGGGTGACCACCGTGATGCCAACGGACTGTTCTGGCAAATAGACGGATATGACGGAATGGAGGTGTCCGTTTCTGGTGGATTATGCCCAGATGCCAGTGGATACAGGGCCACCATCAACAGCTATATGTATGCGGATGCGCTTGCCTTGTCCTGGATGGCGGAAAAATTCGGCAACGAAGCAGAAGCCGCCCTATACAAGGCCAAGGCAGATACGATAAAAGACTTGATGGATATGTATCTGTGGGACACGGAGGCGCGTTTCTACAAGGTGATTCCACGTAACGGAGAGATGAAGCTTTCCCCAGCAAGAGAGGAGCATGGCTACGTGCCCTGGATGTATGATATTCCCGGAAAGGACAAGTCTGATGCATGGTTGCAACTGATGGATCCCGAGGGTTTCAAGGCTCCGTTCGGTCCTACGACGGCTGAGCAGAGAGCGGAGGGATTCAAGATTGCTTATGAAGGACATGAATGTCAGTGGAACGGGCCTAGCTGGCCTTTTGCCACAGCGCAGACGCTGACCGCTTTGGCCCGCACGCTGCACCGGTTTGGAGAGGAAAAGATAACGAAGGCGGACTATCTGGAGACGCTCCGGACATACAGCAACAGTCATCGCCGCACGCTTGAGGATGGCAGGCAGATATGTTGGATAGACGAAAACCTGAATCCGTTTACAGGTGATTGGATTTCCCGTACGCGCCTCATGACATGGGATAACGGCACGTGGTTTGAGGGCAAGGGCGGCGTGGAACGCGGCAAGGACTACAACCACTCGACCTTCTGCGACCTGATAATATCCGGCCTTATCGGCATTCAGCCTCAACTGGACGGCAGCATTGTGATAGAACCGCTTGTTCCGGAAGGTGAATGGGACTATTTCAGTCTGTCAGGGATACAATGTGCGGGGAAGGAAATAGCCGTGGTGTATGACAAGACCGGTCGCAAATATCATTCCGGCAAGGGATTCGCTGTCTATGTGAACGGTAAGGAGTTCTCTCGTTCAGATTCATATTCAACGTCAATTGTGATACCATAAGTATTATGCGTTACAAACGATTCTTTCACACTTTTTTGTCCGTTTTCGTAGCCTCGCTCTTTGTGGGTTGCACGGAAAAGATTGATGAGTCATCTCGCTATGTGTTCAAGGATCCTATCATCACCGAATACCTGACCAAACACGAGCAATTCAGCGAATACAACAAACTGTTGAAAATGGTACCTGTGAGCAACCGTTCGAAAACTACCGTCTGGCAGTTGCTCAGCGCACGAGGCCATTATACCGTATTCGCCCCTACAAACGAGGCCATACAGAAATATCTGGAAACCTTGGCTGCAAATGAGGATTATCTGACAGCCCCTTCGTGGGACGCCTTTACGGACAGCACGAGGTTGGTAGAGACCAGGAATAAGCTGGTGTGGAACAGCATCATCGACTGCGGTGATGACTTGCAGGCATTCTATACGTATGATTTTCCGACAGTTCAAGACGCAGAGTTCCTACTCGAAAACATGAACGAACGAAAACTGACGGTGCATCGCCAGGATGAGAAAGACGGTGAATCGGACATGTTGATAAACGGTAGTCCTGTTGACACAAAGAACCGTGACATCCCAGCAACGAACGGGATAATCCATTGTGTGAACGCCGTGATAACAAGCAGTGACAATATTCTGGGCACATGGATAGATGAAACGGTGAAAAAGAAGAAAGAGGGATTCTATGTGTCAGCCATGCTGGTGAAGGCTGTTGGGCTAGTGGATTCGCTGAGTGTCATACAGGACGATGCCTATGAAAAGTTAGAGATAGCCGGTCGGTTCGATGAATTCGACAAGCATCCCAAACATAGGAAATACGGTTTCACCTTCTTTGCCGAACCGGACGATGTCTGGAGTGAGGCACTGGGAAAGCCTGCCCTGGAAATTACCGTGGACGATGTGGTGAAGTATCTGACGGACATACAGGCATACCCCGAGGCCGTGAACGACACCAACTATACAGCGGAGAACAATCTGCTGAACATGTTTGTCACCTACCACCTGCTGAACAGACGGTTGGCAAAGGGACGTGTCGTGAACCACTACAACGAGTTTGGTTACGATCCCCGTGTCGGCGAACTGGGATGTGCCAAGATGCAGTACTATTACACCATGGGGAAACGCCGTCTGATGAAACTCTTTGAGAGCCGTGAGAGCCACGGTGTCTATATTAACCGATGCCCTGTACTGGACAATGGCATACACGGTACGTATCACGAGCTGAGTTGTGCATCGGAAGCGGAAGGTGTTAGGGTCAACCAAGAGGAGACAGGGCTGGAAAACACCTTGCTGAATGCCATGGTATATCCTATTGACAGGATCATGGTTTACGACCAGCAGATGCGGAACAATCTGGGCAAGGAACGCATGAGGTTCGACTTTGCGTCTATCTCGCCCGAGCTGGAGAACAACGACTATCGAATGAGCGAGCTGATGGATGAAAAGCACATGAGTACCACCGTGCCACCAGATGCTTATTACCCCTACTTTCATGACATAAAGCTGAATCCCGGTACAACGTCCATGTTTTATGCTACGTGCCGAATGACGGGAAACTGTGACTTCGAAGGGGACGAACTGAAGTTCAATGGGTATGCAGACGTTATCCTCACCATGCCGCCTGTTCCCACAGAGGACACCTACCAGATACGCTATCGTTTGTCTTCGCAGACATTCTTCGGTATGCACCAGATGTTCTTCGGTGAGGATCTTGAACACCTGTATGCTGCGGACATCCCCATTGACCTAAGAATACCCATCGCTAAGTATGGATGGGAACCGGACACGGAGGACGATGACTACAACGCTGAGGTTGACAAGCGCTTGCGCAACAAGGGCTTCCTGAAGGGAGCACGCTCCCACGGAGGTACTGGTGTGCCTTGGACTATCACGGAACGCGAGAACGACAAGACCCTGCGTGCCATTCTGGTAACCGCAAAGATGTCGCCGGACAAGACCTATTACCTACGCATGAAGCTATGTCTGGACTACGAATGTGAGATGTTTACGGATTATCTGGAACTATGCCCGAAGGCCGTCTATGACAATCCGCAGATACCCGAAGACCAGTGGTAAGTAGCTCTCCGTAATGCCGGTGTGAAGTCGGCTTATGGTTTGAACTCTATCAGGATGGGCAGGTGATCCGATGGAATACAGAAGTTGCTGATATTCACACGATGGTTGGCGGCAAATCCGTCATTTATCACGTTGGCCTTGCCGATGCGGTCCATCATGGATGGAGAAGCATAGATGAAATCGATTCGTGCATCTCCTAATACGGTGGTCTGGAAATCACCTGGATGCTTTTCTGCTATCACGTCACGATAGGTTGTATGCTCACGGATATAGTTGTGGACGTAGAACATAGGAGAATCCTCCGGAAGACGGTAATGATAGTTGTCAACGATGGAACGTGAATTGAAATCACCCATCATCATCCATAGTTCCTTGTCAGGGTTGGCCCGTGTCAGGTAGGAGTGCTGGCAGATGTATTCGAGCTCCAGGCGACGCTGGCAGTCCCCCCCGTGGTTGGCTTGGCTTTCTTTCCTGTTTTCTCCATTTGCCCCGTATGCCCAAGGCATTGGCCATGTGTGCAGGGTGACGATGTTGTACGTTTTACCCTTGATGGTAACTTGAGCCCATGCGGCACCGTGGGACACAATGCTGTCGGGGCGTTCGCCCACGATTCTCTTGGCATTCCGAATGGGATATTTCGATGTGATTACCTGGGGGTAGTTGTCACGATACCCACCCAGATAGACATAGCTATGTCCGTATCGTTCTGCCAATTCATCCCAGTTAGAGGGCAGATAACGTTCCATGTCATCTGCAAACCCCTTGTCCGTTCCGTCGTAGTAAAGGCTTTTCGCCTCGCACCATACGCAGATGTCGGGTGCCTTGTCCTTTACGAACTTCACGAAGTTGTCGTAGTTGTTCTGTTGGTCAGCCCACATGCCGTTTTGGATGTTCCAGTACAGGAGCTTTAACGGTTTCCCATAGGCCAGGTTCGCCAACAAGGCCAAAAACAACACATAGAAAAAACGTTTCATATTTATCATAAAATTGAATACATTGTTGTATCAAGTCAGTACTTCTTTTCCGGCAGTTATTTCGTGGAAATGACTGCGCACCATCCACCGTTGCGTACCATCTTTATGGGAAGTACGGTACTGTTCTCCACGGTACTTTCGTTGCGGAGGTAGTCCATAGCCATGATGTCGGCATTTGTACCGTCGGAGAAGCTGATCATCTGGTATTTCTTACCAGCGTCCAGGAAACTCAGCGTAATTTTCAGGTCACGGGGCTTGCTGTTGGTTATTCCGCCTATAAACCACTTGTCACCTTTGCGCTTTGCCGTGATGATGTACTCGCCTGCTTCGGCCGTCAGTACGCGCGTCTCGTCCCAGTTTACGGGAACATTGGTCAGGAAGTCGCGGCAATCCGGCCATTTGTCGTAACGGCAAGGGTTGTCCATGAGCATCTGTAGGTTAGACTCAAAGAGCACGAAGACAGCCATGTTGTAAGCCTTTGTTCCCACACCTGCACAGATCGGGCGGTTGCCATGATGTTTTTCTGGCTGGTAGCAGAGCATGGATCCCGGCGTATAGTCCATAGGGCCAACGGCATTTCTCAGGAATGGCAGCCAAATGGAATTGTCGGGCTTGCAGCTTCCATTGTATTCCATACCGCGCACACCTTCATACGTCAGGATGTTGGGGTATTTGTAGTCCAGTCCGCTGGGGTGGAAGGCACCATGGAAATCCACGAAGATATGATGCTCGGCAGCCTCTTTAGCCACCCGTTCGTAGAAATTGATCATCCACTGATCCTGACGATCCATGAAATCAATCTTCACACCCTTGATACCCCATTTCTCGAATACCTCGAAAAGATCCATGTGGTGTTCTACGGTCAGCCAGGGCAGCCATACGATTATGCCCACGCCTTTGCTTTGACCATATTTGATTAGTTCGGGTAGATGAACCTCGGGGTTGGTCTTGAATGGGTCGCGTGTGTCAAGCGCCCACCCCTCGTCCATCAGCATGTATTTTACTCCGTTACGGGCAGCAAAATCCACAAAGTACTTGTAGGTATCCAGGTTTATGCCGGATTTGAAGGTTACGTCTGGTCCAAATGGAATGCCGTTCAACCAATCCCAGCAGGTCTGTCCCACCTGTATCCAGTCGGTCTCTCCGATGGCATTTTCGGGTGCCAGTCGGACTGGCATGGCGTTCTCTGCCAGCTTGCCGTCCTCCTGGGTTATCAGCATGTAGCGCCATGGGAAGGAGCGCGTGCCGTTGGTCTTGGCAATGTAGTCAGCCTCTTTCAGTATCTTTTGTGAACGGTCGCCGTCGTCCACGTATTCCAGCGGCACCTTGGGCTGAACGGCAGAGAGTGAATTGTCTGCGTTTCCTTTCAGGAAGAGGCCGGGGTAATCAAATAGGTCAAATTCGCAGAGTAGAATCTTCTGGTTCTTGCCCATTACCAGTACAGGCAGTTCGCTCATCTTGTCCTCGGCCTTCCACTGGCTGCTGGAAACCACGGAGTAGTTTTCCTCGCAGCTCGTCTTGAAATCGCGAGGCTGCTGGAGTACCAGGTTGGCATCCTCGGCCAACTGCCAGGTGACATCCTCGCTCACCACCTCTACATCGTCTTTCATGTTGGTTACGAAGCGATAGGCTACACCGTCGTCATATATACGCCATTCCACCTGATAGTTGCCAGCCATAGTGAGCGTGAGCAGCGTGTAGTGATTCTCCACCTGACTCTGTTTCAGCGGATGGATGGGTGTCAGTGTCTCGTTCACTTCCTTTATCTTCTTGCCTTTCAGGACAGGCTTCTCGCCCAGTGTGCGATTGCTTAGCGTAAGTCCCAGATGACTCTTCTCAAGCAAGGTTTCTCCGTGGCTCACCACATCGTAGTAGATTTTGTCCGAGAGGGTTATTTCTACTTGTGTTTGTCCGTCCGGACTCGTTGCGCTTACCCGTTTCTGCGCTGGGCACACCATGCTCAGCAGAAAGAGGGGAACTGATAAAAACATTTTTTTGTCCATTGTATGTCTATTTTATTTAATTTACCAGATATCTTCGGGCTCGTAGGGATTGTCAAAGACCTCTTTGGCGCAGAATTCCAGGAAGTCCATATAGAAGTAGAAGTTCGGCTCGTTCATCACCGTCTTGCACCTGAAATAGTAGGTCTCGTCTGCCTTCATATATTGACGTGTAACAATATAGCGCATGCAAGATTCGGACTGGCGCATGGTGGTGCTTGTACCTGGTAGGCCGGCCACCGCCTGTTCACAACTCTTCATGTACCCCAGAGAATGCATCTTCTTGTCCACCTCAGCATTATAGTCATTGTCCTTGGTGTCATTTTCATATCCGATATAGCTCCAAAATGAGCCCTGACGAGTGTAACGCGCCCTTGCGCCTTGGCGCAAATCCAAAGGGATGCCGGTAACCTGCATGTTGCTGCGGTCTGTGCCAAAATAGGGTTGGATCATACCACGCTGGGAGCCGCCGCACTGATTGGCGTAGCGCAGTTCGTAGATGCCGTCCCGTGGCACGGGGGGCAATGTAAAGGTGACATCGTAATACCCCTGTATGTTCATCTCATCGCACATGTAATTGGCGTATTGATGCCCCTGGCCACACCAATAGACGAACTCCGTTTCGGGTGTCATCCATACGTTCTCTATGTAGCGGTAGATGTTGTCTGGTGGGCACCACACATCTTGCCTCATACGGATGTCATTGGTCATGAATTCCGGCCACATGGCAGACACGTCGAATCGTATGCGTTCCCTTTGCAGTTTCGATGTCGTATGATCATCATAGACCATTAGTTTGTCGATGGGGTAGATCATGGCATTGCGTATGTTAAAGTCCCCTTCCATGTTCGGGGCGCCCACCTTGATACCCTCGTTCTCTGGTGTACAGGAGAGCTCGTGGTAAGTGCCATTGCGTCCGTTGTCCAGTTTCGGAAAGCGATTTATATATACGCCGTTGCTTTCCTTACTTTCGAAGAGTTTTATCAGCCGTCGTTTGCCCATACTGGTATAGTATTCGCTCATGGCCACGGTGGGTATGCCGTCCTTTGGCTGATACCCCTTTTCGTTGTAGTGAAGGACCAAACGGTCGGTTGTCATTCGTTGGGGCAGAAAATGGTAGGTTACAAACTGGTTTATCAGGTTGTCCTCCGATTTGTAGTTCTCGTCGTTCTTTGCATTGGGGTAGATGCCTTGACTTACCAGATAGTTCCTGACGTCATCGATGGAGATGTCGAATGCCGGCTTCCCGATGGTGGCCGTCCAGAAAGAGTCTGTTTCGGCAAACAGGGTGAAACCATAATAGCGGTGTGCGGGAGAATTGCCCGATGCGTTGTTGGTATAATTGGATGGGATGACACCCGACAGCCTCAGTCTTTCGTATGTTTCGTCCAGAATCAGATCCAGCGTGTCCTTCATATCTACGGCTTTTATCAGCATCGCCGTAACATAGTATCCCTCGATCTTTTCGTCCAGTATTTTCTTCAGCAGGAATGCCAGCGAGTTGTTGTTGGGGTCGATGACATCTTCCATGGCATGTACTACGCCGTTTATGGCGTTAATATCTTTGTTCTTGGGGTCCATCAGACATCCGCTTACCAGTATGCTGTCGGGGTCATTGTTGTAATGGATGGCTACTTTGCGGTCGTTCATGTTTTGTGTCAGGATTTCGGCATCCTGTGTGATGGGGAAATCGGATATTTCAAACGCTTCCACATCGTCTCCGCAATCAATGATACTGTTGTAAACCAAAAGGTTTCGTACAGAGTCCAGCTTGTGTTCGCTTGTAAAGGCATCCCAGCTTGGTCGGTCAATGATCTTCTTTTTAACTTGTTTGTTCAGGAACCTGTGTATGGCCTCGTTCGTAGGGGCGAACACCGTATAATGTCCACGAGCCGAAAGGATTTGCCAGCAGGTGGTCTCCGTTATGGGACTTACTGGCACTATTTTCAGCAGTTCGCAGTATTCGCTGTACTGTTCGTGGCTTTTTAGGTAGTCGGTAATCGTTTTCTCCTTGAACACATAGCGTGAGGACTCATTGATATCTTCCTTACAGCCGATGAATAACGTGGCTGTAAACACAGATAATAGGGCGTAAAAAACAGTCTTTTTCATTTTTTTATGCAAATTTTTGCCAAAAATAGTGAAAAACTAAGAATGTATGCGCCTTGTTTGGCTAAAATTTATTAGAACTCATGATTTTTTTACTGCTTAGGGCCTTCCTGTATGGGAAATGTTGGTCTTCCTCCCCATAAACTTTAAGATAAGACAAACAAAAATGGGGACTCGTGCCCCCATTTGCTTTGTTGTGTTATGCTATGTTTTTTTACCAGATATCTTCGGGCTTTTCCGGATTGTCATAGACCTCCTTGGGGCAGAGTTCCATATAATCGAGATGAATACATTTGCTGGCATCATTCAACACGCTTTTCATCCGCAGGTAGTAGGATTTATTGGGCTCCATATACTGTCGGGTCAGGATGCGTCGCATGTTTTCTACTCGGGTCCGGCTGTTCAGGGTCACGTCTCCGCTGGCCGTTACGCTCTTCGCTCCCTTCATGTAAGTGTTGTTTCGCATCTTTTTGTCCATCTCGGCATTATAGTCCTCGTCCTCCGTGTCCAGCTCCCATCCTGTGCCGTAGGTTTCTCCGTTGATTCTCATATCCATGGGGATACCGGTCACAGCCAGTTTCTTGGGATCCGTTCCAAAGTAGATCTGCGAAATGTCTCTACCGTTATTCGCCAGATATCCATAGCGGATTTCGTACATGCCACTCCGCGGAACGGGCGGCAACCGGAAAGTAATGTCCCCGTGTCCGAAGATCAGCACCTCGTCGCAGTACAAATGAGCCGCCTTCACACCGTATGCATTCCAATAGCGGAAGTAGCTGTCGTCGCTTAATGTCAGCTCTTGGCAATAATTGTAGATATTGGAGGGGGGTATGGTGGCATACTGTTCATTGCTGTAGGCAACAGAACCGATAAGCTGCTTCTTGCGTATGTCATTGGTCGTCAGTTCCGGCAACAGCGTCATGAAATCGAAGCGTATTCTTTCCCTGTGCAGGTCATCGCGCACCTCGTCGTTGAAGGACAGCGGCTTGTCCAGAGGGTAGATGTTGGCATTCTGAATGTCGCTTGTTATGGCCATCGGATGGTCCCTCATCACCATGCATCCCGTCTTGTCGGCATCACAGGACAGCTCGTGTCCCGTCCCCCTGCGACCGTCATCCAGCTTGGGGAACCGGTTCAGGAATACGCCATTGCTCTCTGCACTCTGATAGACCTTCAGCAGACGTCGCTTGCCCATGGGCGACAGGTAATCCGTAACGGGATTTCCCAACTGGCCGGGGTTGTTCAGGTTGTATCCTATCTCGTTCTCGTGAATGATGAGCATGTTGGCCGGCACCCTCATGGGCAGGATGTGGTAGGTCATCCACTGGTAGAGCAGGTTTTTGGGGTTCTCGTAGTCCTTGTCCGCGATGAGTTGGTCTTCATCGGAGTACTGATGCTGGTCCTGAATCCATTGCACCAGTTTCTCCAGCATGTCGGGCGCCTTGGGGTCTATGCCGTAGGACTGCCACAGGGAGTCGGGTTCCAGGAACAGGGTGAAGCCTATCAGTTTGTGGCTTGGTGCCGATGCCAGGGTGTAGCCGTCGCTGTAATCGGGTATGTCCCCCTGCTTATACATTTTCTCGTAAACCTCGTCGCGTACCTGTTTCAGCGTGTCCAGCAACCCGGCAGCCTGGATGGCACGGGCCATCACCAGGTAGCCCTCCTTCTGATTGAGGATGATATCCAGCAGGTAGTCGCCAGCCGAAGTGGCGGACGGGCAGATGACATCCTCGACCTGGTGGACGATGCCGTTGCTGACCTCGATGTCCTGGTTTATGGGATTCAGCCGGCAGGTGCGGTTGAAGTAGATGTCGCTGTTCTCGTAGCGGACCGTCATCTTCCTGTCGTTCATACAGGCCATACCGAACTCGCCCCCGTTCTCTGTGGGGAAATCGCCGGTTACGTATGTCCGTCCATAGTCGCCGGCGTCTATGATGCAGCTCTTCACGATGAGCTGTCGTACGGAATCCAGTTTCACGCTGTCGGTGAAGGCGTCAAAGGAGGGCGCCGTCAGGAAATCCTCCTTTACGGCCATGGAATCCAGGTAGCGCTGGATGGCCTCGTTCGAGGGTGCAAAGATCGTGTAGTTACCCCGTGCCGAGAGCAACTGCCCTACGGTCGTGCTGCTCATGTCGCTGACGGGGACCTGGTAGGTCAGGTCCAGGAACATACCGTAGGTGTCGGGGTGCGACCTCATGAAATCCACCGCCGTTTTCTCCTTGAACACATACCGTGCCGATTCGTCCATGTCTTGCGTACAGCCAATCAGACACAGCGCGAAAAGGGCAATAATCGAAGTATAAAAATCTCTTGTTTTCATTTTTTGCAAATTTGGGCGCAAAGTTAGTAAATCTGGCTGTCAATTCAAAATTTTCTCTATTTTTTCGTTACGTAGCCGAGGCTCGCGTTCAGAATCGATTCTGGGCGCAAAGGTATGGCAAGTATTTCATGTTGTCAAATAAAAGCCCTGTTAATAGCTGTTAACGATTAACTCGGAAAACCCTTATAACTATGTTATAAGAAATTTTCAAAGAAGATTGAAATTATTTTTTGAGAAAGGACAATTTTTCTGGCAGCGAAGCCCAATTTTTCGAACAGCGAGGAGCTACCCCACGCGCTGCACGATGAAACTATATTCAAGATGGGGGCGATGTGCCTAGAGGGCAATACTGAGCGAAGCGATATTAACCGGGTACACGATAGCGAAGCGGACGTGTGCTCGGATAAGAAACTAATCCCCGGGCTCTCGCACTGATCACATGAACAATGCATAATGCATAATTGAATTTTTGTGTGTTTTCATTATTAAGTGTCGCCCCCTTCTTCGTTGTAAAACGCGGACGGGGGATTTTCATTCTTTCGGCGAAGCCGGAATTT
>JAZLIY010000112.1:0-6870 GCA_045617645.1 Bacteroidaceae bacterium | reverse complement strand
AGCTATGCAGCTGTCTTCGTCTGGAAATCGCTGATGAAATTGGTTGAGTAGCATATGTCTTGTCTTTTATCGGGCGCAAAGATACGCACAATTTTTGACGTAGACAAGGGGACGGGAACTTATCACCACATAAATTTATTTAATTACTATAAAGAGAGATTCTTATGGTTGTGGCAGTTTCATCAACCTGTCCACGATTGCCTGATAACGGGTATGCATAGCTGGATCGGGCTGTGCCAGTTTAATCCAGTCCTCATTACCGTACACGCCGGCCTGGGAATAGTCGAATGGCTTGAAATGAATCTTGTCGATAGCTGCCTGGTTGCCGATGGTAAAGTCACCGCCTTCTACATCGCGGAACTGCGGGTCGGCAATCACGGAATGAGCATCCTTGCCCGTTTCCTTTGTCCATTCTTCGTGGGAAACGCCATTCCACGTAACATCACCCTTGGTGTTCCAGTACAGGTTCTCGTCGGCCTTGAAGTTCACGCTGCCCCAGTTGATGCCCCACATTGTGCCCTGCTCATACAGAATAATGTTGTGTGAAAAGGTAAAGGGCAGGTGGTCGGGCTCCGTGCGGGTGGCCTCCAGCTGGTGAACGAGGTTGTTCACGAAAATGTTGTTGCTGATGATGTTATCTTTGCCATAATGCTGGTGGAAACCGGAACTCTTGCAGCGATAGACCAAGTTGTTCTCCATACGGATGCCGGTCGTACCTTCGTCGGTATAGAGTCCCCAGCCGCCATAACCGAGCGAATAGATGTCGTGGATATGGTTGTTGCTGACCTGTGTGCCGTGGGAATCGCCCAAGGTATAGATTCCGCCCATGTCGCTGAGTACGCCCCACCCGATATGGTGGATGTGGTTGTAGGTAATGGTATTGCGCTGCGAAGGACTATGACTGTATCCCCACACCCAGCCGGCGGAAATACCCGTATAGTAGAAATCGGAGATGTCGTTGTGTGTAACCTCGTTGTCGCTCGTATTGAACAGGATAACGCCCACACCGGTGGCAAACACGCGACTGCCTGAACGCAGGATGTTGTTGTCGATGACGTTGTGACGCGAGAGTTCCTTGTCTTCATTCTTGGGCTGATTGGTCGTACCTATGCGGATACCGCCGCAACCCAGGTCGTGCAGGTAACAACCGCGTACCGTGTTGTACTGACAAGCCGTACCGAGGGACATTCCCCAGGAAGCAATGCCGACCATCTCGCATCCCAGGAACTGGATATTACGGGCATAGTTGAGGTCGATGGCAGCTCCCATGTGTGCCGATGCCTGGTGGGGCTCGTCGCCTTTCCAGGGATAATCGTATCGGGCATTACCAAGCGTCAGGTTCCGGAAGATAATGTTCTCCACATTGGCATCCTCGGTACCCTTTACGATGAGCAGTTGCGACTGGGCAGGAATGACTGCCGTGGCCGAAGTCATCGTCTCGCCCTGTCGGGGCATATAATAGAGCATTCTCTTCTCCTTGTCATAGAAATACTCGCCCGGCGCATCCAGGAAACTCCTGTCGTTTTCCAGGTAGAACTGTGCCACACGGTCTATACGGTTCCAGGATGGCATCACCTTGCCTGTGAAGAAAACTGCGGAATCCGCGGCAGAGAAGGACTGCACGTAGCGACGGGTAATATCCCAGGCATGCAGGAAATTGATGCGCAGGTTCGTTGGATGGGGTGCCACTTTCTTGAGTACCTGTATGGCCTCCTCCGGCACCTTGACGGAAACATAGGTAATGCCATTACCCTTGTCTATCATGTGCTCGTCGGCTGGTCCGGTGGGAAAGAATTCCAGTTCATTGGGTGTACGGGCACAGATGGCTCGCCGTCCCTCTACGGACACTTGGGGCACATCGCCACCATAGACCATAACCTTGCTCAGGTCCAGTTGCCACAGGCCATTCCCTGCATCCTGGAATCCCTGTACTGCCATTCCGCCGGACAGGACGGACTTGCTCATCCCCTCTCCCTGAATGACAAGCGGTGACTGTGGTGTACCACTGTCTTCCGGATTCAGCGTAAGGGGTGAGGACAGTTGCCACGTACCCTCCGTTAGCTGGATGAATACCGTATCATTCAACGGCTTTTCAGCCCGCAGCTGACGAACTTTCTGCAAGGCACCCTCCAACGTGCGGAGTGGATGCTTGCGGTTACCCGAAGCATTATCGTTGCCCTGTGGGGAAACATAGATCTTACCGGCCCATGCACTGGATGACAGAGCGATAAGCGATAAGAAGGTCAATGCATAATGCTTGATGCTTAATGCATAATTGGAATGGCGACCTGCCCACATGCGGGGCACTGACCATTGGCTTTTGATTGTTGACATATAATTTATTAGGTATTTATATATATAATATAGCATTGATTACAGCGATATTCTCAGAATGGCGACACTATGAGCCGGCAGGGTTGTCTTTACTGCCTTGCCCTTCTTGTTCACCGTCAGGGGAGACTTCGTGAAATAGGTATAGGGCCGTATGTCATCCGAGGAATAGAGCTCGGCGCTCTGCATCTTTCCCTTGACGGCGAAATTGAATTCACGTTCCGTCTTGTAGTCGGGGTTGATGAGTGTTACCGTCAGGACGTTTTCCTTCACCGAAGCCAGGGCCAGGTACTCATCGTCACCGTCTATCTTGCACAGCTTGCCGTCCTTGTGCTCCTTCATGATGGAGAACATCTGACCGTTGGCCGTCAGCCGGCTCTCCGTAGGTGTAATCAGGATGGCTCCCTCGCCCACCGGCTGGAAATAACAGCAGATGGGGATGTCCAGGGCATTGGACTCTGACATGAAGATATGCAGCATGCGAGCCGTGAAGATTCCCTCGCCTACACAGGATGGACGATACCAGGAGAACCACTGGTTCCATTCATCGAAGGAGATGTGCAGTTCCTTGCCCGTACCATCCAGACTGGTGCGCATCCTGCGTGCCAATTCCAGATTATTGAAGCAACTTCTCACGATCGCGTTGTAGGTACTCTCTATCTCCTCGGGCGTAGTGTATTTATAGGAACAACCGCAGAAGTCATGTTCGGGAGAAGAATAGTTGTGCTGAGAGACATACTTTACCCTATCCGACAGGGCAGCAGCCGATTGTTTGGCCCAGTCATCGTTGGGATAGGGACCCGATGACCACATCTCCAGGTCGGGCGATACCTTCAGCATGGCATCGGCATGCTTGCCTGCCATCTCGGCATACCCGGCAGGACCACTCGGCCCTTCCATGTGAACGTATCCCATCTCATTTCCCAGCGACCAGAAACGTACGTTGTAGGGTTCCTCGTGGCCGCGTTCTGCACGTATCTTTCCGTATTTCGTGTCCTCCGAACCGTTGCAGTATTCCACCCAGTTGGCACTTTCCTCAGGTGTGTTCCATACGGCATTGATGGTAAGGAATGGCTCGGCTCCTACTTCACGGCACAGGGCGATGAAGTCGTCGGTATTGATTTCGTGGTAATCGTATCCGTCGCTGTAGGGCTGTGTCTCTATTTCCATGACTGCCTGAAGGGGACCACGCATATCCGATGGCAACAGGCCGTCCATCCAACGGTATTCACCAGCGAAATTACCACCCGGCCAGCGCAGGACGGCGGGACCTATCTCGCGCAGGTTGGCCACCACATCCGGCCGCATTCCGTGGAAATGTCCTTCGGGCATCATAGACAACGCACCGACGCGCACCCGGGAACCTTCGGTATAGGTATAGCGGATGCATCCTTCCAGATCGGTGGCAGAGGATGTCAGCGTGAACTCACTGATCTGCCAGTCATCAGTGGGTTTCAGTGAAACCTCCGTACTTCCATAGCAGGTGTTGCCCGTACAATCGGTCAGTTCCACTTTCAAGGTGGTCGGCAGGTTGACCTTTGTCACGGTTCTCATCTCATAGCGTTTCCCCTGCTGAACGGCTATGTTGCCCTGCCCTATGCCAACCCTCTGGCCGGCATTCAGGTTCTGTATGTCCTGTGCATACAGCTCGTTCTTGCGCTGCATTCCGAACAACCCGTCATGGCGGGTATAACGGTCATGGTCGTTCATCATGAAGAAGGCATTGGTGCCACCGATGGCAAACCATTTAAAGGCCACACCCTGATTCTTGGATGACATACCGGCAAACTTGCGGTTTTGCAGCATCTGGGCACTCAGCCCTGTGTTGATGCAGGCACGCGTATGCTCCAGGTTATGTCCGAAGACGTAAGGCGAGAAGGCCTGCGTCTCCTTCAGGTTGATTGTCAGGTTGGTCGTGGAACCCTCGCCCCTCACTGGCTGGGCAAGGCACAGCAAAAGACCGGACATACACAGCCCTAGCCGAAACGATTGACTCTTTTTCATCTTATTGACTTATGAATTATGCATTGTAAATTAACCTATTATCCATTTGTTACCAGGTATTAGGCTGATGACCTTCGTCGTCAGGTAGCATGCCACGTAGGTACTGAGGGCAATGGCCGGGATGGCAAAGTGAACAGCCATCTTGTCGCCCAGGATGCCGGCGAACATCACCAGGTAGAACATGTGCATCAGATACATTCCGTAACTCAGCTTGCTGATGTCCTTGATCAGTCCATAGCCGGGTAATGGCTTATGCAGCGTGGTGAAGATCAGGAACGTGCCGAAGGTTCCCAGCACTACGTTGGGCGTGCAGAAGCACCATCCTATCTCCATCAGGTTGGGGTCTTTCTCCACCCCTACTTCCACTTGGACGTAGAAACTCAATATCGTGGCTACGATACCTATCACGGCACAGGGAATACCCACGGCCAGTCGCTTGGCATCGCTCCAATGGATATGGAAGCGGATATAGTGCGCCAGTACCAGGTAACCCAGATATCCGCTGAAGATGAACAGACCGTGGTAGGGGTTCCACCAAACCTGCCCGAATACTTGCATACCGAAACGGTTGAAGAAACTCATCGTCGTGCTCAACAACCACAGGATAAGGAAGAACCGTTCCTGCTTGGCTGTGGCTTTCTGCAGCCAGGGCGAGATCATGGGGATGAACAGATAGAGGCTCAGAAGGGGATAGAGGAACCAGAAATGTCCGGCAGCACCAGGGAAGTTCAGCGGACAGTACAACAGGTTCTTCCATGCCAGCTCGGGAGTCGTACCGCCCCACAGCAACGGCAATACGCTATACAGCACCATGAAGACAATCATGGGCGGCACGATACGCAGGGCACGACGCTTGTAGAACTCACCCCACGGCTGACCCTCGCGCATCGGACAAAGCAGGTAGGCCGACGTTATCATGAACAAGGGCACGCTGATACGGCAGAACCCGTCGATGATGGACACCCACGTCTTGGCATCCTCCGACATAATCTTACACACTACATCCACCATCTCGCCCGAAGGTGCGCCTTCCAGTGCTGCCAGGTAGAAATTCTCCGATGAGTGCACCAGTATCACCATCAGGCAAGCCAGGGCACGTACATAATCCAGAAAAACGATTCTTTCCTTTTCCATATAATTTTGTTTTTATTATTCTATTGATCCTGAGGAAGGAGTATTATTTCCATAGGTCTTCAAGCTTGACTGGTTTCAGATTACCTGATGCAATGGCTTTCTCACCTTCTCGAATACTTTCCATTATCTTAGGGTTAGACATTACATATTCTGTCTCATCTACCTCGATATTTTTTTCGAAAGTCCATCCCATCACCTTCGCCAAGCCCTTGAAACGTTTAAAGTCGGTATTGGGAACATTAATGGTGTAAGTGCCCATCTGCTGTTGTTGTACTGTTGCCATAATTGTGGAGTTATTTTTGTTTACACCACAAAAGTACGAATAAATTCTGAAACGTTCATACCTTTCAATGGATTTTTTGTGCAAACTTTGGTTCACACGAAAAACCCTGTGTTCTCTCCATAGATCAAAATTCGGCTCAGTGGAAACATTTTTTATGACAACGCCTCATTTTATGCAAGTGAAGCATTTTTGACCAACAGTATTGAAAATGGTGGTTGGCATATCAGGCAATCATCGCCATAACGATAATCTTCCGTTCTTATATTGCCTCAACTCCTTCCGGATTTTTCAAAAGCCTCTGTATATAATACGTCAAGCCTCGAAATGGAAAGGATCGACACTATTTGCAAAAAGGATCGACACTATTTATAAAAAGTGTCGAACCCCTGTTTTTGAACCTTCGAAAAGGCAGAATGAAAGTGTAAAGATTCTTTACCGCAGATAGCATAATATGGTAACGAAAATCCCCCACCAACGGAATCAATGGCTGGTAGGCAGGATGCCGGAGGAGGTGTGCATGCCGGAGGTATGCGATATTCCCCCGTTGTTGTCCCATACCTGACGGCATGGTGCTTGTGCCCGCCTATATCGCCCAGCCATGCTATGGCTGGCTACCAATATCCCATCGCTATGCGATGATTATAATACGAACGAGAGGCAAGCCTTTTCAAACCAGTCTTTCGCACGCGCATATATTATTAGGTGTATTTCCCGATTACTTGTCTGCTAATACCGCGCGGGCGGAGTTGATGGTGTCGTCGAGATTGCGTTTTTCCACTTTCTGAATAGTGTTCGTCTTGAACATCAGGCCGTAAGTTTCTCCTTGACTTTCACACAGTGTAGAAGAGCAGTAGCGACCTCCTGAGTCCTTTTGATAGACACCCTCGCTTGGGGATTAGAAGCCACCAGCAGGCAGGAAGATGCTGTTGGAAGCGTAAAAGCAAAGCGACTAAAAGAATGAAGAATTGTTATTTCATAATTACTAGTGGTGCGATAAATTTCGCAATGCCACATCTATTAAATTAACATTTAATCACTTACAAGCGATCTTTGATTTTTTGATTTGAAATTGATTGAATAATTTTGCGGTCAAAACTGCAGAATTATGAATATCGGCA
>JAZLIY010000111.1:0-24332 GCA_045617645.1 Bacteroidaceae bacterium | reverse complement strand
TTGTCTTGTCTGGCAGACTTATCCACTCTCATAAGCCTTGGTATCAAGTTTCTGTACGTCGGGCCAGATGTTTGCCTACGGCTTCCTTCAGATTACACCTCGCGATGGACACCCTTGCTTTCGGCTGTAGCCTTCCCACTGCTAGGGCGGCTTGGGGACTTACACCCGTTAGAATACGTTCGTGCTGGGCGAACCGGCAGAAGTGAACGACTTCGTGTTGCCGTTGCTCCATGTCTGAGGGGTAAAGAGGACGTAGTTGCTCTCTATCATCTCCATTCGGCAACTGTCGTAAAACAATGGCGTGTTGTTCCAATGCTCTCCCGATTCCCAGGCTATTTTGTATCCGTATTTCTCGATGATAGGGTAAAAGCGGTCGTGCATGTGGCGGCTGTATTCCTGAAGCATCACCACGTCGGGCATGTACGATCTGACGATTTGGGCAAACTGAGGAGCTCGCCAATCATCTCGGCAATCAAGCCCTGCTTCTTGCCATGATTTAGGAATTTTTTCGACACTATAATCCCAGATATTATCATCAAGAATGCGGAAGTTCACCCCTTCTGGCCGCTCAAAAAGTACGTTCCCCAGAATGTTTCCTTCCAACTTGTAATGGAGGCTTACGTTCTTTCCTGCTGCCTGATTTATAAATTGCCGTGCTGCATATTGCATTGCCCAGCACCCACCGGCATTGATGGTCACCCGCCCCTTTTCTACAGCAATGGAAGACTGGAACGGATGCATCCCTTTGGGATGTGCCAGAATGATGGCGTTTCACTTCCGGAATGCCAGGTCATCCTGAATCGGGAGTGTTATTCCGGAGGCCTCGGATATCATGCCCTGAATGCTGGCTGCCATGAGCCTTCCTTCTTCTGGTTCAGCTTCATGATTGTAAACAATCGAGAATTGCTTTATGGACTTGCCCGTGATACGGAACGGGGATGCGGCAAATATGGAAAACGTGCTGATAAGAAAGGTGAATAAAAGACTAATGTGTTTCTTCATTTTGTGATTGAATTGAGTAAAACGTGTATGCAAATTTATGTTTATTTTCTCTATCGGGCAAGATATTTTGGAAAAAACGTAACTTTACGCGCATTTAAGAAAAAACATTTACTCCCCGAAACAAGCAACAATATAATAGCGATAAGTCTTATGCTATTCAGAAGGGGGGGGGCACCATTGGCACGGATTTTTCCTGCAAAAAAGTTAAATATCGCATACAGCCTGCACTTTGAGTCACAGGAAATGACCATTGTATGAAATAAAACATTATCTTTGTACGCAAATAAATCGTATGTCAAGAAAAGAAAAGAACACATTGGAATTCCTCGTAGCACTCGTTGCAGAGTTTGCTGCTCATCTTGGCATCTCCCAGGATGTAGCTTACAATTACATTCGCGATCATCGGGGATTAGAGTATTATTTCAAGCACTACAACATACTGCATACGTTGAGCTTCGAAGAGAACGTTGAAGACTTATTGCAAGTATGTGCCAATCATGGAGGACAGCTACGATGAAACTCTATCATGGTTCAAACATAGTTGTCAATCATCCCGAAATCGCCAAGTGCAAGCCATTCAAAGATTTCGGTCAGGGTTTTTATTTGTCTGACACAAAGGAACAAGCAATGGAAATGGCACAGCGAGTCGTTGAACGTGCCGGGGCAGGACAAGCACCAGTTGTCAGTTCGTTTGAATTTGACGAATCGTTTATGACCGATGGCTCGCTTAAGGTAAAGTGCTTTGGGACATACACAGAAGAATGGGCTGAGTTCGTACTTCGCAATCGAGACAGGAAGACACCACAGCCATACCACGATTACGACATTATCTATGGTCCCATTGCCGACGATAGTGTCGTACGCCAGATGCGTAGATTCGAAATGGGCGACATCACCCTGAAAGAGTTAATGCAAGAACTGCAATACCCACCCAAGATTACCTTCCAGTACTTCTTCGGAAGCGAGAAAGCTCTTGGAAAACTCGAATTCTTATGCTGACAGAAGGACAGATACAATGCATGAAAGAGGACATGACCATCGCATTGGCTCAGATTCTCATCGAGGAGCAGCATTACTCCATGGAGGATGCCCTGAGCGTGGTGTACAACTCGGTCACGTTCAGAAACTTGCAGAATACCGCAACGGGGTATTACTACCAAAGTGCCGGTTATCTCTATGATGACTTGCAATCAGAACTCTCGTTGAATAAGTAAAAAGAAGCAACATAAAATCAAACAAATAATATCAGACTTCCGTCCTTTGCCCAGGCATGGACGAAACAAGACAGAAAGTACAGAAAATAGTAACATATTAACATATAACGCGCATTGACTATTATTTGCGTTCGTCTGAATAGCCTCGGAAACTATCATCGGAATAAGAACACAAAGAATAGTGGTTAGGCAGCTTCCTTGGATGAAGTGTGTCCTATCCCCCATTATAAGAGTTCAATGTTTGTGCCTTAGGGCATGAGCATTTCTTATTGGGGGATGAGGTTCCAATCCGAGGCAGCCTTGACGAACGCATAAGAAGGTTCATGCCCTTTTTGTGCGCTCACGTGAGTGGTAGATCGATGCACCAATCTTACAAGCAACGATTTACCACGAAGATGACAAAAAAGAAATTCAAATACGATATTCCCGAAGAAGCGGTTCTTCTTATAACAGAATCTCAAAGACGTTACGGGCGGTTACATACCTACGTCAGTTTATTCAGTAGTGCTGGCGTGGGGTGTTTTGGCTTCAAGCAGGAGGGATTCCATTGCGTAGCAACGGTGGAACTGCTTGAAAAAAGGCTCAAGATACAAAAATTCAATCAGAAATGTAACGTGGAGAGCGGTTACATTTGTGGCGACATGACCAAACAGGAAACGAAAAACAAAGTGTTCGGTCAGATAAAGTTATGGCATGACTTCTTTCATATTAATGAAATTGATGTGGTGATTGCTACCCCTCCTTGCCAAGGAATGTCTGTTGCCAATCACAAGAAGAAAGACGAGACGAAACGCAACTCTCTTGTTGTGGAGTCCATCCGTATGGTGAATGAAATAAAGCCTCGCTACTTTGTGTTTGAGAATGTTAGAGCCTTCCTGACAACGCTGTGTACCGATGTGGACGGGCAAGACAAACCTATACGCGAGGCAATAAACAACAATCTGTCTGGCAACTATAATATCCTTTTCAACGTGGTAAACTTCAAGGATTATGGCAATCCATCAAGTCGCACTCGTACCCTTGTAATTGGTGTACGCAAGGACTTGAATGAGAGAACTCCTTACGACCTATTCCCAACGAAACAAGCAGAAAGAACACTTCGACAGATTATTGGCCATCTGCCACCATTGCACACTATGGGCGAGATTTGGGACAAGGATATTTACCACAACTTTCGCAAATACGATCCAAAGATGTTGGCTTGGATAGAGAACATCAAGGAGGGTCAGTCGGCATTTGACAATACAGAACCTGAGCGTTTACCTCACACCATCAAGGATGGAGTTCGTATCTTCAATGCGCAGAAGAATGGCGACAAATACACACGCCAATATTGGGATAAAGTCCCCCCTTGCATCCATACACGAAACGACATTATGGCAAGCCAGAATACCGTTCATCCTGTGGACAATCGCGTGTTCAGCATTCGTGAGGTTATGCTTATGATGTCCGTTCCCAACGATTTCCAATGGTCAGAAATTCCGTTTGACCAACTGAATAATCTGCCTTTAGCCGATAAGAAAGCCTTCTTGAAGAAAGAGGAAATGAATATCCGACAGAATCTTGGTGAGGCTGTTCCTACTGTGATTTTCAGACAAGTAGCCCACAATGTTCGAAAGATTGATGCTCGTAGAGGTTTATCGGAATCAGACATTGAGAACCTTATCGACAAGAACAACCTTACTGATCAAGAAAATCTGCTTCGCTTTATCCAACATGCCACTTCGTACAGCTTTGATGAGTTAAGCAAGGTTGCAGAACTTGCTAATGCTCAACGCGAGAATAATGCCGCATACTATACTCGCCAGGACATTTGCTACGCCATCATCAAGAACCTCCCTGAATTAAAAGAACTTAGACAAGATGTTCGCATACTGGAACCTTCTGTAGGTATCGGCAACTTCCTTCCTACGCTCATTAGAAAGTACGAAAATGCAAAAAGCGTGACGATTGATGTTGTGGATATAAACGCCAACAGCATCGAAACACTTAGAGCACTTCTTGGCAAACTCACTATTCCAAGAAACATTCACATAAACTTTATTAACGACGATTTTCTATTGCACGATTTCGCTGATTGCAAATACGATGTGGTGATAGGCAATCCTCCTTACATGAAGATAACCGGCGACAAGGATTTGCTGGCAAAGTACAAGAAAGGGATGGCGAACAAAGAGACTAACAACATCTTCTCTTTCTTCATCGAGAAATGCATTCGTCTTGGTCGATTCGTTTCGCTGATTGTGCCGAAGAGTCTTATCAATGCTCCAGAATTCAACCTCACCCGTGCTTTGATGGAGCGTTACAGAATAGAACGCATCATTGACTTTGGCGAGAAAGGTTTTAAGGGTGTCAAGATAGAGACGATCAACTTCCTGTTACGTACGGACAAGAAGCCAGCAGACACAATCGTTGAGTCATACATTTCAGAAACTATTACTACAAGTGCGCAATCCTACCTCATGGATAGGACTTATCCGTACTGGCTGATTTACAGAAACGAAGCATTCGACCTTGTTGCAGAAAAGATGCAGTTTGGCATCTTCAAAGCTTATCGTGATAGAGCTATTACAAAGATGGTTACTAAGGATGCTGGAAGTATTCGTGTATTGAAGTCAAGAAACATCGGAAACAACTGCATTGAGGACATCGAAGGTTACGATTGCTATATGAATGATGCTTCTACTTATGACGTAAGCAAATACTTGAACCAACAAAATTGCGTGCTTCTGCCTAACTTGACGTACAATCCTCGTGCTTGTTTCCTCCCCAAGAATTGTATTGCGGACGGCTCTGTAGCAATTCTTACACTAATTGATGAGAATAAGAGCATGACAGAAGCAGACCTTGCCTATTATGCTACTGATGAGTATCGTCAGTTCTATGCTATTGCTCGTAACAAGGCGACACGCTCCATGAACATTGACAACAATTCCGTTTTCTTCTTTGGTAAACTTAAACAGAAATAAGGTATGGTAGTAGATATTGATAGTTTCTTGAATAAGTATAATGATTTCGATATTCGTCAGAACCATGATGCGCGTTACGTTGATCAGAAGTGCACGCCTGACATTGTATGCTTTATTGCAGATTGCATTATAAGCACTTCCTGCGCCACAAAGCATTTCTCTGTGAACGACCTTTGGGAAGAGTTTTATTTCATTGACAACTGCCGAGTGATTTTCGGCAAGCCTTCACCTTCTGACCCAAGCGCACGTAACGAATATAATAAGGTGCTGTGCCAACCACTGAAGTTACTGGCATACGCCCATGTGCTTCACGTGTCGTATATAGGCAAGCAGCTTGATTTCTGTGTGAACAACAAAACAATGCTGGAGTACATTGCCACTAAAGAGCGTAATGCTTACAACTTTATGCTCAAATTCTTTATGAGAGTGGCAGAAGCAAGTGGAATCACCCGATTTTTTGAGGAATACAAAGCATCTTGTGAGGCAAATCCACGCGCAGCTAAAGCCAAAATCTATGATAAGTACCATAGATTCATTTCTGCTAATACGCCTTCACATTCAAAGACGGATGTTGACCGTATCTTCCATAAGGTATTTAATCTTTATGCTTACAGCAATATGCTTCCAGGTAGCCAATGCAAATTGCTCGACTGGTACGATTTGATGTACAATCGTGTGAATTGGCGTGATAAGGACAAGAAAAAGAAATCATTGACTCGTGAACAAGCTGTGAAAGCTGAGATTGAAGAAATAAACCAAAGCTTCTACATTGATTATCAAGTAAACAAAGCTATTCGAAAGGTTCGCCAAAGACAAGGAGAGGTCAGCGAAGTCAATGACGAATTGTCATCAGGCATTGCTACCGAAGTTCATCACATTTTCCCGAAGTCACAATTCCCAGAACTTGCTTCGTACTTTGAGAATCTCATCCTGCTAACGAGTAGCCAGCATCGCCAAAAAGCACATCCTCGCAGCAACTTCCAACTTGTTGACAGAGAATATCAGTTGGTTTGTTTGATGGCGAAATCACGAACAGTAGAGAATTACATAGAAGAAAACGGTGAGTCGTTTTACTCCAAAAAATCCTTTATCTACGTGGTTAATACGGGCACCGACACAGACGAACTGAGCGAGACGGCAACGTTCGACAAGATTCGTCGCTTTATTCATGAATATTACAACCTTGGTATGCACACAAAAGTTCGCATGTACACAGAAGTCGAGCCATCCGAAGAATACTCACGTTTCCTGCCACTTTACAGTATCAGGGCAGTTTGTGGCCTTCATAAGTTCAACTTCTCAGATGAAAGATTAGACAACGACCTCGGGTGGATTGATGCATCGGAGTTTGGCCACCGATTGAATAAAAATATGTTTGTAGTACAGGCTGTCGGACACTCTATGGAACCGAAGATTAAAGATGGCGACTATTGCGTATTTGAATGGTACACGCCAGACAATGCCGGTTCAAGAGACGGAAAGATTGTCCTTGCAAAAGACATCGCAAAATTTGACGATGATTATTCAGGCTGCTTCACGATTAAGAAATATCATCGTGTTTCGGATAACTTGGTCGAATTGTGTTCGATTAATGCCAGTCATCCTACATTTACTCTCGAACCGAATGAAGAATACGAGAATAACCATCCTATTCTTGCCGTATTCGTTGATACGTTATAAAGGCAGAAGTAGCACTTTACAGTTCTCCATTCCCGTTTATTGTGATCGGGTGCGGATTTCTGTATCATTTCCGTCCCTCATCTGCTAATACGTCCAGAGAAACTGATTTACACGATATTACCGGCGGGTAATGAACGACACGAGCCATGCAACAAACAGGGATACGAAGAATGCGATGACTCCCTGCAATATTACGTGAATGTCCGTAAAGAACAAAAGCGCAAAGACCGAAATGAGGCCGAAGACAGCACCAACCATCGCAGAAACGCGTCCTATGCGATAACGCCCCATACAGAAGAATGCCCCTACCGTACAGGCAAACACATTAAGCGATATGCACAATATCTGCAGGAGGAGTTCTATGCTGTATCCAACGAGAACGGATGCCACCACAATACCCAATACAGCAACAATCGTAGATACGATACGAGCCGTTCGCACTTGATTTTCGGAAGCCGAGAACTTGCTGCACGAAAAATCGGAGACGACCGTAAGGCTCATGGCATTGATATTCCGGCTGACAGCTCCCAAAGAAAGGGCCTGCAGAGACAGCATGAGGAATCCAGAAATGCCCACAGGGAACTGGTTCATCATAGCATACGGCAAAAGGCTCTCCGTTTCCTTCATCGTGAACCACATCTCGGACGGATTCGTCTTGAAATACGTGAACAATCCTGTGCCGACAATCAACAAAAGCAATCCGACCACAGCTGCTATGATACCGTTCAACAGGACAGCACGGGATGCCGACTTCGTATCGCGGACAATCAACGTGTGCTGAGCCAACGACTGATCTCCCCTCAAAAGGGAGCATGCATTCGTTATTCCGCCGATGAGAAGAATATTGAAGACCGAGGAATAGAAGCCCATAGAATCATCATCGGTTCCGAATTTTCCGTGTTGCGAAGCTACATCGAAATAGCCCTTCACCCCTCCTTCTGTACCGGCAATCAGGAAGACCGCCATTACGACAAGGCCCAGCACAAAGACAGAGAATACAGCCACATTGCCCCACGTAACGCCCTTTACTCCACCGGCCAAGACGCATAGCAACGCAACAATTCCCGTCAGCACAACACACATAATCGTATTGAGGTCCGTTGCCAAAGCAATAAAATATGCGGGAAGGAAGAGGAAGAGCACGATGCGGACAAAGGCGAACAAGAGCGAAAACAGAACGGCAAAAAGACGAACGCATGATCCGAAGCGCTCCTGCAAATGGCTATAAATACTGAAGCCCTTTACGTTACGAATGAGCGGAACATATTTTTTTGCTAAAACGAGTGACACGAAAAGTATGCCAACAAAGAGAGACAGGGATGACCAATCCGAAACGAAAGCGAAGGCTGGAACGAACAGACAGGCAAGAGCACCGAACATCGTCACAAACTGACTGATACCAGCTGCCCACCATGGCATTCCGGTATCGGCAATGAAATACTCCCTGACATCCGTTCCCTTGTGATAGAAACGAATTGAGAGGAAACACATTCCAAGCAGGAACAGGGATACCACTACCCAATTGACCCATCCAAAAGAGGGCTCATAAAGCAACTGAACGACAGAAATGTCCGTTACACCACTACCTGGCTTTTCTTCTCCTCCGGCCAAATAGTAATAATTCTTCCATGGGGAAAGGGTTGCGCCGACACGGGCAAAGGATGGCTGACCCTGCATCGTTGTCCAGGAATCCATAAAGGTGTTGTAAACCAGAATGTCGCTCTGATAGTTATACCATTCAGCCGGATGCCTGTAATAGGCAGAATCCATTGGCTGCTGATTCAACGTTTGGGTGAAAATGTCCTTGTCCGCCCCACCCAGGAAGATGATGCTGGAAAGATTAAGGCTTGCTGCCACAAAGCCAACCGTAGGCAATGCCTGCGTTTCCGGCAGTTCCCAAGAAAGTCGTGTCCATTGGAATGTATTCAAATCCATCTTCAACACATCGGTATGCACAAAAACCGACTGCCCATCCGCAGCTGGTTCGTATCCGCCAAACAGGAACAGGCACTTTCCGGAAGGGGTGTTCTGGACAACAGCGGAACTTTGGATACGTGCATTGTCGGGAATCTCACCCAACAATTCCCATTCCGTTCCATCCGGCCAAGCCAAACGGTAAACATTACGATTGGGTATGCTGTCCGTTTCTCCACCCAACGCATAAATATACTCCCCATCCGTTGCAGCAGCCAGTTTCCTGAGCCCAACAGGTAAACTCGGCAGGTTTACCCTACCGCTATGGTCATACTGATTAAGGAATGTCTTATGGATACGATGGTCGATGTTCTTCATCAAAAGGGTTCCCGAAATAGCCGTAGAATCCAATCCACCACCTATGCAAACCGTCCCTTGTGGCACGCATACCGATGCGCCATAAGCCTGGGGATGGAATTTCTTTATCCCTCGTTCGAAATGCGATTGGCTAGCGTAATTGTAGCCTCCCCAAATCCATAGTTCTCCGTTTATGATGCCGGCATAATGATTGGTAACAGACTCAGACATCGGAATAACTGGTACAACATGCAACTCGTTCTGTGCAAAAAGATTAGTAACTGCAAGAATGCATGATATCACGAAAATTCTAAAACGACTCATAATCTTATAAACACTTATACGTTATTACTTTTTCATATTACACAATGGGACAAGAAAAGAGGATGTATAACCGACTCCACTGGCAGCCAGTTGTTCGGGCGTACCAGAAAAGAGCAGCTGTCCCCCACCCTTTCCGCCATCCGGCCCCATATCGATGAGCCAATCGGCACACTTTATCACATCCAGATTATGCTCTATCACTATTACCGTATTTCCACGATCCACAAGCCGATTCAGCACTTGCAGCAAGACACGTATATCCTCGAAGTGTAAACCCGTTGTGGGTTCATCCAAAATATAGATGGTCTTTCCCGTGTCCTTGCGACTCAATTCAGTAGCTAGCTTCACACGTTGGCTCTCACCACCCGACAATGTGGTACACGACTGTCCCAGTTTAATATAGCCCAACCCCACGTCTTGTAAAACGGCAATCTTGTGCAAGATGTTCGGCTGATTCTGGAAAAAATCCACGGCTTGATTGATTGTCATATCCAAGACATCAGAAATGCTCTTTCCTCGGAACCGCACTTCCAACGTTTCCCTGTTGTATCGTTTCCCCCGACATTCCTCACAAGGAACATACACATCAGGCAAGAAGTTCATTTCTATTGTCTTATAGCCATTTCCCGAGCAAGCTTCGCACCGACCGCCCTTGACATTGAACGAAAAACGGCCGGGTTTATAGCCACGGATCTTGGCTTCGGGGAGCTCCACGAACAAGTTGCGGATGTCATTGAAAACTCCCGTATAAGTAGCCGGATTCGAACGAGGGGTACGCCCAAGTGGACTTTGATCCACACATACGACCTTGTCCACATTTTCAAGCCCCTCTATACTTCCGTATGGAAGAGGTTCTTGCAGAGAACGATAAAAATGCTTGTTCAATATCGGGAACAACGTATCGTTGACAAGGGTACTTTTCCCACTACCGCTGACTCCCGTCACACAAATCAGGCACCCCAAGGGAAATGCCACATCGAGGTGTTGCAAGTTATTTCCCCACACATCCTTCAGCAGTAGTTTCTTCCCGTTTCCGGATCTTCGGACGTCAGGCACAGCTATTTGCTGTATTCCACGAAGATAACGACTGGTTAAAGAATCACACTCCATCATCTGCGAGAAAGTTCCCTGAAAAACGACTTCACCTCCTCTCCGTCCTGCCAATGGGCCAATATCTACGATATAGTCAGCATTTTCCATCATTTCCTGGTCATGTTCCACCACAATGATGCTGTTCCCCAGATCTCGTAGTTTTTTCAGCGAATCAATCAGCTTACGATTGTCTCGCTGATGAAGACCTATGCTAGGTTCATCCAGAATATACAGAACATTTACCAATTGACTGCCTATTTGGGTGGCCAATCGGATACGCTGACTTTCACCTCCAGACAAGCTGACCGAGGTTCTGTTCAGGGAAAGGTATTCTAAACCGACATCCAACAAGAAACGAACACGCGTCCTGATTTCCTTCAATATTTCAGGTGCTATTTTCTGCTGTCTTTCTGTCAGTTTTCCATCAAGTGAACAAAGCCAGTCATACAATTCGTTTAGATCCATAGCGGATAATTCCGCAATGTTCTTGCCCGCTATAAGGAAATGAAGGGCAACACGATTCAGACGAGTACCGCCACATGAAGGACATACGGAAGTACAACTGAACTGCTCCACCCACTTCTGGGCATTGGTGCCCATTTCGGCATCTTCCATCTGTCGGATATATTTGGCAAGCCCTTCGAACGTGGTATAATAGTCGTTTGTCGTATGGCAGATTTCCGACGGAATACACAAGCGTTCCGACGTTCCATTCAGAATTTCGCCCAGGGCTTCCCGAGGAACATCTGAAAGTGGCGTATCCATCGTACAGTCGTAATTCATCAGCAATGCCTCTATTTGCCAAAATATCAATGTCTGACGAGCCTTTCCAAGTGGAGCGATACCACCGGTACGTACACTAAGGTTCTTGTCCGGGAACACCTTGCTTTCATCTATTAGGTTTATGAAACCAAGTCCTTTGCATTGAGGACAAGCCCCCTGAGGACTGTTGAAGGAGAAATCATGTGGGGCAGGATCACGATAGGAGATACCGCTGGTGGGGCACATCAAGTGCTTGCTGTAATGCCGAACATCCTCTGTGTCCACGTCATAAACCATCATCAGTCCATCGCCCTGTGCCATACAGGTCGAAACACTTTGAATCAACCGTTTATCGTCTTTCTCCTGAATACGCAACCGATCTATCACGACCTCAATATCATGATTTCGATATCGATCCAGTTTCATCCCATCTACGACCTCAACGATTTCTCCATCGACACGTACATAAAGATAGCCCTTGCGACGGATTGTTTCAAAAAGTTCCTTGTAGTGTCCTTTTCGGTTCTTTACCAGAGGAGCCAGCAAATAGACTTTCCTGCCGGCATAACGATTCAACAGGAGTTCGAGTATTTGCTCCTCGGTATATTTCACCATCAGTTCACCCGTTTCGTAGGAATAGGCTTCACCGGCACGGGCATAGAGCAGACGAAGATAGTCGTATATTTCCGTTGTCGTACCTACGGTACTGCGAGGATTCTTGTTGGTCGTTTTCTGTTCTATACTGATAACGGGAGACAAGCCTGTAATCTTGTCGACATCAGGTCGTTCCATCCCTCCGAGAAAATTTCTGGCATAGGCACTGAACGTTTCCACATAGCGCCTTTGACCTTCTGCATAGATTGTGTCGAAAGCCAAGGATGATTTTCCGCTTCCGCTCAATCCAGTGATGACGGTAAGGCTTCGACGAGGAATCTCTACATCGATGTTCTTCAAATTGTGCACACGTGCACCCAATACGGTAATTTTTGGCTGTCGCTTTTTATTCATCACCACCCATACCGCCACCACGGACAGCATCTTCGTTATTGTTCGTCAAAACTGTTATGGTCTTTCGGAAATTGTATTTACGACCATCGGCACCTTTAGCGCTGACTATCAGGAAATAGACTCCATCACGAACCTTTTTTCCGTTGCAGGTACCATCCCAGCCTCCGGCCAGATCGTCCCAGGAATACAGTTTGCTGCCCCACCTGTTGAAGACAGCCGCCTCAAACGACACAATACTCTGATAGCCATCCTTGGCTTTCAGCACATCGTTGTATCCGTCTCCATTTGGAGAAAAGGCATTCGGGAAATCCAGTTTGCTCGTGGAAATACTGAACGAAATAGGATTTTCCGCACCATCCAACGGATAGGCAATCGTGTCGTTTCCCAAGACGAAAGTCGCATAGAGCTGAATGCGATAGGAGCCGCTTTCTGAAAACGTATGGTCGATTTCCTCATCAAAACGATGCACGATCAACTCCGAACCTTTGTCATCTTTCCATATCTTCCACTCATAACGAGCGGAATACAAGCCCACATTAGACGGATTGGCAGAAAAATGGGCCTGTAAGGGTGCATTTTGAGTGCCACTTATCTCATCCAGTTCCTCACCCTCGGCCGTAATATACAAACCGGAAGGATTAACCGTAGGCAGATCATCTTCGGAAAAAGAAAAAAGAGGAAAAACCGTGAAAAATATGAATAATATCTTCTTCATAAAACAAATATTTTTGCAAAAATAGCAAATTTCCGGGAGACTTACTATATTTATAAAGAGAAAAGAGATAATGAGATAAAAAAAAGTGTTACCTTTGTGCCTATGAAAAGAATAATATTGTCAATTCTTATATTGTTGCCTGCTTTTTTATGGGCACAAGAGACACTTAACGTTCTTCAAAACCTGCATCAGGTGAAGAAGGGAGAAACGGTGGAGAGTGTGGCCGAACTGTATGGCATTACCGAACAGCAGCTCCGGCTGGCGAATCCAGACATCAAGAAGAATAAGCTCAAAAAAGGGAAATTCATCATCATCCCCCCGAAAGAGGAACCAGCCTTCATAGACATAGAGACGCCTGTCGTCCAGGAACCCGAGCCCGTAGATCCGAGGATAGAAACCATACGCATGGCCGTATTGCTCCCATTGGAGGAAAACTCCGACAAAGGGAAAAAGATGATCGAGTTTTACCAAGGTATGCTTATGGCCGTGGACAGCATCAAGAAAGAAGGAACCAACGTCGAAGTCTTTGCCTACCATAGTGGCAAGGGAGAGGAGGAAATTCGTGCCGTCCTGCAGAAAGAGGAAATGAGCACTATGAATGTCATTTTCGGCCCTGCCGATCAGGCACAGATACCTGCACTCACGGAATATTGCGCCGACAGAAGCATTCGTCTGGTACTGCCTTTTTCTGCACCAAGCGTGAATCTTGTTGGACGTCCGCTCATCTATCAAGCCACGGCAAACAGCGGCTTGCTGCAAACAGAAATGGCAGACGTCATGGCAGCAAACAGCGAAAACCGAAACTTCATCATCCTGTCCACAAGCAATCCCGATGAACGTGGCAGGAATGCCATCAACGCCTTGCGCAATGCCTTGAACGACAAAGGTATCACCATACAACAGATGCCGTTGGACGGTGATGATTTTGCATACGAATCTGCCTTGAACCAGTTCCACGAGAACGTCATCATCCCCGACAACACGAGCATCAAGACCTTGAATGTGTTCTTTGCCAAAATGAAGACATTCGTCGATGAGCACCCTCAATACAAAATTTCCATGCTCGGCTATCCAGAATGGCAAACCTACACGAAAAGCCTTCTGCCTCAATTCTATGCCTTCAACACTTACATCTATACGGCCTATTATCGTAATCCCCTACTTGACAGAACGAGCATCTTCGAACGGACTTTCATGAACAATTTCCATCGTCCCATGCAAGCCACTTTCCCCCGTTTCGGAATGATGGGATTCGATTTGGCTTATTATTTCCTGCACGCATTGGGAGCCTACGGCAATGCAATGGAAGGCCATCTGGCAGAACTGATGTACCAGCCCTTCCAGCACCCCTTCCAGTTCCGACAGGACGCAGAGGGAGACGGCTTTGTCAACCATGCCGTCATGTTCGTTCATTACACAACCGATCAGACGATAGAAATCAAGTAATGAAAAAGTTCTTTTCCCTTGCTGTCTTTATGTTCCTCTTCTGTGGCATCGCCACGGCTCAGGTCGGAGAACGACGCAGAGACATTGCCGTTGGCTTAAGCGGAGGCTACGCGCTGAACAAGATTTCCTTCGACCCCACCATCAAGCAGGCGTTTCACGGCGGCACGTCCTTCGGCTTTACGGCACGCTATATGTGCGAGAAATATTTTGCCGCTCTTTGTGGCATTCAAGCTGAGGTAAACTACACCCAGCTGGGATGGAAGGAACTCATTGAGACAAGCGACGACACATACGAGCGCATGATGAACTACGTACAAGTGCCCATTCTCATGCACATGGGATTCGGCAAGGAACGAGGTGGAGTCAAAGGTTACCTTGTCCTGGGGCCTCAACTCGCATATTGCCTGGGAGAATCAGAGACACGAGGAGGCGAATGGTCCAACTATACACTTTCCCGCCGCCCCAACGGGATTATACGGCAATACGACATGCCCGTGGAGAAAAAGTTTGAATACGGATTGACTGGTGGTTTAGGAATGGAAGTCAGCACGCGCAACGGACATCATTTCCTGTTGGAAGGTCGCTATTATTTTTCCCTAAGCGACATTTACCACAACAGCAAAAAAGACCCCTTTGGACGTAGTGCCAACGGGGCCATTCTTGCAAGACTTTCTTATTTGTTTGATTTGCTGAAAACGCCTTAACGCAAGCGGTCAAGCGAACGAACCAGCATCTCGTCCTTCATTATCCCGCGGAAAGCCAAATACAGGAGTACGATGCAGCAGAAGGGAAGTGCTGCCACCCATCCTGGACGGAAATGTGCTTCCAATCCCGATCCCACGAAATAGATGAAGGCGCCATAGATGGCATACCACCCTATCAGGAAAATGATGGAAAAAGAGCAAAGGCGCATCTGTAACGCTCTGCGACGGAACAGGAAAATGTCCACGAAGCATAGGACGGACGTTGCCAGAAGCAATCCGAAAAGAGCCCACGGCTTCATGGAGATTCCACTCATGCCCTCTACCACGAACGATGGCGAATAGCGCAGGCACAGGTTGTACAGGTTAGCTACACGCTCACCTTCATCAGTAATATAATATCCAACAGGAAGAGAGAGGCATACGACACAGAGGACGAATGCCACCAACAGATATAGGGTTTGTATTCTTTGTATCATTTACAGTTCAGGAGCCGATTCCTTGCTGGGGTTACGGTAATAGATGTCACCATCGATGAATTCCTGAGTCGCCATCAGGGAAGCCTTGGGCAATTTCTCATAGTAGCTGCTGATCTCTATCTGCTCACGGTTCTCGAAAGTTTCCTCCAAGCTGTCAGAACTGCTGGCAAACTCCTGCAGCTTCTTGCTCAGTTCATTCTTGATATCAACGGATATCTGGTTGGCACGCTTGGAAATGATGGCAACGCTTTCATAGATATTGCCTGTTTCCTCACAAAGATTCATCACGTCGCGCGTAACGGTATTTGTAGGCGCTGTTGACTTCTTGTAATCAATCATAATATTCTATTTATTTGTTCTTTTTACTCTTTTGTACTGTTTGTCCGATTCCGGACAGCCGTCTGCCTTATTGTATCACCACCGACAAATCATCTTCTGTCACGTTGGATTTTTTCACGATGGCATCGGAGACACGGAATATCTCCTGCGCATCCTTCAGGTACTTGCTTTCCGGGAAATCATTGACAAACGCATAGTATTCATCTATCACTTCACGATAGCGACCTATCCGCCTGTCTTCCACACTCTGCCTTGCCAGATGATATTTTGATTTCAGTATCATAATGGAAAATTCCTCGCGACGGGCAGCCGTGGCATACGGATAATCCTTTAGGGCGTTCTGGGAGGTCACCACACATGCCTCGTAGTTGTTGCCACCATAGGCACAGTTGTTTACGTAGGTCCCCAGGTCGTAATACAGTTTGGCCGACAGGAATTCCTTCTCCACCAACTTGTCCTGGAGAGTATAGATCATTTCCTGTGTCACGTCCTTCAGGTTCGTTTCGGGATAGGCATCCAGGAACGATTGCAGTTCGTTTATGGCCTCCTTCGTCGTTGCCTGATCCAATCGGGAATCCGGTGTCTGCCTATACAGGGCCAAACCGCTGTAATAGTGGGCATATTCGACATAAAGTCCCTTCGGATAGGATTGATAATACTTTCTGAAATAGGAAGCAGCCGATTCGTAATCCTTGCAGTTGAACGTACTCGTGGCCAGCAGATAGAGACATTCCTCTCCGTATGAAGTACCCTTCATCACCGCCAACATGTCACCGAACAACTGACTGGCCCTGCTGTAATGTCCGTCCACATAATAGGCCTTGGCCGTTTCGTATTTATATTCGTAGTCCTCCGTCTTCTGTACCTTGGCATATTCGCCACAGGAGGCCAGGAAGACCGACAAGAGAAGAAGGATTGCTGAATATTTCTTCATTTTTACGCGCATACTACTATAACAGGGCGCAAAGATACGAATAAGCGAACGAAAAACCAAATAAATTTGGGTTTTTCCGAGCGAAAGTATTTTAGACAACAGTCAAAGATACGAATAAGTGAGTGAAAAATCAAATAAATTTGAGTTTTTCCGAGCGAAAGTATTTTAGACGATAGTCAAAGATACGAATAAGCGAGCGAAAAATCAAATAAAACGGCAAGAAGTGTGATTTGCCGACCGAGAAACACGTTTTACGGCAAAGGGATTTTTCGTTATTCGGCAGAGCGCTTGTCCAACATTGCCTGCATCCTCAGCATTTCATCGCGGAGGGCTGCGGCTTCGATGAAATCCAGTTTCTTGGCAGCTTCCTGCATCCGTTTGCGTGTCGTCTCGATGGACTTTTCCAACTGCTCCCGACTCATCATCTGCACAATGGGATCGGCCACCGAATACATCCTGTCTTCCGTTTCCACATACGCCCTCGTTTCGCCCGTTTCTTGCTGAATCTGAATCAGATCTCCCATAGTACGCGCCTTCTGGATCTGACGGGGAGTGATGTGGTGTTCTTCGTTATAATGCAACTGCTTCTCGCGTCTGCGGTTCGTCTCGTCGATGGTCTTCTGCATGGATTCCGTTATGTGATCACCATACATAATGGCTTTCCCGTGGATGTTTCTTGCCGCACGTCCCACCGTTTGCGTCAAACTGCGATGACTCCTGAGGAAGCCCTCCTTGTCGGCATCCAGAATGGCCACTAGCGACACCTCCGGCAGGTCGAGTCCCTCGCGCAGCAGATTGACACCCACTAGCACATCGTATCTGCCCGCTCGCAGGTCGTCCATGATCTGCACGCGCTCCAGGGTGTCCACATCGCTGTGGATGTACGTCACCCGTACCCCGTGCCCCAACAGATATTCGGTCAGTTCCTCAGCCATCCGCTTGGTCAGGGTCGTCACCAGAACGCGTTCTTCCCGCTCGATGCACAGTTGAATTTCTTCCTCCAGATCGTCCACCTGATTCATCGTAGGACGAACCTCGATGACGGGGTCGAGCAAGCCCGTAGGACGAATCAGCTGTTCCACCACGATGCCTTCGCTCTCTGCCAACTCATAATCGGCCGGAGTGGCACTAACGTAGATGACCTGGTTCGTAAGTTCCTGAAACTCGGAAAATTTCAGCGGTCGGTTATCCTTGGCTGCCGGCAGACGGAATCCGTACTCCACCAAATTGGTCTTTCGTGCCTGGTCGCCACCGTACATGGCACTTATCTGAGGAACGGAAACGTGGCTCTCGTCAATCACCATCAGAAAGTCCTTCGGGAAGAAATCCAGCAGGCAAAACGGCCGTGTGCCGGCTTCCCTGCCGTCGAAATAACGGCTGTAATTCTCGATGCCGGAACAATGTCCCAATTCCCGTATCATCTCCACGTCATACGTCACCCGTTCGTGCAGTCGCTTGGCTTCCAATGGTTTCCCTATCTCCTCGAAATAAGCCACTTGCAGACGTAGGTCGTCCTCAATGTTACGGATGGCCTGTTCCTGTGTTTCCTTGCTTGTCATAAAGAGGTTGGCCGGATAGACATGATACTCGTCGTAGGAACCGACCCTGGACAGGGTCAGGGGGTCAATCTCCTCCAATGCCTCTATCTCATCGTCGAAATACGTCACGCGTAGCAGGTTGTCGCTGTATGCCAATGCGATGTCCACCGTATCGCCCTTCACACGTACCTCTCCCCTCTTCAGGTTCAGGTCGTTGCGCACGTACAAGCTGGCCAACAGGCGACGCAGCAGTTCGTTGCGGTCGATGACCTGCCCCACCCTCAAGTTGATGACGTTCTCGTAGAAGGCGCCGGGATTTCCCATACCGTAGATACAGGAGACGCTGCTCACCACTATCACGTCCTTTCTGCCACTGAGCAAGGCGCTGGTGGCCGACAGCCGTAGCTTGTCTATTTCCTCGTTGATGGCCAGGTCCTTTTCTATGTAGGTATCCGTGCTGGGGATGTAGGCTTCCGGCTGATAATAATCGTAGTAGCTCACATAGTATTCCACGGCATTGTGGGGGAAGAACTGCTTCATCTCGCCGTAGAGCTGCGCTGCCAGCGTCTTGTTGTGACTCAGGATGAGGGTCGGTTTCCCCACATTGGCGATGACGTTGGCCACGGTAAAGGTCTTTCCGCTACCCGTAACGCCAAGCAGCGTCTGTGCCGGAACGCCCGACAGGATGCCTTCCGTCAATTGCCGTATCGCCTCGGGTTGGTCACCGGTCGGTTCGTACTGGGATGTGAGCTTATATGCGTTCATTTTTGATTTTGAGCCGATAAAGGTACGCAATTTTGCGGTAGGTTGTATCAAGAAAGCATCAAAAAGAAGAAAAATAAAGGGACAAAAGCGAGTTGATTGGAAAATAATGACTACTTTTGAGCAGCAAATAGCCTCACAGGGCAGTACGCGCACCAGCACGATGCCGTGTGTCAAACAATGAATTGAACAAGAAGAAAATGAAAAATACCTACATCCTGGCCTTGGATCAAGGCACCAGCAGCTCCAGGGCAATCGTCTTTGACCGAGAAGGAAGCATACAGTTTGTCAGCCAGCAGGAATTTACACAATATTTCCCATCACCCGGATGGGTTGAACACGATGCCCAGGAAATATGGGAGTCGGAAAGGGCCGTGATGAGGAAGGCCGTGGAAGCCATGGGCAACGACGCCAAGATTGCCGCCATCGGCATAGCCAACCAACGCGAGACGACCATCATCTGGGACGCCAGGACGGGAGAACCCATCTGCAAGGCCATCGTATGGCAGGACAGACGCACGGCCGACTATTGCGAGCAATTGCGAAGCGAAGGTTGGGCAGAGCGTATACAGCAGAAGACAGGCCTTATCGTGGATGCCTATTTCAGCGCCACCAAGATACGCTGGATGCTGGAGAACGTAAAGGGGGCCAAGGAACGCGCCCAGCGAGGGGAACTGCGCTTCGGCACCGTTGACTCCTGGCTGGTATGGAACCTGACGGAGGGACGCTGCCACGTCACCGACGTCACGAATGCCTCGCGCACGATGCTCTTCAACATACACACGATGCAATGGGACGATGAGTTGCTCGAACTGATGGGCATTCCCGCTAGCATGATGCCGGAGGTACGCTCTTGTTCCGAGAAATACGGACAGACGCCTTGTCTGAAAGGATTGGGAACGGGGAACGATACGGTAGAGGTGGCAGGCATCATGGGCGACCAGCAAGCCGCTCTCTTCGGTCAGATGTGCATTCATCCGGGCGACGTGAAGAACACTTATGGCACCGGCTGTTTCCTGTTGATGAACATCGGAGAGAAGCCCATCCTGTCGAACAGCAACCTACTGACGACCGTTGCGTGGAAAATCGGCTCGCAGGTCAACTATGCCCTCGAAGGCAGCATCTTCGTGGCCGGTTCCGTTGTCCAATGGCTCAGGGACGGCCTTGGCATCATCCGTTCCTCTCAGGAGGTGGAGGCACTTGCCGCTTCGGTTCCCGACAACGGAGGCGTCTATTTCGTGCCGGCCCTCACCGGCCTTGGAGTGCCCTATTGGGATGCGTATGCCCAGGGCAGCATCAACGGCATCACCCGTGGCACGAAAGCCGGTCACATCGCCCGTGCGGCACTCGAAGGCATCGCTTTCCAGACGATGGACATCGTAGAGGCAATGGAGCACGACTCCGGCATAGCCATCGAAACGTTGAAAGTGGACGGCGGAGCTTCACGCAACAACCTGCTGATGCAGTTCCAGTCGGACATTCTGGACGTCTCCGTCACACGTCCTCGCTTCACGGAAACCACGGCTTTGGGAGCCGCCTATATGGCAGGCCTGGCTGTCGGCTACTGGGACAGTTTGGAGGACATTTCCGACCATTGGCAAGCCGAACGGCAGTTCACCCCGTCCATGAGCCAGGAGCAGCAGGAAGACGCCAGACACCGTTGGCATGATGCCGTAAGCAGAACTCTGTCGCGCACTACTGCCAGGTAGAAGCAGAGCGAATCCCGTACATACCTTCTATGTCATCCGCATCGTCCTGCGTAAAGATGGAGGACAGCGAATTGCCCGTCTCCACGGCCCACGAAGGACGGTAGGCGGCATAGCGTCCCTCGTCCATATCCAGCATGAAGCAGATGAAGGCATCCAGGTCGGAGGCGCTGATGGCATCGCCCCGTTCGGCAAAATAGCGGTTCAGGTAGTAATAGGCCTGCTGCTGCATCCTGACGGCATCGTCGCAGGGGGACGGCAGCGCCAGGGTGGTAAAGCCGTTGTGGAAGAATCCGTAACCTGCCTGGTCGGCCCTTCTTACCGACAAGCCGGTACTGTGATGCAGAACCAGGTTCTCGTGCGACAAGGTGGTAAGTTCGTAGTCGCGGGCAATGTCGCCCGGATGCACACCCAAGAGTGCCTGAATGAGCATGGCCACGGCACCCGTTCGGTCGGCTCCCGACTTGCAATGGAAGGCCACCGGTTTCCCCTCGTGTACGACCTTCTGGATAATCCAAGCCACATCCTGTACCACGGAACTTACGTTCATCGGGTTCTGCAATCCCTGGTCGGTCATGATCTGAATGAAATCCGAGCCTTCGGGCAGATGACACTCCTCTATGGAGCGTGAATGCATACCCGACTCCTGGCTCCACGGCTGTCCGTCGCCGGTCTTTCCGCGCAGATCCAGCTCGGCCCTTATGCCAATGTCCTCGACCTGCTGCAACCCTTCGGGGGAGAAGGTGTAGTTGGCTGCCACGGCTATGGAATTGATGTTCTCCTCACCACCGTACCAGGTGCCGTTCAAACTGCCGCCGCGATAGATCCATTCATACCTGACGGGCTTGCCGCCAAGACCCGACCACCCGCCCAGGTCGCGGTAGTTCCAGGAATCGGCGATACGCACGAAACGCACCATTCCGGACACGTCGAAGGTTCCCTGCCTCAACTTGTCCGATCCGCAGGAAACGGTATAGGAATAGCGGTGCCCTGGCACCAGGTTCTCGAAGTCGAAGCCGTTGCCCACGACCAGGCGCTCGGAGAAGGTACGTCCCCTCGTCTCGTCCGTCCACGACACCGTATATTCCGTGTCGGCATCGCCCGCCCATGTGATGTGGTACGGTGCCGGATAGTCCTTGCCGAAGCAGAAGGAGCCATTCAGCACATTGCCGTAAGTGTCGAAATGGCTTCTGGAGCCGAACCTCTCATATCGCCCGTAGGAAAGGTACCGGCGGAGGGTTTCGTTCTCCACGTCAACCGTCTCTATCAGTTCCGAAATGTCCATGGGCTGCATCTCCATGATACCGGAACGCACGATGGTGTTGTCCTCGTCCGTGCCGAAGGTTTGCGAACGTCCGTCATCGGTCGTCACCGTCACCGTCAAGCCCTCGGAGAAAGCCCCTACGGGCACCACAAAGAAGAAATGCAGGCTGTCCTCGGTCAACGTCACGCCGGGGCAGTCGAGCGTCAGGGTACAGCCACCACCCGCCAGTACCTCCGTATGGATGCCGTCGGCATAGTTTTCGGGAGTCAGGTTGGCCGTTCCGTACAGCATCTGCCCTGCCCTGTCCGTCACGCTGATGGTGTTCAGGGTGCAGTCGCCCGTCAGCGTCAGTCGCAAGGCGCCACACAGGTTACGGAACAGGGTTCTGTAGCCATCCCCGTCCTTTTTCAGGGTGCTCGCCATCGGGTTGCAACCGTTTCCGAAAGACTCCTCGGCGTAATTCTGGCGGTCGGGCAGAGCCACCCGTATGCCACCCTCACCTATGCCTTGTACGGCACTGTAGGGATAGACGGCCAGCGTGCCCTCCGACGGGTCGGCTTCGGAGGCTGTCGTTCCCTCGAAGGTGGCGTGCGTGGTTCCGGCACCCTCTGTCAGGGACAGGCGCAGGTCGAAGACATCACACTCGAATGTCGGTTCGGGAGACAGTTTGCCCTTCGAGCCGAATCCGTTCCGCAGTTCCTCGGCACTTGTCACCCTGTGCCAGGTGTCGCCGTCATCCAAACTGTATTCCACATCGTCCATCGCCACGGTTACCGTATGCGTTTCCGACAGGTCGCAACGGGAACTCGACTGGATGAGGGGTATCGAATAGGCACTTCCCGACTGATTTATTTCCGCCTCCACACACTCGCCGGCCGGAACGTAGCGGTAATTGCTGCTCATGGTATAGATGCCGTAAAGCAGCGGATTGGGGTTCTGACGGGTGATGTCGGCCGTCACGTCCTTTACCTGGCGTTCTCCGTCCACCAGAGTCGTCTCCTCGATCTTTATGCTGCCGTAACGCACCAGGGCCGAACCCGGAGCATTCACCGGGATGCCGTATCCCTGCGTCGTGCCCGACAGCGTGCCCACGATGGCCGTATGCCCAACCTTCGTTCCAGAGACACGTATCTCATCGTCCTCCGACCATAGTATATGCTTGTTACATAGCATTGTACGCGTCGATACATCAGCCTCTGCATTCAATACGACGATACGGCTCGCGCCCTGGGAAGGCTCCTGTCCGCCGTCCGATGGAGAGAGAGGTGCCACACCCTTCTCGTTGCAGGCAAGACAAAGAAAAAGGGCCAGAAATACAAGGGAAAAATTTCGTTTCATAAACTGTTTCTGTTCATTTCGGGGATAAATATACGATTAAGCGAGCGATTTAACAAATATAACACAAAAAAAGCGCACGAACCGCCTGATCCATACGCTTCCCCTGAGCGGAGAGACAGGGATTCGAACCCTGGAAGCAGTTACCCGCTTGCCGCATTTCGAGTGCGGTCCGTTCGACCACTCCGGCATCTCTCCATTCCAAAGTGGCTGCAAAATTACAAATTCCGTGCGAAACAGCCAAATCTGCGGCGAAAAATATCTTCCGGGAGGCGCTTTTATTGAGGATAAATACCGCAGGTTATAGATTCCGTAGAAGAAGACAAGGGCCACGATGTTACCGGGCACATTGCTGGCTCTGCCTATCATGGAACCGGACCTGTCGTAAACGCAGCCGTCCTTGACATGCCCTACGTAACTCCCGCTGCCATCGTAGAAACGGCCATCCTGCATGTACCCCAGATAACTGCCGGAACGGCTATAGAACCTGCCCGCGTCCACCTTACCCTCGTATGAAACGGAACGGCCATAGACACAGCCACTCTCATATTTGCCCAGAAAAGAGCCGGATCTGTCGTATATCTGTTGCCCGAAGCCGAGCAGGGTGTATATTCTAACTTAAAAATGCACCACCTGTAATAATCTAAAACTGGCGCAACCGACAAACCCTGTGGGGAGGGTGTACGGATGCTAACCCAAAACTGTTGCCAAACGATACATGAAGAATGGTATGTCTCTGACTCCTTTCACTTGTGCTCGGAAGCATTTGATCTTTGAGTTCAGCGATTCTG
>JAZLIY010000110.1:0-22390 GCA_045617645.1 Bacteroidaceae bacterium | reverse complement strand
TACTCGCAACCTTCATCTTTTCGATTCAAGAGATTGTCATTTGTCCAGAATCTCGTACTTTGAATTACGAGATTTGTACTCAGGGACAATCTCTTTCATCTTTTGGACGATGGCCATGTCATCGAAGGTGAAGGAGAGGGTGTAGAGGTCTTTCTCGTTCTGGAGGGCGAGCTCGTACGGGTATTCCCGTACTGAGGCGACCTTGATCTTGGGATGGACGGTGGGCTTGGTCTGCTCGGCATCGTTGAGGACTTCCTCGTAGAGCTTCTCTCCTTCCCGGAGGCCGGAGAACTTGATCTCTACGTTCTTGGCACCCGAGAGGGCGATCATCCTCTTGGCGAGGTCCACGATCCTGACGGGCTCGCCCATGTCGAAGACGAAGATCTCGCCTCCCTTGCCCATGGTGCCGGCCTCCAGTACGAGGCGGCATGCTTCGGGGATGAGCATGAAGAAGCGGATGATGTCGGGGTGTGTGACCATGACGGGGCCTCCTTTCCTGATCTGCTCCCTGAAGATGGGGATGACGCTGCCGTTGGAACCGAGGACGTTGCCGAAGCGGGTGGTGATGAACTGACAGCCTACCCCTGCCCCTCCCTGGAGGGATGGGTTCTGACAGCCTACCCCTGCCCCTCCCTGAAGGGAAGGGTTCTGAGACTCTTGCTGACGGAGATGGGCGTTCAGACTCTGACAGTAAATCTCGCAGATGCGCTTGGAGCATCCCATGACGTTGGTGGGGTTGACGGCCTTGTCGGTACTGATCATGACGAACTTCTTCGTGCCGTACTTGACGGCCAGGTCGGCAATGACGCGGGTGCCATATATGTTGTTCTGCACGGCCATGCCGGGATTGTCCTCCATCATGGGGACGTGCTTGTAGGCTGCGGCATGGAAGACGTACTCGGGACGGTGCTCGGAGAAGATCTTCTCCATCTGTTCCTGGTTGGTGATGGAGCCTACGATGGTAAAGATCTTGGGGGGATTAGCGATGGATGATGAATGATTATTGATTGATGATTGATGATTAGCGATTGATGATGAATGATTGATGATTGACGATGAGGATAGGAAGTTGTTCATCCAAAGCCTCATATCGTGCATGGGGGTCTCTGCCTGGTCAATGAGGATGAGCTCATCGGGCTGGAACTGGGCTACCTGGCGGGCCATCTCGCTTCCGATGCTGCCGGCTGCTCCGGTGATGAGGATGCGCTTGCCCTGAAGCATGGAGTCTATGGCTGCCATGTCGACCTCTATCTTATCGCGAGGCAGGAGGTCTTCAATTTCTACCTCGCGAAGCCTATTGTGGGAGAGTTCGGATTTTCCGTCCCATTCCTCTGCCGAGGACATCATGTAGATCTTGATGCCGGCACCGATGAGGGCATCGATAAGGGTGGAGCGCGAGGTGAAGCGCTCGGTCTGTATGGGGGATACGAGGAGTACGCTGACTCTCTTCTCCTTCATGAGGGATACAAGGTCGTCCGTGTCCTCGTACACCTTGACGCCCAGGAGCCAGGAACCGCTGAGGCTGGGGTCCGTGCTGATGAATCCCTTGAGCCTGTAGCGTGCGGGACTCTCGCTGCGGATGCTCTTGGCCAGTGCGATGCCGCCTTCCATGCAGCCGTAGATGAAGGATGCCCGGGTGTTGTCGGTTCCCCGGTAGATGTCGTGGAGGGTCTTGACGACAATCCTGACGGCCCACATGAGGAGGGTGGCCAGGATGAAGATCTCTATGGCACTGCAGAAACGGGGGATGAGGAGATACTGGGTGAGGCCGAGGCGTATCTGTGCCTGGTGGAGGAGGCATACTCCGATGCAGGCCGTGGCATTGCTGTAGGCCAGGCGGTACAAATCGACAAAGGAGGAGTACCGCATGAATCCGAGGAAGGTGTGGAAGATCCTGAAGACTAAGACGAAAACAGCAAGGCATACGGCAAGGCCAGCTGCCAGTGGCCAGAAATGCTGGGCGAGCTGCAGACCTCCCTGTCGCAGGTAAAAGACCGTTATCCCGGCAAAGAACACGATGGCGCAGTCCAGGGCCAGGATGCACCAATAGGGGAGGGCGGTACGGGAGAAGTACCAGTTACAGATTTTACGAATGATATTCATAATGATTCTATTTTTTCGATGGCGGTGATGTCTATTTCGGTGTTGGCACTGCCAAGGGCTTCTATCGTGATGTAGATACGGGGCTTGCCGTGGGTGTTCCGGCATACGATGCCTTCCAAGCTCTTCAGGGGACCGGAGACAACCCGGACCTTGTCGCCCTTGGCGAAGTGGCATTCAGAGAATTCCACAGGGGTTGGGGAGTACTCGAGCATGAGGCGGAGCTGAGCCATCTGCTCTTCGGGAACACGTGCTATGGGGTGCATGCTGTGAGCGGTCAGCTGCTTGGCTGCATCCACCATAAAATGGGATACCCCGACATGATGCTTAAGGATGGAGAGGCGTTCTTCTTCGGTGGCGTGGACAAAGAGCTTGGCGGGGATGACGACCATTTCTACTTCGCGCTTGCGCCCCTTGCTCCAGGTACGGGTTTCCCGACGGACGGGAACGTAGGCTTCTGTCTGGGGGAAATCCCTCCTGACCATTCCTGCCACTTTCTTCTCGTGGCGGTTGTTGACGATGCCGATATACCAGTAACGAGGGCTTTGGGCGGCCTCGCTTTGCACGGCTCCGCCGCCGTCAGTGTTAGTCACTGTCGCTCTGATTTCCTCTGTTGTGTCATGGTCGAACTTCATTTCCAAGCCTGCCATTCTATATACTTACTTCTTGTCGTTCTGCGTTCACCCTTTTTGTGGTATCTGCAATGACACAAAGGCAAGAAACGTGATTTTTCTTCGCGTAAGCGATATATCACGTGTGCAAAAATAGCATTTATTTATGAATAAAGGCTTGAAATTGTCCAAAATCATCCTTTTTAGGTCGCTTTTTAGCCTTTTCCCTCTCTTTTATTATATAATGAGGACTTAACGAACGTTAAATTTGACGTTGCAACGGGAACTAAATGTCCTTCGGATACAAAATGCCTCACATGTGTGAGGAAAAAAAGATTTGGACAGGTTGATGCCGTGGGCATCAGATAATGGCTGGCTACCAATATCCCATCGCTATGCGATGATTAACTGCTTTTTGCACGAAAGGCAAGTCCCACACGGGACCTGTTCCTCGGATATACATATATAAATAATGGAGTCCACTTTTTAGCGAATGAAGAGCATCTCGCGGTACTTGGGCAGGGGCCACAGTTCATCGTCCACGATGAGCTCCAGTTCATCGACATGGGTGCGGATGCTTTCGATGAGGGGGGCTACGGTGTCGTGGTAGGCCACGGCCTTCTGGTATTCGTCCTCGAGTACGTTGGCTATCTTGCGGGCATCCACTAGACGTTGTACGTTCTCTGCTATGAAACTGCCGTGCTCGCTTATCTGCTGGATAAGGCGAAGGTTATTGGCATTGAGCTTGTCTGCCGTTTCCGGGGGGAAGATTTCCTTCACCTTGTGTACGTTGTCGATGAGCTGGCTCTGGTAGCGTGTGGCCACGGGGATGATGTGGTTGAGGCAGAGGTCACCGAAGATGCGGGCCTCGATCTGTATCTTCTTGGTATAGGTGTTCAGCTTGATTTCGGTACGTGCCTCCAGTTCGGGTTGGGTGAGCACTTTCATGTCGCCGAACATGCGGATGCTTTCCGGCTTCAGGTAACTGGCAATCATCCTGGGGGCACTTGTCTCTACGTCCAGTCCTCGGCGTGCTGCCTCCTCCTTCCACTCATCGGAATAGCCGTTCCCCTCGAAGTGGATGGGCTTGCAGGTGAGGATGTCCTGGCGTACGGTCTGCAGGATGGCTTTCATGGGGTCAGTGCCTCCCTCTATCAGGGCGTCCACCCGGCATTTGAAGTCCGTAAGGGCCTCGGCAACAGCGGTGTTCAGGACAATCATGGCGGCTGCACAATTGGCTTGCGCACCCACGGCGCGGAACTCGAAACGGTTACCGGTGAAGGCGAAGGGACTGGTGCGGTTGCGGTCGGTATTGTCGAGCATGAGCTCGGGAATCTGAGGGATGTCCAGATTGAATGCCTGTTTGCCTACCAGGCTGATGAGCTCGTTGTCGGAACTTTTCTCGAGATGCTCGAGCAGGTTGGAGAGCTGTTTGCCCAGGAAACTGGAGATGATGGCTGGCGGGGCTTCGTGGGCACCCAGACGGTGGGCGTTGGTGGCGCTGATGATGGCTCCCTTGAGCAGGCCGTTGTGACGGTGTACGGCCATCAGGGTCTCTACGATGAAGGTGACGAACCGCAGGTTGTCCAGTGGCGTCTTGCCGGGGCTGTGCAACAGGATGCCGGTGTCGGTACTCAGACTCCAGTTGCAATGCTTGCCGGAGCCGTTGATGCCGGCAAAGGGCTTTTCGTGCAGGACGCAGCGGAAACCGTGTCGGCGTGCAACCCTTTTCATCAGGCTCATCATGAGCATGTTGTGGTCGATGGCCAGGTTCATCTCCTCGAAGATGGGGGCGAACTCGTACTGGTTGGGAGCCACCTCGTTGTGGCGGGTCTTGCAGGGGATGCCCAGTTCCAGGGCCTGGATTTCCAAATCTTTCATGAAGGAGGCCACGCGCTCGGGTATGCTGCCGAAATAGTGGTCGTCCATCTGCTGGTTCTTGGCGCTGTCGTGCCCCATCAGCGTGCGGCCGGTCATCAACAGGTCGGGGCGTGCGGCATAGAGTGTCTCGTCCACCAGGAAATATTCCTGTTCCCATCCCAGGTTGCTGATGACCTTCGATACGCTCGGATAGAAATAGCGAGAGACCTCGGTGGCTGCCTTGTCCACGGCATGGATGGATTTCTTCAGGGGGGTCTTGTAGTCAAGCGCTTCTCCGGTATAGGAAATGAAGATGGTGGGGATCATGAGCGTGTCTCCGATGACGAAGACGGGACTCGAGGGATCCCAGGCACTGTAGCCTCGTGCCTCGAAAGTGCTGCGGATGCCTCCGCTGGGGAAACTGGATGCATCGGGTTCCTGCTGGATGAGCTCCTTGCCGGTGAACTCTTCCACCATACCGCCCTTGCCATCGTGCTCCACGAAGCCATCGTGCTTCTCGGCCGTGCCTTCGGTCAGGGGCTGGAACCAGTGGGTGCAATGGGTGGCACCGAGCTCCATGGCCCATTTCTTCATGCCTTCGGCCACGGCATTGGCGGTGGCCATGTCCAGTGTGTCTCCGTTGTCGATGACATCACACATCTTGCGGTACACCTGCAGGGGCAGGTAGTGGTACATCTTCTGACGGTTGAACACGTATTTGGCAAAAAACTCGCTCGGACGGTCTTCGCGGTTCGGTACTTCCACTGGCTTCTTGGCAAAAGCTTCGCCTACGACCTGAAATCTAAGAGTGCTTGACATTTCCTGTATATTTTTGATGTGCAAAGGTAACTTTTTTCTGAATAAAATACGTTCCCTGACCGAGAATTTTCTTGCAGAAAGGTGTATTTTTGAAAATAAATAACGGTTTGCTCAATATTCGTGGCTCTGTTTCAGACACTTTTTTTAGTGGCTATCTACTTATATACTTTATCATTTTAGAAGGTCAAAATACTTCCAATACAGCAGGACAGCATCCCAATGGCAAGCGTAAGTATCTTCGAGCTTCGGCTCAATGTACGATTAAGCGATCGATTTATCAAATGTTATTTGCTTTTTCCCTCGTTTAATCGTACTTTTGTTCCCGTTTTAATCGCGGAATAAACAAATAAATGTAAATATGAGAATACGCATCCTTCTGATTATAAGCATTATTCCTCTGTTCTGTCTGGGAGGAAACCGCAAAGTATCAACAGCAGACATCGACTGGCCTTCGTTCTTGGCACAACACGATATGTACTGGGATGAGCTGACCACCGATCCGGAGGGGGTTACCGATGACTTTAACCAAAGGCGTGGCTACTACACGGGGGCATTGATGGGCAATGGCTTACTGGGGCTGAATATGTATAAACTGCGTGACGATGTCTATCGGCTCAACGTGGGACGAAGTGACGTCACAATGGCGCGTTCGCCATTCAGCCTATACAACTCTGGCCGTCTGCCTATAGGCTATTTCACCCTGGCGACAGTAGGGCACGTGACGAAAGAGAAGATGCGCCTCTCGCTCTATGATGCGCAGACAAAAGGGTGTTTCACCACGGACAAAGGTGCCATCTCGTTCCTTACCTACGTGCATGCGTGTGAAAATGTAATGGTGATGGAGACTGAGGCGGAGGGTCAGGAAACAAACTATGAGTGGGACTTCGTACCCCTCAAGGCCGTGAGCCCTACATCTCTCTATATGCCCCAATATGTTCCACCCAACTACCTGAACCGTGAAGGAAAGGCAAACCCTGATGCCGTGCGTACGGACGAAGGTGATTTCCACTTCGTGGTACAGCCGTTGGCTACAGACTCAACCTTTGCGACCATCGCAAGGTCGTATGTGGTGGCTTGGCTCACAATGAGCGATGGCCCTAAACGCCGTATCCTGGCTACGGTAACCCAGCAGGATGATGCTGACGAAGCTGTGAATGAAGCACGCATGCTGCTCCAGGAGGCGGCTCGTTTCTCCTCCAAACAACTAGCAAAGGATCATCTGCGCTGGTGGCATGACTTTTATCCACAGGCAGCGTTCCTTTCGTTCCCGGATGCGCTATTCGAGAGCTACTATTGGGCCCAATATTACAAATTCGCTTCTACGGCACGTCCTGGCCTCCCCATCGTGGATCTGCAGGGCGTCTGGCCATCGTGGGATACACCTTGGCCTGCTGTATGGATGAATCTGAACATTCAATTGACGTACAGCTGGCAAACGAAGGCTAACCTGGCCATGCTGGCTCAACCGCTCTGGGATGCACTCTACGACAAACGCGAGAACCTGACCCGGAACGTGACGGACATTCATGGGCAGGAAGCGTGGACGGATGCAGCCGTCCTGCCACGTACCTGTACATACGATTTTCATGAACCCCTGCAGCCCTATTTGGCCCAGTATAATGCATACGAGGTGGGGAACTTGGCGTGGACGTTGCACTATTACTGGCTGCAGTGCAATGCATACGGGGACAAGGAACAGATGAGCCAAAAACTCTTTCCCTTGCTGAAGTCGGCTATCAATCTCTTTTTCCATATCCGCATAGAAAACCCGGATGGAACGTATAGCTTGCCCCCTACGGCATCGCCGGAATACAATTATCAAGTTGGCAAGAATACCAATTACGACCTGGCCAATCTGCGACAGGGTCTCATCACTCTGCTGAGAGTGGATTCCATCTGTGAAATCCACGACCCGATGGTGCCGCAGTGGAAGGATTTCCTGAACCGTCTGGTGGATTATCAATATGACCCTGAAACAGGATTCATGGTGAGCGAGAATCTCAAATTCGATATGACAAACCACCGTCATTATTCTCATCTGTTCATGATATATCCTTATCATCACCTGTCGTGGGACGTTCCTGAACAAAGAAGCAGAATGGAACTCAGCATTGACCGCTGGCAAGGGGATCAAGGTTATTCGCATACGGGGAAAGCTGCCATGCTGACGACCATAGGCAGGGGGGATGAGGCTGCTGATTATTTTGACACTTTCTTGAATGATTTTCTCATGCCTAACACGTTATATGCTGAATACGGCCCTGTCATAGAAACTCCATTAAGTGGTCTTACGACACTGCACGACTTCTACATGCAAGACTGGGGTGACCGTATCCGCATCTTTAACGGTACGCCTTCCCGATGGCCGGATGCATCTTTCATCGGCATGAGGGCTCAGGGTGCATTCCTGGTAAGTGCTGTCCGGAAAGAAGGTAATACGGCTTTCGTGCAGATAGAGAGTGAAAATGGTGGCGTATGTCGCATACAGACATCCATTCCTATGGATAAGCTGAAAGTCTGCAAACGAAATGGGCGCTCTAAAGCATATAGCCTTGTTGATGCCGGCCGTGGTTGCATTGAGGTGAAAATGGAAAAGGGAGAAACCATCTGGCTGCAGCATCGCGACTACATCAGCGTGCGTCCCCGGCCGATTCCTCATCTTCCACAGGAAGCGATGCCTTTCGGTCAAGATAGAGAGGAGCGTAAGCCCAAAAAGGCTCATGTGTTTGCATAATGTTTTCTATATACCTCTATAGTTTCTATAGAGTCTGTAGTTTCTATAGATCAAATTCTTTGGGGGGTATGGTGTCTGTACGTTGTCCATCCACCATCACCCTTCATGAAGGCATTTCTTAAAAATCACGGGGCTATTGGGGAAAAAACGGGAGAAATTTGGATTTCTTGCCAAATACCCTTATCTTTGCAGCTGAAAAATCGCATTATGAGCGTGAAAATTAAGGAAGTGTTGGCTGCCCTTGAACGATTCGCGCCTCTGCCTCTGCAGGAAAGCTATGACAATGCGGGCTTGCAGATAGGATTGACAGAGACGGAAGTATCAGGGGCATTATTGTGTCTGGACGTGACCGAGGAGGTGATCCGAGAGGCCGTAAGTCTGGAATGCAACCTCGTTATCTCTCATCACCCCCTGTTGTTCCGCGGATTGAAGACCATCTCGGATTCCACCTATGTGGAACGTTGCGTGCGCATGGCCATACAGAACGAGATATGCATCTATGCCGCCCACACCAATCTGGACAACGTGGAGGACGGGGTGAACTACCGCATGGCGGAGCGCATAGGCTTGGTGGACATAGAGCTGATGCAGCCGCATAGGGTGTCGGTGATGACGGACGGGCGCGAACGAAGCGTGATGGCCGGAAGCGGGGTGATAGGGTATCTGACGGCAGAGGAGGATTCGCTGGCTTTCCTGCAGCGCGTGAAGGATGCCTTCCGCGTGGATTGCCTGATGCACAACGAACTGCTCCTGCGCCCCATCCAGAGCGTGGCTTTGTGTGGAGGGGCCGGTGACTTCCTGCTGGAGGAGGCGGTGAAAAAGCAGGCGGATGCGTTCCTGACGGGCGAGATGCACTACCATCAATACTTCGGCATGGAGCAGCGTATCCAGATTGGCGTGCTGGGACACTACCAAAGCGAACGATATACAACAGAGATATTTAATCTAATTCTGGGCGAGGAGTTCCCACAGTTGCCATTGTACATGACAACGGTGGACACCAACCCCATAAAATACCTATAAGAAATGGCAAGAGAAAAAGCTAAAGATCCCGCTAATTTGTCGGTAGAGGACAAATTGAAGAATTTGTATCAGTTGCAGACGACATTGTCTGAGATTGACAAGATCAAGACACTCCGTGGTGAGCTGCCCTTGGAGGTACAGGACCTGGAGGATGAAATCGAAGGTCTGACAACACGTATCGAGAAGATCAACAACGAAATCCAGGGGCTGAGACGTGACGTGAGCGAGCGGAGCAACAACATCCAGCTGAACAACAGCAATATCGAGCGCTACAAGAAGCAGATGGATGCCGTACGCAACAACCGTGAGTACGATAACCTGTCGAAGCAGATCGAATATGCTGAACTGGATAATCAGCTGAACGAGAAGAAGATTGCCGAGGCTAAGGAACTGATAGAGACAAAGAGTCAGGATGTCATCAAGTACAATGTACAGGTAAGTGATCGCCGTGCTGACCTGGATCTGAAGAACAGCGAACTGGACGAGATCATCAGTGACACCAAGGCCGATGAGGACAAGCTGCGCGAGAAGGCCAAGAACCTGGAACTGTGCATCGAGCCACGTCTGCTGACGGCTTTCAAGCGTATCCGCAAGAACAGTCGCAATGGATTGGGTATCGTGTACGTACAGCGTGATGCCTGTGGTGGCTGTTTCAATAAGATTCCGCCTCAGCGTCAGTTGGATATCCGTATGCGCAAGAAAATCATTGTTTGCGAATACTGTGGCCGCATCATGATCGACCCTGAACTGGCTGGTGTGGAAATCGCCCAGAAGGCTGAAGAGAAGCCAAAACGCCGTCGCTCACGTAAAAAAGAGGAATAATAGGATTCCTTTATAAAAGAGAATAATGGGGGATATCGTCCAAATAACGGTATTCCCCTTTTTCGTAGTCAACCAGGACGCAGAAATGCTCTATTCCGTTGCTGAGGATCAGATAGCTGACGCGCATGGCCATGTTGTAGCGGCATATCTGGTTCAACGTCTTCTGGGTGAGCTTGATGTGGGGCGCCTTATACTCTATTATCATGCACGGGCGTGCATACTCATCGAACAGAACGCTGTCGCACCGCTTTTTCGTTCCGTTCAGTTCCAGCGCTATTTCGTTGCCCAGGCGTGCTGCCGGATAACCCTTGTGCTCTATCAGGAAATGGATGAAATGCTGACGAACCCATTCTTCGGGGGTCAGTACCACTTGCTTGTGTCTGAGAATGTCAAAAACCATCAGCTTTTCCCCCTTCTTTGTGATGTTGAGCTCTGTTTTTGGTAGATTTAGTGCCAGCATATCTGAAAAAAATACTATCTTTGTGGCAAAAGTACGAAAAAGAAGTGAAAACAAAGCAGGAAATTGTCGAAAATTGGTTGCCAAGGTACACGCATAGACAACTGGAGGATTTCAGCGATTATATTTTGCTGACCAACTTCAACCGCTATGTGGACATCTTTTGCGACAAGTTCGGTATTGAGCATCCGGATTACGAAGCCAATATGCGTACCGCGGAAGCAGAGGGAATCACCATCATCAATTTTGGTATGGGGAGCCCCAACGCTGCCATCATCATGGATCTGCTGGGTGCCGTAAAGCCCAAGTCTTGCCTGTTCCTGGGCAAGTGTGGAGGTATTTCAGCCAGAACAAAACTTGGCGACCTGATATTACCTATCGCAGGTATCAGGGGCGAGGGAACCAGCAATGACTATTTCCCGCCCGAGGTGCCGGCTCTTCCTGCCTTTATGCTTCAACGTGCCGTTTCCAGTACCATACGCGATGCCGGAATGGATTACTGGACGGGTACCGTATATACGACCAACCGCAGGGTGTGGGAATACGATGAGCGTTTCAAGGAGAAGCTGCTTGCCACACGTGCCATGGCTGTGGATATGGAAACAGCTACGCTTTTCACCTGTGCCTATGCCAACAAGATTCCAACAGGAGCCTTGCTGCTGGTCAGCGACAATCCCATGACGCCGGAAGGCGTGAAAAGCGTGCAAAGCGACAATGCCGTGACGGCCAATTTCGTGGAGACGCACGTTGAGCTGGGCATACAGTCGCTCTGGATGATAAAGAATGAAAAGAGAACCGTACGACATCTGAAATTCGATTTTTGATACGATGGCCGCTTCAACGAAAGGTATCACATACGAGGAAATCGTCCGCAATATACAGAAAGGTGACTTTGCGCCCGTTTATTATCTGATGGGCGAAGAGGGCTATTATATCGATAAGATAAGCGATTTCCTGGTGGAGAATCTCTTGAAGCCCGAGGAGAAGGATTTTAACTTGGATGTCGTGTACGGGGTAGATGTAACCATCGGTCAGGTCATAGAACTGGCACATACTTTCCCGATGATGGCCGACAGACGTGTGGTCCTCGTCAGGGAGGCACAGGGATTGAAGTCGCTGGAAGGGCTTGACAGCTATCTGCGTCACCATACGCCCACCACCGTGCTGATCTTCTGCCATAAGAACGGGACGGCCGACAAAAGGACGGCTGCCGTGAAGATGGTTCAGCAAATGGGTGTGCTCTTCGAAAGCAAACGTTTGTATGACGATAAGCTGCCTGGGTTTATCATCGCCTATGTAAAACGCCTGGGGGCAGAGATTGAACCTCAGGCGGTGCAGATGCTGGCCGATTATGTGGGTGCTGACTTGTGTCGTCTGGCTTCGGAGATGGACAAACTGCTGCTGGCATTGCCGGGAGGGGTGGGGCGTATTACCCAGTCGCTGGTGGAGGAGCAGACGGGCATGAGCAAGGAGTTTAACAACTTTGAATTGCAGTCGGCTTTGGCTCATCGTGATGTGTACAGGGCAAACAGGATCGTGCGCTATTACCAGGGAAATCCTCGTGGTTTTGCGTTGCCTGCCACACTTTCAAATTTATTTACATTTTTTTCGGATGTTATGATGGCGTATTATGCACCGGATAAATCCGACAGGGGTGTGGCAGAATGGCTTTCTTCATCGCTTTGGAAAGTTCGTCAGGATATTCTTCCTGCACGGCAAAATTACAGTGGCGTGAAAGTAATGCAGATTCTGGCTGAAATACGCAAAACTGATGCCGCTTCCAAGGGGGTAGGAGGGTGCAGGACATCTCCTGGAGAGCTGCTCTTGGAGCTTATTTTCTTTATTCTTCATTGATTTTTCCACAGATTGTTGTTTTGTCCATACACGTTTTTTCTGCGTGTATAATTTGACTTTTAGGAGGTTGCGCATGATTCTGACCCGCTGAGAATCGCGTAGAATTTTGTCTTTGTACGCTTTTTCACGACAGGCAAAAACATCTCGTTTTTCGCGTTTTTTCGCTTTTTCCTGTTCGGGTTGCTGATTCTGTAGAATGTGGATGTGTAAATTCGAATATATGAATTACGAATTTAGCACAATGCCATATTCGTATCTACAAATATCCCACCTAGTCAAATCAAGCGAATCATTATTTGTGAATTTAAATATACAAATGTAAATATGCCGTATTTAGGAGTGTAAATGAATATTCATTGGTAAATATGCACATTCTATAACAAATTTAAAATCAAATATCTATATAGAATATTACGCAGATACGTTAAATGAATATGTAAAGGTTTATTACTTTTTGTGCTTTTCCGCACCAAAACGACCATTTTATGGACTTTCTACCCATCATAACCATTAAATACCCAACAAGAATAACAATTGCTCTTAAATCGGTTTTCTTTATGCGTATTTTATGCGCTTACAGATAGTGTAATTTGGGTTTGCAAACACAAATCATCTGTGATTTGCATTTCTGATTTTCTTGTCACGGGTTGGATTTGCAAATTTTATTCTTTCGATTCGTAGTTGCGAAATTTGGAAATACAAAACGAATTTTATACCTTTGCATCCGAATTTATAAACCTATATCGAGGGGTACACCCCATTTTTCGTATGAAAGATCGTATTAGACAACTGATGGAACAGAAGGGAATGACCCAAAAGGAATTTTCCCGTGAGTTGTGTTTGGCAGAGGCAACCGTATCTGCTGTATTCAATGGACGTACCCGTCCTACGACTTCCATGATAGCTGCCATACACGAGCGTTTCCCTGAGGTAAGTGTTACCTGGCTTATGTTTGCTGAGGGAGAGATGTATGCCAAGAATCCGGAGAGTGCTACTGATGCCGGCCGTGCCGATGGGGAATTGCCCTTGTTCGTTCCCAACGTTCCGGAAAAGCCGGTTTTGGATCCTGTTTTACCTACCCAGATGCAGCCGACCGTAAAAGAGGTAGTAAAATATATTGACAAGCCACAACGCCATATCTCCGAGATCCGTGTCTTCTATGATGACGGAACCTTCGAGGTTTTTCCCTCGAAATAAATAACGGAACCATTCAGTATCCGGCCTTTTTTTCATTCGACAATACCATTGTTTTTTGTGATTCTATACCACAATCCCAGGTGTAGAATAAATCACGAATACGTATGGAGTTATGGGGGCTAAATATATAGGGTAGCCCGGATTTTTCTCTTTTTTTATAAAAAAAATAGGCATTTATGAATTATTGTCGTATCTTCGCGCTGTATTTAGTAGAATCTGAATGAAGAAGTATATTTTAGACCTTTCCGTTACCTATGTGGGATGGCTCAGTTCGCATCATGTTCTGGTGAAAGCTACCCTGGATGGAAAGAAGCTTCCAGAGATGATGCCGGGACAGTTTGCCCAGCTTCGTATAGATGGAAGTGCCGACACGTTCCTGCGTCGACCTATCAGTATCCATTATGTTGATTACGAGAAGAATGAAGTGTGGTTCCTGGTACAGGTAAAGGGAGCCGGTACCCAATGGCTGGCCTCGTTGCAACCGGGCAATCTGCTGAACGTGGTGCTTCCCTTGGGAAATGGTTTCACGATGCCCCGGGATGCCCAGGAACGCTACCTCTTGGTGGGCGGTGGTGTAGGAGTAGCTCCCCTGCTCTATATGGGGCGCAGAATCAAGGATATGGGTGGAGAACCCGTCTTTCTGTTAGGAGCCAGAAGTGGTGCTGACCTTTTGCAGCAGGATTTGTTTGCCTCCTTGGGACAGGTTTACGTGACTACGGAGGACGGTTCGCTGGGAGAAAAGGGTTTCGTTACCCAGCACAGCATTCTCCGGCAGCAGTGCTTCTCGCGTATCTGTGTGTGCGGCCCCAAGCCTATGATGGTGGCCGTGGCCCGTTACGCGCATACAGCCGGCATACCGTGCGAGGTAAGCCTGGAAAACATGATGGCTTGTGGTGTGGGTGCTTGCCTTTGCTGTGTAGAGGATATAGAAGAAAAGGGGCACGTATGTGTTTGTAAGGAAGGTCCTGTATTCGATATAAATCAATTGAAATGGCAGATCTGAGTGTAAATATAGCCGGGCTTCAACTGAAGAATCCCGTGATGACCGCCAGCGGAACGTTTGGATACGGTTTGGAGTTTCAGGATTTCGTGAACCTGGAGGAGATCGGTGGCATCATCGTGAAGGGTACTACCCTGGCTCCCCGCCAGGGGAATCCTTATCCCCGTATGGCAGAAACGGCACAGGGGATGCTGAACTGTGTGGGTTTGCAGAACAAGGGTGTCGATTATTTCTGCGAGCATATCTATCCGCAGATTCGCACGATAGGCACGAATATGATCGTGAACGTGTCCGGCAACTCCCCCGAGGATTATGCGGCTTGTGCGGCTAAAATCGATGAACTGGAGGATATTCCAGCCATCGAGCTGAACATCTCCTGCCCCAACGTGAAGCATGGCGGTATGGCTTTCGGTACTACCTGCGAGGGGGCAGCCAGTGTGGTGAAGGCTGTGCGTGAGGCATACCACAAGACACTTATCGTGAAGCTGTCGCCCAATGTTACGAGCATTACGGACATTGCCTTGGCCGTCCAGGATGCAGGTGCCGATGCCGTGAGCCTTATCAACACCCTCATGGGTATGGCCATCGATGCCGAGAAGCGATGCCGTGTGCTCAGTATCGGTACAGGCGGTTTGAGCGGCCCTGCCGTGAAGCCGGTGGCCCTGCGTATGGTGTACCAGGTGGCACATGCCGTGCAGATTCCTGTCATAGGGCTCGGTGGTATCTGTAGTGCCACGGATGCCGTGGAATTCTTGTTGGCCGGAGCCAGTGCCATAGAGATAGGTACAGCCAATTTCCTGAATCCTGCGATTACCGTAGAGGTGGTCAAGGGTATTGATGAATATCTGGAGCGCCATGGCTTCCAGTCGGTAAAAGACATAATTGGAATATGCGAATAGACATCGTAACCGTATTGCCTGAGTTGCTGGAGAACTTCACCCGGGAGTCGATCGTGGGGCGTGCCCAGAAGAAAGGGCTGGTGGAGATCCACGTCCATAACCTGCGCGACTACAGTACCAACCGCTGGCGCAGGGTTGACGACTATCCCTTTGGCGGTTTTGCCGGCATGGTGATGCAATGCGAACCCATCGACCGCTGCATCAGCCAGCTGCTGTCCGAGCGCCATTACGATGAGGTCATCTTCACTACCCCCGATGGCGAGCAGTTCGACCAACCCATGGCCAATACGCTCAGCTTGGCGCAGAACCTCATCATCCTGTGCGGGCATTACAAGGGCATTGACTATCGCATACGGGAGCATCTCATCACCAAGGAAGTGTCCATCGGCGACTATGTATTGACTGGAGGCGAGCTGGCGGCTGCCGTGATGACGGATGCCATCGTGCGCATCATCCCCGGTGCCATCGGTGACGAGCAGAGTGCCTTGTCCGATTCTTTCCAGGACAATCTGCTGGCAGCGCCCGTCTATACGCGACCTGCCGAGTACAAGGGGTGGAAGGTTCCCGACATCCTGTTGTCCGGTCATGATGCCAAGATCAAGGAATGGGAATTGCAGCAGAGTTACGAGCGGACGAAGCGGTTGCGCCCGGATTTGTTGAAGAAAGACAGTAAATCCAAATAAATAACGGAGAATGGAACAGAAAAAGATGAATCTATACGTCATTGCGGGATGCAATGGAGCCGGCAAGACGACAGCCAGCTTCACCGTGCTTCCCGAAATGCTGGATTGCCGCGAATTCGTCAATGCCGATGAGATAGCGGCAGGACTTTCTCCCTTTAACCCGGAGAGTGTGGCCATTCAGGCAGGACGTCTGATGATTGACAGGATCATCTACCTGCTGAAGGAGGGAACGACCTTTGCCTTCGAAACGACACTGGCCACGCGTTCGTACGTCAAGCTGATTCGGCAAGCCAAGAAACGTGGCTATTTCGTCACTCTGCTCTTCTTCTCGCTCAGTTCCGTGGAACAGGCGGAGTTGCGCGTGCAGAAGCGTGTGAGCATGGGTGGCCACAATATTCCCACGGATGTTATCCGCAGGCGTTACGAAGCGGGATTGCAGAACTTTTTCCGTCTCTATATGCCCGTGTGCGACTACTGGACACTCTACGACAACAGCAACTGTCCTGCGCGCAAACTGGCTTACGGATGGGGTACGGACAAGGTGGAGGTCGTGGAACCAGACGTATTCAATGCTTTGAAACAACGCTACGAAAAACCGCAGGAGGAGGGCGAGGGAAAATGACCGAGAAGGAAGTACAGGAAATGCAGTTCCGTATAGACGAAGGCATCCGTCTGGCTCAACAGCGTCTGTGGCAGCGTGCCGGGCATTCCCGGCAGTCGCTTGTCGTATGCCAGGACGGCAAGATACAGGAGATTATCCCCCAGCATGTAGAGGAGGAATCCTCCGAGGGTGACCCGCTTAGTCGCCGGAAGCCCTGACGATTAGTTCATACGTGCCGGATGGCAGGCAGAAGACGGCATGATTGCCCTTTCTGACGTAGTCCTTGTTTTGTCCGTTGACGGCCACCTTTTGCTTTTTTCCCGTCAATGGCAACCAGATTTCCGCCTCGGTACCTGAAGGGATTTCCACGTTCATCTGGAAGTGCCCCTCCCGTTGCTCAAACTTTGTTTTTACGGCTCCCAGGATCGTTGGTACCTGGATGGAGGCGAATGCCAGTTTTCCCGGCTGAGGCTTTATGCGCATACGTTTCCATCCGGCTTCCATCGGCTGTATGCCCATCAGCTGGCGCGGTATGATGTTGGCAGGAGCGGCACCCCATGCGTGGTTCCAATCCAGGTTGGGCTTGAATTTAGCGTCCCAGGCCTCCAACGTTACGGTGGAACCCGTCTGCAACATGTTGTACCATCCCCTGTTCCCCGTGGAGGTCAGCAGTTGAAGTGCGTAATCCTGTTCCTCTGCTTCGTACAGGGCATCCAACAGGAACTGTGCCCCGTACACACTACATGCCATTCCCCGGCTCTGGATATGGTGGATGATTTTTGCTTTCTGCTTTTCCGGCACTATGCCGAATGCCAAGGGGAACATACTGGCATGGAGTGAATGATGCTCCGTTTCCAATCCATCGGTGTACCACCCATCGCGTGTGTTCAGCAGCAGGCGGTTGATGGCTTCCTTCACCTGGGATGCCCTTGTGCGGAATTCCGTGGCATCGCCACTTTTCCCCAGCACCTCTGCTATGTTTCCCATCAGGTCAAGTGCCCGGTAGTGGAACGCATTCACCACCGTATTGAAGTCCCCCAGTTCGTATCCGTCCGCCTCCCCGGCTTCCTCTTTCCCTATGCCCAGGGCACCGCTCTGTGGCCAATCCACGATGTCGCGTATCTCCCGTCCATAGTAGCCGCACCGTTTCAGCAGTTCCTTGGATTGTTCGCCCTTTCGGGTACTTATCAAGCCGTTTTCCTGTGTCATTTCCACCAATGTGCGGGCTTTCAGGATGTCGTAGTTCCTTTCCAGCAGTGTAGCGTCTCCCGTGTACATGTAATCATTCCAAGCCAGGATAAGGGCTTGCAGGATCCATTCCGTTGGCCACGTGGCGTTGTGCAACAGGTAATCCACGGAGTAGCGTGCCATGGAGAAATCCTGATTCGTGCAGTAGTGGGACAGCTGGTTGATGAGTGCATCTGCCTCGTAGGGGATTCGCTCGCGGTCGCCATCTACATAGACACCACAGAAGGAAGTCATCTGGATGCTGTATTTGCACAGTTCCCACACCTGGTTCAGCACCGTGTCCGAACTGTGGAAGAACGATGCCTGTTCATCCCATCTGTAATGGACGCTTTCGCGCGACAAGTCCACTATTTCGGCATCCTGCTTCCCCTCTATTTCGCAGTAGCGGAACGGGAACACTTCACCGATGTAATCCGGCATCAGTATGGGACGGACGTCCTGTCCGTGCGGCTTGATCATGGCATTGCGCTCGTCCGGCTTGAATGCGAGCCGGTACTGGTGGGTGCCGCTCTGGACGTGCATACGGTATTCGGTGTACCGGATGCTGGCACCGGGTTTCCTGTTCACACGGCCGTCCTTCTGTGCCTCGCCCAGGCGTATGGTGAGCGTGTCTCCCTGTTCACTCCTGACGGTAAGCAGCAGCTGTCCGTAAGCCGCCCTTCCGAAGTCGGCTTCCCATGCGGAATCCTTGTGCATGCGGGTCGGTTTCTCGCAGGTTTTCGTCAGCGGGTACCGGGGGAAATCCCCTCCCGTCTGTTGTGCCGTGATGAAGCTTCGTGGGGTGGAGTAGGGCGATTCCTCCCCCTTGTCGTTCCATACCTTCACCGTCCAGAAATAGATCTTTCCGGGTTCCAGTTCCTTTCCCTCTGCCACGATGGAAACCATCCTGTCCGATTCCACCTTTCCGCTGTCCCACACATCGGCCTCCCCCTCTTTCAGCTTCTCCCGGCTGGTGGACATCAGGATGCGGTAGGCACATTGCCTTTGTCCGCAGGGTAGTTCCCAGCTCAATGCAGGGTGTGTGCTGCCTATGGCCGTTACCTGATAGGGTATATATGAGGTTTGTGTCTTGTTGGCCCGTTCCATAGCCGTGGCCGCATCTTGCAGCGAGGCATTGGTGGCATATCCGTCGCACCAGACGGTTTCGGTGTCCGACATCAAATCGGTTTTCAGGTTAAGGGGTGTCTGTGCAGAAACCGCCCCCACGCCCAGTACAGCCACCAGAAAAAGAATCTTTCTATCCATATTCTACGCGTATATCAGGGGGCAAAGATACGAATAAGCGAATGCAATGACAAAAAAAACTTGTTTTATTTTCATTGCTGAGCGAAAGTATCTTCGACCCCAGGTCAAAGTACGAATAAGCGAATGCAAAATCATTTTTCTGCATTGCCGAGCGAAAAAACAAAAGTTTTTTGGTAATTCGGTAACATTGTCGTACCTTTGGACGCAATATGAAACAAGAAAGAGAAATGGATTTTCAGAAAGTGACCGATTGGGAGAGTGAAACGGAGAAGCGAGTAGGGGAGGCAATGGAAAATTTCCGCAAGGGCTACAACTGTGCCCAGGCGGTGGGAATCGCCTTTGCCGACTGCTACGGTGTCCCCTCCGACCTGATGGCGCGTATGGCATCGTCCTTCGGTGGCGGTATCGGCCGTATGCGCGAGACCTGCGGAGCCGCGTGTGGCATGTTCCTGTTGGCCGGGTTGGAAGTGGGCAATGCCCAGGACACGCCCGAGCCAGAAGGCACGAATGCCGTTCCCTATCCCGATGCCGAGGTCAAGAAGAAGAATTACGAGGTGGTGCAGCGCCTGGCATCGGATTTCCGCGCCGAAACGGGCAGCTTGCTCTGTCGCGAACTGTTGGGGTTGGCCCCCATCGGCAGTACGCCACTCCCCGGCACCTCGTTGTCGCCCGTGCCCGAAGCCCGCACGCAGGCATACTATCAGAAGCGCCCCTGTATCCGCATGGTGGAAACGGCAGTACGCATCTACATGAACTATCTGAGAGAGAAATACAACAAGAAATAAATACGTATGAATAAAAAGGTTTTCGTATCCGGTTGCTACGACCTGTTGCATTCCGGTCACATCGAGTTCTTCCGCCAGGCATCTGCCTATGGCGATCTCTACGTAGGCATCGGCTCCGATGCCACCATTCTGGAGTATAAGCATCACAAGACGATGTTCCCCGAGAGTGAACGCCTCTTCATGGTGAAGTCCGTCCGGTACGTCAAGGACGCCTACATCAACCAGGGGCTGGGCGTCATCGACTTCCTGCCCACGTTGGACATCGTGCGTCCCGACATCTTCGTGGTGAATGCCGAGGGCGGTTCCGACGTCAAGCGTCAGATATGCCAGGAGCGCGGCATCCAGTACGTGGAACTGCAGCGCACCCCCCACGAGGGACTCCAGGCACGTTCCTCCACGGCCCTGAAGGCAGCCATGAGCAAGTCGGCAGCCGAGAATGCCGGAAGCCAGACGTGCGAGATTCCCACCCGACTGGATCTGGCCGGCACCTGGATCGACCAGCCCTATGTGTCGCAGTACCACCCCGGATGGGCCATCACCATCAGCCTGGAACCCACGTTCGACATCCGCGACCGCAGCGGCCTTTCCACCAGCACGCGCAACGTCATCAAGAAGATCTGGCCGTACAAGTTGCCGAAGATGGAACCCGAGACACTGGCTCGCCTCGTCTTCTGCTTCGAGAACCACCCCGAGCGCGAATGCGGACACATCTCGGGTGCCCAGGATGCCATAGGCATCTGTGTTCCGGGACTTGCCCGCCACTATTACGACAATCACTTCTGGCCCGAACGGGTAGAGTCCACGACCGACGAGATGATGCTCCGTTTCCTGGAAGAGCACCTGGTGATGGTGCCCCTGCACCCCCGTCTCCCCGGTTGCTCCGTTGTGGAGGGGCGCGACATAACCCCTGCCAAGGTAGCCGCCCTGGCCGATGCCGCCGACAAGTGCTGGAATGCCATCCTGAACCACGACCTGCTGGCCTTTGCCGTCAGTTACCGAGCCTCCTTCGAAGCGCAGGTCAACATGTTCCCCGCCATGGTGAATCCCATTATAGAGGGAAAGCCCTGCCCCGAAGCCAGCGTGGCGACCGACATCGCCAAGTACAGCTCCATGCCCGGAGTCCTGGCGTGGAAGATGACAGGAGCCGGTGGCGGTGGCTATCTGGCCCTGGTCGTAGAGGATGCCGGTAAGTTCAGCACACAGCACCCCGAAGCCATCGAACTGCACATCCGCAGAGCATGATAGGCGATTAGGCGATAGATTTATCGATCAGATGATTAGTGCGTCTGGAGGGAGATTGATCAGATGATTAGTGCGTCTGGAGGACGCTACAGCCTCGAAGAGGCGGTCAAGAACCGGGTACATCGAGCAAAGCGAAGATGTGCTCGGATGTGAACTCAAGCCCTCGATTCTCGTCTGGAAGACGATACCTCGGATGTGTGCAAGGTAGCGACTTCCAGTCGCGTTCTTTTTGGGGAGGATCTCCGTCCGAGGGTGCCACTACGTTCGGCACCCCCGGTTAAAGAGATGGCGTCCTCCAGACGCTTTCATCGCCCATCAATTATGCATTATGCATTATGCATTAATCAGGTGGATGCAGCTCCCCCTTTGCACTTAGCGTATGTTACTTCGGCGAGATATAATCTCCCCTCGTACCATCCGAGTGCTGCACCTCTCAGCTTTGCCAGATATACTCAATATCTGACACAGCTGATTCCCAGTGCGGTAGCGATAGCCGTCAGAATTGCCAGAAGCGTCTGAACGACAAATTTCCATATTTCCTTCTTATCCATAACAATGTTGATTTTTTGGTTGATTCGATGATCAGATGATTAGAGCGTCTGGAGGACGCTACAGCCTCGAAGAGGCGGTCAGTAACCGGGTACATCGAGCGTAGCGAAGATGTGCTCGGATGTGAACCCAGCCTTCGATTCTCGTCTGAACTGACGGAGCAGCGAGAGAAGAGCCATGCTCGCATGAGCTTTTCCGAGTCGTGACGGAAGAAGACGATAGTCAAAGACGATACCTCGGATGTGTGCAAGGTAGCGACTTCCAGCCGCGTCCTCTTTGGTGAGGCCCTCGGTCCGGGGGGGCCACTACGTCCGGCACCGCCGGTTAAAGAGATGGCGTCCTCCAGACGCTTTCATCGCCCCATCAATTATGCATTATGCATTATGCATTATGCATTGATTAAGCCCCCATCGGCAGGTCATCGTTCCCGCCACCACCGGTGCCGCTACCGCTACCCGAACCACTACCGGAACCCGAACCACCGCCAGGGTTCTCGTTCTCGTTCTCGTCCTCGATGTCGCCGTCATCGTCGCTCGTCACGCGCTTCACCACGTTGCCGTTACGGTCGTAGCAGGTGATGTTGACGGACGTCTTCTTCAGCTCGTCCTTGATGTCCACGTTCGGCGTGAAGATCACACGGCGCGTGGTGATGAGGTCGGTG
>JAZLIY010000109.1:0-15358 GCA_045617645.1 Bacteroidaceae bacterium | reverse complement strand
CTCGCAGGAAGCCTCGTCGGGAAAACGTTGGGTGAATTCAAACAGCTTCATCTTGCAGTGGAATTTTAAATCTGGTGCAAAGATAAGCTTTTTCAGGGATTCAGACAAATTTTCGGTCGGTTATTTGCGGATAATCATTTTAGATAAAATACAGATTTTTATGAAAGACAAACTTTTTATGATAATTGCGATCACAGTTTTGGCTAGTTGCCAGAAAAAAGATCATAAAGCACTTATCCAACAACTGACTCCAGAGCAGAAAGTCAGACTGCTGATAGGAAGTGGACAAGGGGCGGATGGCGAAGACAAAAGTCAACAAATGATGGCTGCAGCAATGAATGCTGTTCCCGGAAGTGCCGCCGCAAGTTACCCCATCGAGGAACTCAACATTCCCTCCATTATATATGCAGATGGTCCTGCCGGTCTTCGGATTGCTCCCCGTCGTGAAGGAACGGATTCGACATTCTTCTGCACAGGTTTTCCTATTGGAGAATCTTTGTCAGCCACGTGGAATACACAGTTACAGGAAGAAGTTGGCATGGCAATGGGAAACGAAGTGCTGGAATATGGCGTAGATGTCTTGCTGGCCCCTGGCATGAACTTGATGCGCAACCCCTTATGTGGTCGCAACTTTGAGTATTATTCCGAAGACCCGCTCCTCTCTGGCCGGACAGCCGCTTCTATGGTACGAGGCATTCAGGGTAATGGCGTAGGATGTTCTATCAAGCATTTTGCAGCCAACAACCAAGAAGTTAATCGATGCAGCAGCGACAGTCGTGTCGGCACAAGGACGCTGAGAGAATTGTATCTTCGTAATTTCGAAATCGCTGTCAAAGAAGGTAAGCCATGGACTATCATGACTTCTTATAATTATGTGAATGGACAGCATGCCAGTCAAAGCCGTGAATTGACCGAAGATATTCTGCGAGGTGATTGGGGGTACGAAGGACTCGTGATGACCGATTGGGGAGCAGGTACTGATGCTGCAGCTCAAGTAGGTGCAGGGAACGACAACATCATGCCAGGTTCCGGCTCCAGTTACGATGTAATTATGAACGCAATAAACGAAGGCAAATTGACATGGGAGGAAGTTGAACGCAATCTCGAACGAATGCTTTCTCTTATCGATAAGACCCCGAAGTCAAGAGGGTATAAATATTCGAACGCCCCAGACTTAAAAGCACATGCTGTTGTCGCCAGGCAAGCTGGAGCGGAAGGGTGCGTACTACTCAAGAATCAGGATGCCCTTCCTTGTAATCAAGGCAACCAAATAGCCCTTTTTGGCGTAACTTCATACGAAACAATCGCAGGAGGAACCGGTGCCGGTGATGTGAATAAAGCGTATGTGATGAATATCGACGATGGTTTGAAGGAGGTTGGTTTTACGCTTAACAAGCAAATAACCGATGCCTATGCAGCTCACATGGCTTCCGAAAACGAAAGACTGGCCGAAATCAACAAAGAACGTGGATGGTGGTTTGGCGCTCAACTAAAAGATGAGATGCCAATCTCCGTAACCACAGAGCTGTCTTCTCAAGTTGCACAGGAATGTGATGCAGCATTCATTACCATTGGACGACGTTCTGGAGAAGGCAACGACCGTGCCCTGGAAGGTGACTATAATCTTACCGAAGAAGAATTGGCACTCATAAGCAACGTAAGCGACAGCTTCCATGCTCTTGGAAAGAGAGTGACCGTCATTTTGAATGTCTGTGGTCCTGTAAAGACTAACGATTGGGAAGAAATGGTTGACGCAATCCTTGTTGCTTGGCAGCCAGGACAGGAAGCAGGAAGAAGTATAGCAGACGTACTGAGCGGAAATGTGTGTCCTTCAGGAAAACTCCCCATGACTTTTGCCCGGACTTATGAGGATCATCCAAGTTCCAAGAACTTTGCGAATCTGAATTTGGGTTTTGACGGCAAGAACAATTCCTTCTACCACTATTCAGGCCATCCCATTTATGAAATAAAGGATGTCGATTATCAGGATTATGACGAAAAGCTGGCTGTAGGATACCGTTACTTTTGTACTTCGGGGACTCCTGTTAGCTATCCCTTTGGATTTGGTTTAAGCTATACCCAATTCACTTTCCAAGACTTTTCTGTTGAGCGCAAGGGACAGGACATCAAGATGTGCGTGAAAGTAACCAACAATGGTGATTGTGCAGGCAAGGAAGTGGTACAGATCTATTGGAGCAATCCTTCTATTCCAGACGAACCGAGATGCCAACTCTTGTCTTATGGCAAGACGAAGCTTTTGCAACCAGGAGAATCATGCCAGTTGACGCTCGATGCAAAACAGGAAGATTTGGCTTGGTTCAGCGAAGAAGAATCTGCTTGGCGCACAGAAACATCGGAATACACCATAGAACTCCGCTCTGATGCCAATACGCTTGTAGATTCCCGTCCACTCAAATTCAATAAGACTTTGATACGGCCTTGTGCTCGAGTATTGTTGCCAAATCTGTAATTAAAAAACGCCAAAAACATCTGTTTTTACAGAATTTATTTGTATATTTGCCATGTCAATGTGTAATTTTTCTTGTTTTAGAAACCGCAACGCTAAAATAGGTGAAAATTCCGACATGGCACCCCCCGGAGCTGATGAATGTTCATACTCAGGGATTTATGAAAATTGACAAACATGATTGTTGCGGATAAAGGATTCGGAGAATATGAAAAAACGTTATGGACAGGTGATTGGTGTAACACCAGGTAAATTAGAAGAGTACAAGAAACTGCATTCAGCCGTTTGGCCCAAGGTACTGGAGATGATCAAGGAATGTAATATCGAGAACTACAGCATCTACTACATGAACGGCCTTCTGTTCAGTTACTATGAATATACAGGCGACAACTACGAGGCAGACATGGCCAAGATGGCCGCAGACCCCGAGACCCAGCGCTGGTGGACCTTCTGTGAGCCTTGCCAGCAACCGGTGCCCAACCGTGCCGAAGGTGAATGGTGGGCCAATATGGAAGAGGTTTTCCATCTCGATTAACAGACATTAAAAAACATGCGCTTATGACATCAAGAGAAAGGGTGCTGGCCGCCATAGCCCACCAGCCCACAGACAAGATTCCCGTTGACTTCGGAGCAACGCCAAGTTCAGGCATTTCCGCTATTGCCTATTCCAACCTGCTGAAGTATTTAGGCATGCAGGACCTTACCGTCAAGGTGTATGATGTGGTACAGCAGCTTGCTCAGCCCGACTGGCCCATCATCGAAAAGTTCGGCATCGATGTCATCGATGTAGCCCGTGCCTACGACACCCAGGATTCGGACTGGACACCCACCGTCCTGGCCAACGGCGACAAGGCCTTCTATCCCAAGTTCTTCACTCCCGTAGCCCAGCCAGACGGCTCCTATAACTGCTACGACAGCGACGGTAAGCGCATCCTGGCCCGTATGCCGGTCGGTGCCACCTTCTTCGACCAGACTTATTTCCCGTATTTCGACGGTTACCCCGCCGACTATGCCGGTCTGGACGCAGAGATGAACCGGGTGATGTGGAGCCGCTATACCGTAGGCCCCTGGCACCATGGTGCAGAGGAAGGGTTCTGGGAAGGTTTCCGTGCCAACTGCATCAAGCTCAGGGAGACGACTGACAAGGCCCTGCTCATCGGTGCCGGCTGTAACCTCTTCGAATGGGGTACGTTCCTCCGCCGTATGGACAACTTCCTCATGGACCTGTTCCTGGAACCCGACCAGGTAGAGAAGATGCTCGATGCGTTGCTGGAACGCCATCTGAAGACACTCGAAAAGATCTGCTATTATCTCGGCGATGTCGTTGACCTGATCCGTTTCGGTGACGACCTCGGCACGATGACAGGTCCCTTCATGGATCCCGACACCTACAAGAAGTTCTTCAAGCCCCGTCTAAAGCAGATGACCGACTATGTCAAGTCCCACAGTTCCACCATGCACACTTATCTGCATTCCTGCGGTTCCATCGCATTGCTTCTCCCCGACATCATAGAAGCCGGCATCGAGGTCATCAACCCCGTACAGACCAATGCCCGCGGCATGGCCCCTGAGGTGCTGAAGAAAGAGTTCGGTCGCGACGTCACCTTCTGGGGCGGCGGCATCGAGAACGTAGGTGTGCTCAACGGCAAGGACACCGCCAAGATACGTGAACAGGTCCTCGAACGTATGGAAATCCTGTCCGAAGGTGGCGGATATGTCTTCAACACTGTACACAATATCCTGCCGGACGTACCTCCCCAGAATGTTCTCGCCATGTTTGACGCAGTAAAAGAATTCAACGCAAGATGATACTGGTTCTGTTTATCAGCATCCTGTCCATCGCTGTCGGAGCCTTCATGAGCGGAACCTTTTCCGTGCCGTTTGGCAAGGTACAGGGTTGGAAATGGGAACAATACTGGCTCGTCTTCTGTTTCTTTGCCTATATCGTATTCCCTTGGCTACTCAGCCTGCTGTTCTGTCCGGGATTTTTCCAGGTGCTCGCTGCAACCCCGGCGAGCATGCTGCTGTTGACCTTCGGCCTGGGTATGGCCTACGGTATCTGTAACCTCACCTTCGGATTGTCCCTCAAATACATGGGACTCTCTCTGGGCTACGCCCTCTCTCTGGGTTTGATGATGCTGCTGGGAACCTTGCTGCCACCGTTGTTCGACGGCAGACTCTCGCTTATGTTTGCCGACTCCAGCGGCACGATTCTCATCTGCGGACTCATCGTTTCGCTCCTTGGCATCGTCCTCACGGCCATTGCCGGATACCGTAAGGAGAAAGCCCAGGGCGAAGCCGTCAAGGCTGGTAGTACCTTCCTGCTGGGCCTCGGCCTCTGCCTCTTCGTTGGCGTGACGGGTTCCACCCAGGCCCTCGGCATAGAAAGCGGCAACGGCATAGCCTCCCAGATGGTAGAATTAGGCGTGAACCCTCTGTTCCAGACCCTTCCCGTCTATATCACCCTGTACGGCGGTTCCTTTGCCACCACCCTTATCGGCTGTCTTCTTCTTGCCGCACACAACGGCACTATGGGCTGTTTCCGCGAAGGGATGGATCCTGCCCTGGGCAAGAACCTCCTCTTCTGTGCCATTGCAGGTTTCCTGTGGTTCGTCAATTACCTGTTCTATGGTATGGGCCGCAGCGGAATGGGCGAATATTCCTTCATTTCGTGGGGAATCCTGATGAGTCTTACCATCCTCTCCGGTACCGTATGGGGCGTATGGCGAGGCGAATGGAAACAGGCCGACAAGAAGTCCGTCCTCATCATGTACATAGGTCTTGCCGTACTGGTAGCAGCCTCGTTCCTGATAGGAATGAGCGGAACATAATTTATTGCAATCTTTGCTATGTCGTATCAGAGTCTTTCTTGTTTTCTTAATCGCAACACGAAGATGAGTGAAAATTCTGATAGGGCTAAATCCCATAAAAAAAGATATTTACCATTGTGTTGCGGAATTTAAGGATTATCAAATATGAAATGCAGAGCGTTTTTGACAATATTGAGTGTGCTGACTGTTTATAATGCAACAGGACAGTCATTTACATTTTATGTAAACCCGTTTATCGGAACGGGTGCCATGGATGATCAGAGCCTGTCCGGAAATTGCTTCCCCGGAGCGACGGTACCCTTTGGAATGGTTCAGGCAGGACCAGACACAAGAACGAGTCCGTCTTGGGGCAAGGACGGAAATGGTTACTATTACGCCGACAATCAGATATATGGTTTCAGTCACACGAGACTGAGCGGTACCGGTGTTAGCGATTTCATCGACCTGCTTCTGATGCCAACTACGGACTTAGATGAAAAATGTCCCGTTTCCAAATTCTCTCACAACGAGGAAGAGGCACATCCAGGCTATTACAGAGTGAAACTGCTTGACTCCGGGATTGACGCAGAGCTGAGTGCGACAACCCGTTGCGGTATCCATCACTATACCTTTCCTTCCGGAAAAGCCCAGAGAATGACGATAGACCTCAATCATTCTTCTGAGAAAGGTGGAGTATGGGATCGAAAGATCATCAACTCCCAATTAAGAATTGTCAGTCCAACCGTTGTTGAGGGGTACAGAACCATAACCGGTTGGGCCAAATTGAGAAATGTTTATTTTCATGTTGAATTCTCCAGGCCCTTCGTTGCGCATGAACTTGTGGATAATGAAAGGAAAGCATATGACGCTCCAGTCATTAATGGAAGTGATTTGCATGCGTTCCTTGATTTTGACAACAAGTCAACAAATGAATTGACCGTCAAGGTCGCCATCTCTCCGGTATCTGTTGACAATGCCAGAGAAAACATGGAAGCAGAGGCAACCTCCTGGGATTTCAAGTCATATCGTGAATCTGCCGACCGGGAGTGGAACAAATATCTCCAAAGAATCGAAGTTGAAGGTTCCGACAAAGACAAGATGATTTTCTATACCGCGCTGTATCATACGCTCGTACAACCCAACACGATGAGTGATGTGAACGGCGAATATATGGCCATAGACTATACGACTCGCAAAATGCCGGAAGGGAAGACCTATTACTCTACATTCTCATTATGGGACACATACAGGGCAGCCCATCCTCTGTACAATCTTATTGTTCCCGAGAAAAACGCAGAATTTGCGGAAAGCCTTCTGCTCCATTATGACTGCTATGGCTACCTGCCGATCTGGGTACTTTGGGGACAGGAGAATTACTGTATGATAGGCAACCATTCCATTCCCGTACTCGTAGATATGGCGATGAAAAACATCGGGAATGTTGACAAGAAACGTATTCTGGATGCCTGCGTCGGATCTGTCGGGTATTCTCATATAAACTTTCCATGCGAGGTATGGGAGAAATACGGCTATATGCCGGAAAATCTCCAAAGTCAGTCCGTGTCCATCACGCTCGAAGAGAGTTTTGATGACTGGTGCGTAGCACAACTGGCCAACAAGTTGGGTGAGAAGGATGTATATACAAGATTTGATGCGAGAAGCAAGTATTACGAGGCACTTTTCAATCCAGAACATGGTTTCTTCCAGGCGAAGAACGACAAGGGTGAGTGGATAGAACCTTTCGATCCTCTGAAATATGGTGCCAATGGAGGTAATCCCTATACAGAAGGTAATCCCTGGCAGTGGCTCTGGTATGTTCCTCACGATGTGGATCGTCTCATTACGCTTCTCGGAGGCAACGAGGCTTTCGTAAAGAAACTGGACGATTTCTTCTCCATTACAGAGAGCAGCGGCGAAAAGAACGTGAATGCCAGCGGCTTCATTGGGCAGTACGTGCAAGGAAATGAACCGGGACACCATGCAGCCTATCTGTATGACTATGCAGGCCAGCCACGCAAAACCCAGGCTATGGTACATCGAATCATGGATGAATTCTATAACACAGAATCCACCGGCTATGCAGGAAACGACGATTGTGGCGAAATGTCCGCCTGGTACATCTTCAGCAGTATGGGTTTCTATCCCGTCAACCCTGCATCCGACGAGTATGCCATCAGTTCTCCTGTATTTTCCAAGGTTAGGGTTCATCTCGCCAATGGCAAGACCTTCAGCATAGATGCTCCGAGAAAAGATGATTCGGAGATATTTATCAAGAAACAAATGCTGGATGGTGAGCCCTACAAGACAAACATCCTGAAGTACGATGCCATAATGAATGGTTCCAATCTGCAATTCAAGTTGTCGTCAAAATAATTATGATGAAATCTTTTTATTTTAAATACGTTCCATTCTTGTGCGTTATGTTGGCGACATGTTTCTTCTCATCTCCGGCGAGAAGTGAGGAGGTGTGGAAATCGGTAGATGACACCTTGCAGAGTCGATGTGAGCGTATTCAACGAACGGATTACAAGGTGAGTGTCCGGCAGCGAAGACATTGGCACGAGAAGAAGGTATATGGTGCTTTGGCAAGCAACATCCAGCGGCGCCCGACAAACGAGGAAGATACGACGGGGGTAGTGCGCACGCTCATGGGATTCAGTCCCTTTACCGATGCTTTTCGGCATCCGTTGAAAGTACGGATACAGCGCCAGGGGGCTCCTTTCCATACGGTGGAGGTTCGTCCCACGGAATACAAGATTCCTTGTCGCAGGATCGATGACACGACGGTGGAGATAGAACTGCAGAACCCCAAACAGAAGGTAAGCGTGGAATTTGACGGCGATCGCGACCATAACATCTTTGTATGGCCCGACCTTCCCGATGATAACGTGCCGGAGCAGGGAACGAAGGATATTGTTTTCTATGGACCCGGTGAGCATGATGCCGGGGAGATTCTTCTTTCATCATGTCAGACACTATATCTGGCAGAAGGGGCGGTGGTATATGGCAGGGTAAAGGCTGCCTTTGCCAACAATGTCACGATCAGGGGCAGGGGTATGCTCTGTGGCTCCCGTGAAATTCACGACTTTGATCGCCGTCCCTGTTTGATAAGAATGCATGACTGCCGCAATATCCATATCGAGGGAGTCATCTTCCGTGACTCTCCGGCCTGGACAATGAACCTAGGCAACTGCGACTCGGTGTTCATAGACAACGTAAAACAAGTAAGCTGGATGCGCAACTCCGATGGGATAGACCTATGTAATGTGCGCCATGCAAGAATCAAGGATTGCTTCATGCGCAACTACGACGACAACATCTCTTTGAAGAATTATGGAGCGCCCCACATGAAAGATGCTAATCTCTACGACATCCGTATGGAATACTGTACTGTGTGGGCTGATTGTGGGCACAACCTACTTGTGGGGCCTGAATCGCATCCCGATCTCTCCATGAGCGATATAGATTTCAGTCATATACAGGTGCTGGAAAGCCGTGAAACGTGCTATCCGTGGAAAGGAAGTCTTGCTGTGATGGTTTCGGACGAGGGTACGTTCCACGACATCAGTTTCCAGGATATCTGCCTGGATAATATTCGTGGAGGTCAGATTTTTTCCATCGATTTCTGTATCTACAACAAAATGGGGAAAGCGTGCAGCAATGTGCTGCTGAAGGATGTCCGTCACTTAGGGTCGGAACGACTTCCCAAAGGCGTTGTTCACGAGAAAATTGAGAATTGCCGGATAGAAAACGTAGCAGAAGAATAAAAGATGATTAGGTGATTCGGCGATTAGACGCTATTTGAATTATATCAGTAAAACAGACATTAATTGTCACTCTCGTAGAACTTGACATCGGAGAGTAGGGGACAGGCCAATGAACGCAGGATGTTGATACGCAAGGCCTTTGTTGTAACGTCATCGAAGCGTAGCAGACGTTTATGGCCTACTGTCGTAGCCGCCGTCACCTCCTGCCACTCACCGTTCTCGTCCAGAGCCTCCAGATTGAATGATGCTATGCGCTGTCCCAGTGGCAGGTATTCCCGCAGTTCTGCACGGTTCACCGTCGTAGGCTGCTTGAAGGTAAATGTCAGCGAAGCCTGTGTGCAGCCGTCGTCTGTCGTCCAATAGGTTTCTTGGCTCTTGTCCAGCACTTTCTTGGCATTGTAGGTCCTGCATCCACCTCGTACCTGCGAAGCCTCCACTTTCTCTATCTTGTCGTTCACGCAATGGCTGAACTCCTTATGCAGCAGTTCGCCGAATCCCTCCAGGGAACGGATATCCTCGTCGCTGAACAGCCCCTTATCGTTGGGCGGTATGTTCAGAATCAGGTTTGCTCCGCGTCCCACCGAAGTATAATAGATATCCAGCAGTTTTTCAGGCGTTTTCACCATGCTGTTCTCGCTTGCGTGCCAGAACCATCCCGGCCGTATGGACACATCCACCTCGGCAGAAGACCAGTCGGTACCGTGCTCGTCGCCCGAATTCAGTATGTCGGCATTATAGACACCCGGAGCAAAGTTCTTCCGAACAATCATTCCCCAGTTTGTTTCACCCACGAAACCACTCTCGTTGCCGCACCAACGACCATCGTTGCAACCACCGAAGACAACGGCATCCGGCATCAGTTCGTGAACCAATGCATTCGTGTTCGGCCAGTCGTAGTAGGTCTTTGCGTCAATCTTCCGCTGCTCGCAAGCTCCACCGTAGTAACCGTCGCCACCGTTGGCACCGTCCTCCCACACCTCGAATACCGGCCCGTAGTTCGTCAGCAGTTCGCGCAGCTGGTCGCGGTAGTAATCGATGTACGCTGGAGTGCCATAACGCAGGTCGTGCCTGTCCCACGGAGACAGGTAGATACCGAATTTCAGTCCGTATTTCCGAGCAGCCTTGGACACGTCACCCACTACGTCGCCCTTGCCGTCTCTCCAGCAACTGTTCTTCACGCTGTAGTCGGTATATTTCGATGGCCACAGGCAGAATCCGTCGTGATGCTTGCAGGTGAGAACTACGCCCTTCATTCCCGCGCTCTTCAGCGCCTGCATCCATTTCTCGGCATCAAACTCCGTAGGGTTAAAGACATCCGGTTCAGCATCTCCGTAACCCCATTCCTTGTCTGTGAACGTGTTGGTAGTGAAGTGAATGAACGCGTAGGTCTCCAGTTCCTGCCATGCCTGTTGCCTCTCCAGTGGCACAGGACCGTATGCCTCGGGTGGTGGCACCTGACGACACCCACCCAACACCAGAACAGCCGTCGTCAGACAGCATCCGCTAAACACAGAACAGCATTTCAAAAAAGTCTTTCTCATACGAATTGTTTTCGTGATTTTTCAACGCATCAGCTCTTTGGCCAGCACTTTGCTCATCTCATGTTTTCCATCCTCATAGCGCCAGTACATTCCCCCCAGCATCCCCATCTGTTTGATATATTTACATTTTATCGTTACGGACAGCTCGTTGTCGTAGGTAGTCACCACCGTACCCTCCTTATTCATGAGGTAGGGGACGCAGCCTTTGGTATCCCAGCACTCCACCAGTCCCTTTTTCTCTATGTCCTCAGGGTTCACCGTTTCGAAACCCTCTATGCCGTGGCTGTAGAAAGGCATTCCCAGCACCAGCTTGTTCATCGGTATGCCGGCATCCAGGTGCTTCTTCACCGCCATCTCGCACGTACAGTATCCACTTATGTCGCTCTGGTACAGAGAAGAGTGATGTTTCGACCCCCCACCCATGTCATAGGCCATTATGTTCACGAAATCCAGGTAGGGCATAACCTCGGGGAAGTTGATGAAATCCGCCGTATTGGTAGAAGCCAGCGTCAGTTCCTTCTTCTTGCCGATAGCCTTTCGTATGTCCCTCATCATCAGCGTGTAGTTGTCCGTATCATCCGGTGATGCCGAAATCTTCGCCCAGTCTTTTGTAGGAAACTCCCAGTCAATGTCAACGCCGTCCAGTCCATACTCCTCGATCACCCGTCTGCAGTCCTTGGCAAAGGACATCCTCAGGTGCTCGTCGGCCGCCATCTCGCTGAATCCCCCGGCTCCCCAGCCCCCAATGGAAAGTATTACATGCAGCTTCGGGTTTATGCTTTTCAGCTTCACCATCTCCTTCAGCCTTTCCGGTCTGTCTACAGTCACACCGTCGAATGTCGCGTTCACTTTCCCGAAGGCATAGTTAATGTGCGTCATCACGTTTGGATCCGGTTTCTCGTTCGTCCAGCTCGTCACATAGGCCACTACCAGGTATTTCGGTTTCGCCATTCCCAGCGAAGCAAATAACATCAAGAATAGAAAGAATGTTTTCCTCATTTCAGTAATATTTTTAGTTTCACGTTACAAAGATACGATTAAGCGAGAGCAATGACAAAGAAAACTTGTTTTTTTTCATTGCCGAGCGTGAGTATCTTCGACCGAACGGTCAAAGTGCGATTAAACGAGAGTAAAATCAAAAATATTTTGAATTTATTCGTACCTTTGCACCAGAAAGTTAAATATGCATACATAAACAAAACATAAAACAACATGAACCATCGTTTCCTTTTCCCGTTTATTCTTTTTATTCTATTGTGTCAGAATGTAAGTGCGCAACACGAAAAGAGCATTGTAATCCAGCCAGGTGAATGCTGGTATGGCATAGGTTCTAGCTTTGGGGCGCGTCTTCCCATTAAGAGTGATACCCCCGATTGCACTTTTCGGCCAATGTACGATGTAGGCAGTCAGTATCTACTATCAAGTCATGGACGATACGTATGGTGCGACAAGTCTTATACGCTTGAAAAGAAAGACAGCCTGCTGATAGTAAACTGTGATCGTGCCGATATTGAACTTTGGGAAGGTGGCAATACACTTCGAGATGCCTATATTGAAGTCAGCAAGCATTTCCCCCCCTCCGGGAAAACACCTCCCGAAGATTTTTTCGTAGCCCCAACCTATAATACATGGATAGAATTGGGTTACAAACAGAACCAGAAAGGTGTAATGGATTATGCCCGTGGTCTTCTGACCAGCGGCATGAAGCCAGGCGTACTCATGATTGACGGCACATGGCAGTTCGATCACGGTGAATGGGACTTCCGTGCCGACCGTTTCCCCAACCCTAAAGAGATGGTTGACTCTCTCCATGCCATGGGTTTCAAGGTTATGGTATGGTGCTCACCATTTATCTCTCCCGACTGTATGATGTACCGTACACACAAGGGGCTATATTATCTTGCCAAGGGTAAGAAAAGCACGGCTATCATCAATTGGTGGGTAGGCTATTCGGCCGGCTATGACTTAAGTAACCCTGAGGCGTTTGCGTTCCTCACCAGTCAGTTCCGCGATCTTCAAGAACGGTATGGCATAGATGGATTCAAGTTCGACGCAGGTGACTGCCAATTCTATCAGGAAAAGGAAATAGACGTCTATGACGGTCAGTCGTATGATATGGACCAGACACGACTTTGGGCTAAGCTTGCAAAACAATTCCCATACAACGAATTACGTGCCTGCTGGGGAGAGCAATCCCAACCCGTCATCATCCGTCTGGGTGACCAAAGTTATTCATGGAATGCCGTAGCATCCCTTGTGCCGTCACTCGTCAATTTAGGCCTGATGGGCTATCAGTTCACCTGTCCCGACATGATTGGAGGAGGTTTGATCAGCACATTCCAGAATGTCAAGGAAGATGAATTTGACTCATCCCTCATTATCCGTTCCTGCCAAATACACAGCATGATGCCAATGATGCAATTTTCATTGGCACCTTGGCGTGTCCTTAAGCCTGAGCACATGGCCATCATCCGTAAATTTTCTGAATTGCACGTACAGATGGGTCCCTACCTTAAGGAACAGACATTGAAGGCGTCACAAACAGGAGAGCCCATTGTCCGCCACATGGACTACGAGTTCCCAGGTGAAGGTTTCGAAGCTGTAACGGATCAATATATGCTGGGAGACCGCTATCTCGTAGCTCCCGCCTATACGTCCGGTGAGGAACGCACCGTTCGTCTTCCTCGAGGCCGTTGGCGTGATGAGCTGGGCAAGACCTACAAGGGAGGCAAGACCTACACCATCGCAGTTCCTTTGGATCGCATACCATATTTCGAGCGTATTCGAAAATGAAATGAACAACCTCTATCACTTATCAGTTAATCAGTTGTTTTCTGTTGATTTGTTTCGTTCCGCCCCCCTTTCAATTTTCTTTTGCAGAAATATTTCCCGATAATCTTAAGATTATTTTCAGAAACTTTCGTATATTTGTACTCGAAAAAGTAACATACAAACAAGAAAAAGAATCAAACAGCCTTGAGCTGTAAGGTTGCTGTTCCTATAAACAGCTAACTCGACGAGAGTAAGTCGTCATTCTTCGCCGTTCAGATCTGACCAATCCCGCTTTAGAAGAAGATGATGCATCGATGTCCAGTTGTAATTTTAAGAAATTACGGCGTGGACGGTCATTGCATTAATTCTGAAGAGTTGGTCAGAACTTGAACGGCTTTTTGCTTTGGCCTCCATGCTTTTCAAAATATAGAAAAGCAACGTGGCAACAACAGTAACAAAAGACATTAGCATTCAAATATGATATTTCAAATTTTACATAGGCTTTGGCTTGAATGTACTAATAAATCCCTTATAGAGAGGGGCGCCGAAAGGTGCCCCTCTCTTGTTTTATAATGATACTTATTGTGAGAATTATGCAGGACGAAATATTAATCCAATTGGGCAATCGCATACGTCAGATTCGCCTTGACAAGAAATTAACGCAAGCAGAACTTGCAGAACGCTGTTCATGTAATCGCAATTACATAAGCATGCTTGAAAGGGGAGAGCGTAACCCTTCTTACAAATCGTTGGTGATGATCGCCAAAGGACTTGGAGTAAAAACACAAAAATTATTAACTGAAAAAAAGTAAAATATCATGACGGCATTAGAATTAGAAGAAAAGGTATGGGCAAAAGCCCTGGAATTCGGTATACTTACCCAAACTTTAAAAGATAAAGAGAATAGACGTGGAACTCCCAATGCTATGAAAAGAAGCAATATAGCAAGTCTTTCGTATGCTGACGGCAAGGCTTACTTCGGTTACGTTAGGCCAGAAGAAGGACCTAATGGTCCTTATTATGATCTTTCATTCGTAATCTTCCCACAGGAAGAATCAGGAAAGTGTGTTGTGTCTATTGGTGTAGGTTCAGCAGGTTTCCAGAGAGATTATGACGTTGCATCAACGGCAGGTACACGCAGAATGTTCACTCGTTTAACCCAAAACGATGGAAACTCGTTTGTAAAAAACGACTTTACTGATATTGAATCGACGGTAAATGAGTTGGTGGATAAGGTTGCAGAAGAGGAAGATCTGAATCCATTACAGTCGGTTATCGGTACGTATTCAAAAGTTCTTCTTGCCTCTCGAATTGTTGATCCTGATACCGAAGAAGGTTTAGGTATTATATTTGCATGGTTAGCACAATATGCAAAACTTAGGAATTGGGGTACAAAGGCTCAGATAAAGGAACAAAACAAAGCACTCAAGCCTTATCTCAATAATAAACCAGCAGACATCGAGAAAGACATTAAGAAGTTGCTGAAGAACAGAAGATATGTTGTTATTCAAGGTGCTCCTGGCACTGGTAAGACCTATAACGCGCTAAAAATAAGTGAGAATTACGATCATACCCATTTTATCCAGTTCCATGCCGAAACGACTTATTCTGACTTTGTTGAAGGAATACGGCCAACACTCAACGTTACAAGTCTAACCTACGAATCAACCAAAGGTGAGTTGGTTAACGCGATAGAAAAAGCTATCATTAACCCAAAGGATAGGGTGTTCAAAATAGACGTTTGTAACGCGACCCAAAAGTGCTAATTTGGGCAATATCATTCTTGCTGATTTTTAACACTTCACAGGTCAAAATAGTTCTTTGAAAATTTGCATATATCACTGATTCTTAGTAACTTTACACATAAACAAGCAACTTAAAATCAGTAGATAGCATGGCAAAAACAGACAAGGCCAAGAGCGTAAAAAGTCGTCTCAAAAACACGAATGCAAAATTGAAGCGTAGAGAAGCGAAGATTGCTCAGATGAAAGCAAGGATAGC
>JAZLIY010000108.1:0-56256 GCA_045617645.1 Bacteroidaceae bacterium | reverse complement strand
AGCTGGCGCTGCATCTCACTGGCGGAGAACGTGTTCTTGGTGGAGGTCAACAGGTGGATTGCCTTGAACCAGTACATAAGGGGCAACTTGCTGTTGTGCATCACGGTGTCTGCCGTCAATGTGGTCTCGTGCCCACACCTGAAGCAAAACCAGCACTTGTTATGGCTGTCCCAATAGTTCTTTTGGCAACCGCACTTCTTGCAAACAATGCCAGGCTTCTCATGTTGAGCCTTGAGATAAGACTCGCAGGAAGCCTCGTCGGGAAAACGCTGGGTAAATTCAAACAGCTTCATCTTGCAGCGGAATTTCAAATTTGGTGCAAAGGTGAGCTTTTTCAGGGATTCAGACAAATTTTCGGTCGGTTATTTGCGGATAATCATTAAAAAAAACATATATCTCTTCTCTCTTTAAATAATATATTCTATAGGGTTGGGAGGTCAAAAAAAAATCACGCTGGCGCGGGAGGGGGTGTCTTGAAGCCCCATCTTGAAAATAGTTTCATCGTGCAGCGCGTGGGGTTGTTCCTCGCTGTTCGCAGAATTGGGCTTCGCTGCCAGAAAAATTATCCTTTCTCAATAATTTTTTTCTATCTTCTTTGAAAATTTCTTATAACATAGTTATAAGGGTTTGCCGTGTTAATTATTAACAGCTATTAACAGGGCGTTTTCTTGACTTCCGCAAAATCCCGCCGTACCTTTGCGTCCAGAAAACGATTTCTGGACGCCGAGCCTTGCCAGTGCAATTCAATGCACAATTGAGTGATGATGAGGCGATAACAGGCAAGCGTCTGGAAGACGCCATCTCTTTAACCGGGGGTGTCGAACGTAGTGGCACCCTCGGAGGGAGAGCCTCCCCAAAGAGAACGCGACTGGAAGTCGCTACCTTGCACACGTCCGAGGTATCGTCTTTGACTATCGTCTTCTTCCGTCACGACTCGGAAAAGCTCATGCGAGCATGGCTCTTCTCTCGCTGCTCCGTCAGTTGACTATCGTCTTCTTCCGTCACGACTCGGAAAAGCTCATGCGAGCATGGCTCTTCTCTCGCTGCTCCGTCAGTTCAGACGAGGATCAAGGGACATTGTTCGCATCCGAGCACATCTTCGCTTCGCTCGATGTACCCGGCTACTGACCGCCTCTCCGAGGCTGTAGCGTCCTCCAGACGCACTAATCATCGAATCAATCATAAATCAACATTGTTATGGAAAAGAAAGAGTTTTGGAAGTTCGTCGTTCAGACGCTTCTGGCAATCCTTTCAGCGATTGCTACGGCCCTTGGGGTCACTTCTTGTATGGCTATGCTGTAGTGCGTGAATCTTGATTCTTATTATTGTGTTATTTCCCTGCCGAGTAAAAACTCGGTGGGGATTTTTTAACATTTAACAATTATTAATAAAACGGGGGGGTAGTTTTAAGATTTTTTATTATCTTTGACCCGAAAAATACCTAGAACAATGAAAACAAGAGCATTTTTTTTAACGATTGTTGCAGTTTTCATGCTTGCCATTGTGGGCTGTACGGAAGAGATTGACGAAAGTGCACGGTATCTGAACAAGAGTCGCGTTATAACCGATTACCTATGTACACACGAGCAATACAGCGAATACTGCAAGCTGTTGAGGACAATCCCCGTAAGTGATATTACGGAAACCACCTGCCTGCAGCTTCTATCTGCCCGCGGACACTACACGGTTTTCGCCCCCACAAACGAGGCTATCCAAAAATACCTGGAGAAACAAGTTGAGAAGGGACTTGCCAGCGAACCTTCGTGGGACGCCTTTACCAGCGAGTTTCAGCTGGATTCCACAAAAAAAGCGTTGGTTTACAACAGCATCATCGATTCCGGCGATAATACTGAAGCATACGAGACTTCCTATTTCCCCACTACTCAGGATGCAGAGATCGTAACGCCCAACATGAACGACCAAAAGGTGGTCATTCATTACACGGACAATCCGGACAGTATCCTGGCAAGCGATTGCCCCATTGATCCGAGGAACCATGATATCTACGCCACAAACGGTGTCATACACGCCATGATGCAGGTAATAGAACCGCATAACAATTCGCTTGCCTACCTCATGAGGGAAATTCATGACAATCAGATTGAGGGCTATTTCGTAATGGCAAAGTTAATAAAGGCCGTGGGGCTACACGATACACTCAATCTGATAATGGACGAAACATACGAGAAAATGAGGAAGAGCGGAGAAATTCCCGATATAGATAACAGCTACAACTCCCCATCGTATTCTCCCGAACATCGTTACTACGGCTATACCCTGTTTGCCGAAACGGATGCTTTCTGGGCAGAGACACTCGGAAAGCCTGCACTCGAAATCACCATCGAGGACATCAGGGACTACCTCGTAAAAAACGCGATTTACCCGGATGCCAAAAACGACGAGAACTATGAATCCGAGGACAACCTCATCAACCAGTTCGTTACCTACCATTTATTGCCCGAACGACTGACGACCAACCACCTGGTCTATCATCGCAACGAAAAAGGGTACAACCCGACCGTTGGGGTGCCCACCGTTGCCGTGAGCGAATACTATACCAGCATGGGCAAGCGACGTCTGGTAAAGCTGTTTGAGAGCAAGGAGAGCAACGGCGTTTACATAAACCGCTTCCCGCAATTGGACAATGGCCGCCGTGGTACCTATCACGAACTGTCCTGTGCTCCGGAGAACGAAGGCATCAAGGTGGAGGCACCCAACATGAAGGGTGATTTCAATGTACGCAACGCCATCATCTACCCCATCAACAAGCTGATGGTCTATGACGACCACACCACAACGAAACTGCAAAAGGAGCGCATTCGCTTCGAGGTCTGCTCCATGTGGCCGGAATTCATGAACAACGACATCCGATTGGTAAAAAACGCATGGTGTCCGCCTGACAACATCTACCGTTATCTGGAAAACGTATGGATAACACCCGAAACGCAGTTCTGTTATTGGGCAGCTCTTTCTTCAGATTGGGCAAACTATCAGAGCGACGAAATGAACATACAGGGGTATTACGACGTAACGTTTACCTTGCCCCCAGTACCCAGGGATGGTGTATATGAACTGCGCTATGCCAACCAATGCGGCGGCAACAAGCGCGGCATGATACAGACCTATCTGGGTACCGACCGGGAGAACCCGAAAATTACCGGTATCCCTTTGGATCTGCGACAGGGTGCAAATATACGTAACACACGAAACGGTACAGTTCTCAGTGATATCGGCTGGGCACAAGATTGCGAAGATGATGACTACAATGCTGAGGTGGATAAGAAAATGCACAACCTGGGCTATATGAAGGGTTGTGCGCAGTACATTGCCGGACCTCCAGGTAAAACAGAAATCATGCGCAATGACGAGCGCTGTATCCGCTATGTGGTGACTCGCCAGTTCATGGAAGCCAACAAGACATACTATTTCAGATGCAAAACGGTGATGGACGATCCCAAATATTATTTCTATATGGATTACCTGGAGCTTTGCTCCAAGGAGGTCTATGACAATCCGTATGAACCCGAAGACATCTGGTAAACAGCAAGCATAGCAAAAAAGGGACGCACACGCCCCCCCCTTTTTTGTTTTCTTTGTTTCTTTGTTTTCTTTGATTGACCTATCGGTCGAACCTGCTCTCGCTCGGCAGAGATCAAATGAATTTGTCTCTGCTCTCGCTTACTCGCAGCTTTCTTTGTTTGCCCCTGTTGGGCAATCGGGAATTTAATAAGCTGCAACGACAAACCAGAAAAAGGGAAAGTTCGAAAGAACTTTCCCCTATATTTTTGTCAGGACGGATGCATGTCCGCAAGACTATTCCTTCATGGTGAGGGCTACTACATAGTCCAGATCCTCTATCTTCTCGGGCAAGGTGAGGGTGAGGATGCCGTCCTTCTGGGTGAAGGGTACGGCTGTGCCGTCGCTGAAGAGCTTGGCTTCCTTGACCTGGCGTTTCAGAGGGAAACTGAGGGTGGCTCCGGGCTGGTGCAGGATATGCACGTAGAGCTGGTCGCCGCGGCATGTGGTGGCACCCCATTCCTGGGGGGGCACATCGCCTCCCTGGGTTCCGTAGATGGTCTCGCCGTACTGCTTCATCCACTTGCCCATATCGTAGAGGCGTTGCAGTCCCAATGCGGGCAGTTCGCCGTTGGGCTGGGGGCCGAGGTTCATGAGCAGGTTGGCGTTCCTGCCGGCTGCGTTCACGAGCATACGGATGATGTCGGCGGTTGATTTATAGTCCTGGTCGATAACCTTGTATCCCCACATGCCGTTCATCGTCTCGCAGGTTTCCAGGGGCAGGGTGCTGATCTCGGAATTGTTCCATCCGGCGGTATTCTCGCCGGGCAGGTCTTTCTCGAAGAGCTGGAAGTCCTCGCCGGGAACGACTTTCAGGTGGTGGTTGTTGCCCACCAGACAGGCTGGCTGCAGCTTGTGGATGAGCTGATATTGCTCTTCGAGCCGCCAGTCGAAGGGGGTGCTGTCTTCGTCGTGATCCCACACGCCGTCGAACCAGATGGCTCCGATGGGGCCGTAGTTCGTGAGCAGCTCGGTGAGCTGTGCGTTCATGAAGTCGAAATAGTGTTGGTAGTTGGCCTTGGTGCTGTCCTTGCCTACCTCGCGGCCGGTACGCCCCATGGGATAGTCGTCGCGTCCCCAGTCCACATGGGAATAGTAGAAATGCAGACGGATGCCTTCCTGCTTGCATGCTTCGGAGAGTTCCTTCAGCACATCGCGCCCGAAGGGTGTGGCGTCCACGATGTTGTAGGGGGACTGCTTGGTGGCCCACATCGAGAAGCCGTCGTGGTGACGGGTGGTGATGCAGATGTACCTGGCTCCGGACTCCTTGATGGCGCGCACCCAGTTGAGGGCGTTGAAGCGGTGGGGGTAGAAGGCGTCTGCCGCCTTGGCATACTCGTCCTTGTTCAGCGGTCCGTTTTGCAGATACCATTCGCCCTGGGCGAACATACTGTAGATTCCCCAGTGCAGGAAGATGCCGAAACGGCAGTCGCTGAACTGCTGGCGTGATTCCAGATTCTCGGCGGTGGGCACATAGTCTCCGGCCACGGCCCGGCCCATGCCTGTCAGAAGGAGGGCCATCAACAAAATTTTTCTCATATTCTTATCTATTATTATATTGTATCTTTAAGATCGGAGCGGTCCCGGGAGCCTTGTCAGGGAATCAGCAGGGAGCTGTCGCCGTAACTCAGGAAGCGGAATCCGTGTCCCAGGGCATAGTCGTAGATGCAACGCCAGTTACCACGGACGAAGGCACTTACCAAGAGGAGCAGGGTGCTCTGTGGCTGGTGGAAGTTCGTCACCATCCGCCTGACGATATGGTAGTCGTATCCGGGTGCTATGATGATCTGCGTACTGCTGTGCAGCACTTCCAGCCCATGTCGGTCCATATACGCGAGGAGGGACTCCAGGGACTCTACGGTACCGGGCCAGGGGCCTTCCCCATAGGGCATCCACTGGGGAACGTGCAGTTCCTCCTCTCCCCTGGCTGCCAGTACGCCCATATAGTAGAGGCTCTCCAGGGTGCGTACGCTGGTGGTGCCCACCGCTATGGCTGCTCCCTCGTGGGCGATCAGCCGTTCTATCGTGTGCCGGCTGACGGCTATGTGTTCGGTGTGCATGTCGTGCCCCCCTATCTCCTGACTCTTCACGGGCTTGAAGGTTCCGGCCCCCACATGCAAGGTGAGTTCCTGGCGTTCAATGCCGTGGGCATCCAGGTCGGCCAGCACACGTTCCGTGAAATGGAGTCCGGCCGTGGGGGCCGCCACGCTACCTTCCACCTTGCTGTACACCGTCTGGTATGTCTCCTTGTCGCTCTCCTCCGTCTCTCGGTTCAGGTAGGGCGGTATGGGCAGTTCGCCCATGGCATCCAGTACCTCGGCCCAGGTGGCATCGCCATGCCAACGGAAGTCGATACGGTGACTGGTTCCGTGCATAGGGCCCTTGGCGGCTGTCAGCTGCAGGGACTTTCCGTTGACTTCTATGCTGCGGGACAGGTGGCCCTCCTTCCATTTCTTCAGGTTTCCCACCAGACAATACCACGCACAATGTCCCCGGCTGGTAAAGTTCTCCTGGTATTCCTCGGGGAATGCCGGTTCCAGCACGAAGATCTCTATCAGGGCTCCTGTCTCCTTGCGAAAATGCAGACGCGCCTGAATGACGCGGGTATTATTGAAGACCATCAGAGAGCCCTGGGGCAGATAGGCTGGCAGGTTGCGGAAGATGTCCTCGCTTACCTGTCCCCTGTCGTATATCAGCAGTTTGCTGCTGTCCCGCTCCGGCAAGGGGAATTTGGCTATCCGCTCGTCCGGCAAGGGGTAGTTGAAGTCTTTTATTTGAATCTGTTTTGTTTCCATTTCGATGCTATTGCTTGCAAAAGTACAAAAATTAATTCATAAATTCGTGACTTTAGCCTGCGGTTTTAGTTACTCACGCACGGATTTGTTGAAATAAATTTAACTAACGTTGAATTTTTGGCTGCACCTCGGCATAAAAATAAATTTTTCTGCACTCGGTTTGCACAAAGTTTGATTTTTCGCTCGCTTAATCGTAACTTTGGCCTGCGAAACAAAAAAAGACAATGAAAATAGGCGATACCGTACGTTTCCTCAACGAAGTGGGGGGCGGCAAAGTGAAAGGATTCAAGGACAAGAACATCGTGCTGGTAGAGGACCAGGACGGTTTCGAGATACCCATGCTCATAACCGAGGTGGTGGCCGTGGAGACCAACGAGAACAATTTCGTGCGCAAGCCGACGGCCGAGAAGAAGAGCCAGCCGGTAAAGGAAGAACCGGAGGAGAAACCCGTCACCTTCAAACCCAAGCCCCTGGAACGGCGGGGGGGCGAGCTGATCAACCTCTACCTGTCCTTCCTGCCTGTGGAGATAAAGGAAATCAGCACTACCTCCTTCGAGGCATATCTGGTGAACGACAGCAACTACTACATGCAGGTGCTCTACATGAGTGCCGAGGGGGCCAACTGGCACACGCGCTTCAACTCCGTGGTGGAGCCGAACAGCAAGATTTTCGTGGAGGAGTTCGACCGTTCCATGCTAAACGACATAGAACGTGTCTGCATCCAGGCCATCGTGTGGAAACAGGACAAGACCTTCTCCCTGAAACCGGCCTACAGCAAGGAACTGCGACTGGACCTGACGAAGTTCTACAAGCTGCACACCTTCTACCCCAACGAGTTCTTCCACGACCCCAACTGGACGATACCCGTCATACGCGACGACAAACCGGCACGCAACATGTTCGTGGACGGAGAAAAAAAGCAAGAGAACGAGACAAAAAGATAATCAGCATAAAAAGATGAAAAAAAGCACCATCACGCACGTTTTTGCCTTTGCGTTCATGGGCTACGGCCTACTGGCACAGGCACACGATTTCACAAACGACGTCAACCCCTTCATCGGGGCCAGCACCAGCATCAAAGCCGCGGGCGTCGGGCACGGACTCGGCAAGACCTTCCCGGGTGCCGCCACCCCGTTCGGAGCCGTACAGGTCAGCCCCAACACCATTACCGGTGGCGACAACGGACCGGGATACAGCTATGAGCACAAGACCATCGAGGGTTTCGCCATGACGCAGATGAGCGGCATTGGCTGGTATGGCGACCTGGGTAATTTCCTGGTCATGCCTACGACTGGCACCCTGTACAAGATTGCCGGTCGCGAGGACGGTAGTCTGCAGGGGTACCGCAGCACTTACAACAAGGAGAGCGAAAGCGCCCGGGCCGGCTATTACAGCGTCATGCTGGACAGATACCATATCCAGGCTGAGGCTACCGCCACTCCCCATTGCGGTCTGCTCCGCTTCACCTATCCCCACCACGACCAGTCGCGCATCCAGATAGACCTGGCCCGGCGCGTGGGAGGAACCTCCACCGAACAATACATACACATCCTGGACGCACAGACCATAGAAGGGTGGATGCGCTGTACCCCCGAGGGAGGGGGATGGGGCGACGGAGCCGGCAAGGGTGACTATACGGTATATTTCCATGCCCGTCTGAGCAAGCCCATGCAGGAGCACGGCATCTGGAGTGCCGACATTCCCGAGGGTTGCAACAGGAAGCGCGAGTCTGTGGTTTCCGCCGAATACCAGAAGCGCGTGGCCGAGGCTCCCCTGTACCGCGATGCCACCGAGATGCAGGGAAAGCACCTGGGCTTCTATGCCGGCTTTTCCACCCAGGAGAACGAGGCCGTGGAGTTGAAGGTGGGTATCTCCTACGTGGACCTCTCCGGTGCCCGTCACAATTTCGACCAGGAAGTACGCAAGCTATCGTTCCAACAGGCACTGAAGAAAACTCAGCGACTCTGGAACAAGGCCCTGAGCGCCATCAGCATCGAAGGGGGGAGTCCCGAGGATAGGATCATCTTCTATACGGCACTCTACCACACCCTCATAGACCCACGCGAATATGCCGACTGCGACGGCAGATACATCGGTGGCGACAAGCAGGTTCACGAGACCTCGACGTTCAGGAAACGCACCATATTCAGCGGATGGGATGTCTTCCGCAGCCAGTTCCCCCTCCAGACGCTCATCAATCCGGCCGTGGTGAGCGACATGCTCAACTCCCTCGTCACCCTGGCCGACGAGTCGGGCAACGGCTACTACGAACGCTGGGAGTTCCTGAATGCCTATTCCGGCTGTATGCTGGGCCATCCGGCTATCTCGGTACTGGCCGACGCCTATGCCAAGGGCATACGCACCTACGATGTGGAGAAGGCCTACCAGCTGGCCATCAGCACCTCGCACAAGTTCGGCAACGACCCCTACGGCTACACCCCGGGGCGCATCTCCGAAACACTGGAATATGCCTATACCGACTGGTGTATCGCCCAACTGGCCAAGGCCCTGGGACATGAGCAGGACGCACAGGAGTTCCAGGACAAGGCCATGAACTACAAGAACATCTTCCGTCCCGATGCCGAATGGTTCTGTCCACGGAATTCCGACGGCAGCTGGCAGACATGGACAGAAAATTCCCTTACCCAGGAGGGCTTTGGCTGTACCGAATCGAACCCCTTGCAGCAGGGATGGTTCGTGCCGCACGATGTGGAGGGGTTTGCTACCTTGCTGGGTGGACGGGAAAAGGCCTTGGCACGACTGACGGAATTCATGGAGAAGGCACCCTCCAACTTCCATTGGAACAGCTACTACAACCATGCCAACGAGCCCGTACACCAGGTTCCCTACCTGTTCAATCAGCTCGGTTCGCCGTCCCAGACACAGTACTGGACGCGCTTCATCTGCAGCCACGCCTATCACAACAAGGTTGAGGAGGGTCTGGTGGGCAACGAGGACGTAGGCCAGATGTCTGCCTGGTACGTTCTCTCCGCCTGTGGCCTGCACCCCTCCTGCCCCGGAGACGGCAAGATGGAGATTACCAGCCCCGTCTTCGACAAGATCGTGTTCCACCTGGATTCCAACTATTATAAGGGGAAGACCTTTACCGTCATTGCCCACGACAACAGTCCCGCCAATGTCTATATCCAGTCCATCCGCCTCAACGGGAAAGACTACGACCATACATGGCTCGACTTTGCCGACATCGCCCGTGGCGGCAAGCTGGAACTGTTCATGGGACCCAACCCCAGGTAACGACGGAAAGGAACGTTCCGATGCAACGAAAAAAGAAATGTTTAACTCAAATCTATCAATAAAAATGACAGCAAGAAAATCCTTTGTTCTACTCTTCCTGAGCCTATGCCTGACACAGACAGGTAAATCTGCCACCCTTCCCCCGACCGTAGGTGAAGAACCGTCCGCCGCTGCCGGATACGAGAACAACCAAAATCCACGCCCTCGTTGGACGGTAGAGAAAGCCAAGGCGTGGGGAGAAGCCAACCCTTGGTTCTGTGGCATCAACTACGTTCCGTCCAATGCCATGAACGATGTGGAGATATGGGACAAGAGGACGTTTTCGCCGAAAGTGATACAACGTGAATTTGCACTTGCCAAGGAACTGGGCTTCAACTGCGTCCGTATCTTCCTTCAGTACAAGGTGTATGAGGATAACCCCAGATGGTTCCGCAAGGCATTCGAGAAGTTCCTCAGATTGGCAGACGAGGCTAACATGAAGGTAATGCCCACCTTGTTCGACGATTGCGCTTTCGGTCCTACGAAAGACCCGCAACTGGGCAAACAGAGCGAACCTTACCCCGGATGGAACATGTGGGGGTGGGTGCCGTCACCTGGCAGGACCATGGTTGTAGATGACCGCACACACGGATTGCTGGAAAGATACGTCAAGGACCTCATCGGTCGTTACAGGGATGATGGCCGCATCTTCGCATGGGATCTTTACAACGAGCCAGCCAACGACACACGCGAGTTTACCGAACATTCCTACAGACTCGTGCGCAAATGCTTCACATGGGCCAGGGAAGTCAATCCCACACAACCCCTCACCGTGGGCCGTTGGAACGGCGACGAGACACTGAACCAGATCGTGGCGGAGGAAAGCGACATCATCACATACCATTGCTATGGGCCTGAACAGCCAACGCGCGACATGATTAATGAACTGTCCAAACTCGGCCGCCCGTTGATCTGTACGGAATGGATGTTACGCAATAGTGGCTGTACCATAGAAAACTGTCTGGGTATCTACAAGGAAACAGGTGTCGGCTGTATCATGTGGGGATTCGTAAATGGGAAATCACAAGTACACCTTCCGTTCGGATACATGGGCGACAAGCCACCGTATGACGGGCCATGGAAGCACGACATCTACCACAACGACCTTACACCCTATGATACACATGAACTGGAACTGATAAAGCTGGCTACCGGGGCAGAGGGGAGAAAATAAAGTTCCGCCTTGCCTGGTACTTCAGACATCAACCCGATGATGAAAATTTTCGTTTAGATTCAATTTTATACTGGTATGAAACAGATACAGATTACTTTTGCTTTACTGATGGCATGCACACTCATGTGTTGTACTCAGACAACCCAGACGCCCCGAGGCATCAACACCTTCCAGATGGGAACAGCCACCAACCCAGACGGTAAGACCCTGCTGGTGGACGGCATGGGAATGATTGTTGACGGACATCCGGTGCTCCCCGTTATGGGCGAGATGCACTTCTCCCGAGTGCCGCGCAAGGATTGGCGTCGCGAGATACGCAAGATGAAAGCCGGCGGTGTAACCATCGTGGCTTCCTACATCTTCTGGATACATCACGAGGACGATCAAGAAGGGGTGTGGAACTGGAACGACAACCGCGATCTGCACCATTTCGTGGAAATCTGTCAAGAAGAGGGCATGATGGTTGTGCTGCGAGTGGGCCCCTGGTGCCACGGTGAGGCATATCAGGGTGGACTTCCCTGCTGGCTGGTAAACAAGGCAATGTCCGATGAGCCTGCACCAGACGGTAAGGGTACCATGAAGGAGTATTATAATCTGCGCACCACGGCCCCCGGTTTCATGGAAGCTACAGCCAAATTCTACAACCAGATAGCCACACAGGTCAACGGTCTCCTGTGGAAGGATGGAGGACCCGTCGTAGGTGTGCAGCTGGAAAACGAAAGCTCAGGTCCTTGGCCCTATTTCCAACAACTGCTGGACATCGCCCGTCAGTCGGGATTGGACGTGCCCATTTATACCCGTACAGGTTGGCCGGAGTTCGATGGAGCTGCTGAATTTGGCAAGATACTGCCTCTCTATGGTATGTATTCCGATGGATTCTGGGACAGGTCTCTTGAAGACATGCCTGGCGAATACAGGACTGGATTTATCATGCAAGAAACACGTCTCTCGTCTGTAATTGCCACAGAAATCTTTGGCAACGACCAGAGCACCAAGATGAAGAAAGAAGATCTTTTCTATCCCTACTTCACTTGCGAGTTAGGCGGTGGCATGAATGTCAGTTACCATCGCCGGGTCAACATCAGCGGACGCGAGGCTATGCCCCTTTGCATCTGTAAGTTAGGCAGCGGCAGCAATCTGCCTGGATACTATATGTACCATGGTGGGACCAACCCGCGGAACCCTTTACACTCCATGGGGGAAACGCTCAACAGTCCATATACCAACGGCAACGATTTGCCCATCATGTCCTATGATTTCCAGACGATATTGGGCGAAATGGGACAACCCAACCCCATCTCGTGGGACGAAACCCGATGGATACACCAGTTCCTGGCAGACTGGGGAGAGGAGCTGAGCAGCATGCCCGTAGATAGCATGAGCGATCACTATGCCCGTCGTGGTCAGTTCGAATTCCGCAACGACTACGTCCGCATCCTCAACGAGGGGGGGACCAGCAGCATCACACCGGCCAATATGCAATGGGAGGGCCTGACCATCAGTTCCACTACCCTACAGCCCCTGGCCAAGGCCGATGAGGGGTTGTATTTCATCGCTCTGCCACAAGCCAAGCAGCATACATTGACGGTCAATGGCAAGGAATACACGATTAAGCCGGACGATTCCATTGTTGTAGAAGGAAAGACGCTGACCGCACTTTCCCGTGCCAAGGCCCATACAGCCTATGTTATCGACCATCACATGGTGTACGGTCATGGTGGCATCCTCTATCCGGCAGACGGACAAATCATGGAAGAGACTTGGGTTACGACCAAGGATGCTGTGGATATACGGCAAGTAAGGAAAGAGGAGGAACCTGGCATACGCTGGTCGCCCGACGAAATAGCAGAGCATCAGCCCTCCGACGAGGATTTTGCCAAGGCTGCTGTCTATAGCTTGCAAGTCGCACAAACCGATGACGACACCTTCCTGGAAATCAACTACCAGGGAGATTGTGCCCGTGTGTATGCCGACGGCGTGTTGGTCGAGGATAATTTCTGGAACGGGAAACCCATGATGGTCCGTGCATCGAGTCTCCGGGACAAAAAGGTTGAACTAAAGATAATGCCACTTCGCAAAGACACTCCGTTGTATCTGGGACCGGAGCAACGGGACATTCTGGCTGCTGCATCGGGCAACTATCTGTTCAGCTTCGATGGCGTGAAGGTAACTCAACGAGTCACATCTCCCCTCCAATGAACCTAAAAGAAGAAAAGGTGAAATCCAAAGTGGAAATGTAACCCTGAAACTGGGTTCTTTTAGTCGCGTGCCGTAACCCTGAAACTGGGTTACACTTCCACTTTGGGTTTCACCTTTTCTTCTTTCAGGTTCATGAATATCGGCATCACGAAGATCAGGGCGATGATGGAGAACAGCAGGCCTCCGGTGGAGCCTACGGCAAAGGAGAACCAGAACGGCTCCCGACTGCCGTCGATGAAGAAGGGAACCAGTCCCAATGCCGTGGAGAGAGTCGTCAGGAAGACGGCTATGATCTTGTGGTTATAGGCTCTGAGGTAGGCTTTTACCCCGGAGACAGACGGGCAGGTCTTTCTCTGGTTCCCGTATTCGCACACGATATAGATACCGGCATTTACCGTCAGTCCGCAAAGCAATACCATGGACGCAAAGCCCCCGCTGCCGAAGTTCACACCTGTGAAATAGTACGTCAGGAACGTGCCAACAAGAGAGACCGGTATGATAGAGAGGATGGTAAGGGGCAGCTTGAGCGATTCGAAGAGGATGGAGCATACGAAGAAGATGATGACGACGATGAGCAGCAGGAGCCAGTACTGTGTGCCGTTGTCCTCGTAGTAGCCGTACGACTCGTTCAGGCACCGGTATCCCACCGGCATCCGGTCGGTGAACCGTTTGGTCACCTGCTTGATGTAGTTGTGGGTATAGGTGTAGGAACCCAGCACGTTGAACGCCACCCGCAGGACGTATTCCTGGTTCTGCTTGGGGATGCAATTCTTGGCCTCCCGCCGTTCCATCGTCATGAAATCCGACAGGTGGACATCCTGCCCCCGGACCTTCAGGTAGGAGTTCTGCACGTCCCACAGGTCGAAATCGTCCATTCCCGAGGATTTCAGGTACATGTCCGTGGTGAAGTGCGTGTCGCGATAGCGTTCTATCCTGCGGCCGGAAAGGATGCCTGCCAGCGTGCCGTGTACATCGTTCAGGTTCAGGTCGTAGAGGGCTATGCGAGCCTTGTCGTACCGCATATAGAACTCATCCTCCTGATGCTCGTGGCCCGGTGTCTCCACCACCACGTCCACCACGCGGTTGTTCTTGCGGAGCGTGTCGCACATCTCTTCGGCCAACCGGTACAGACGTTCGTAGTTGTAGCCGGAAATGGCTATGCGGTTCGAACGGTATTGCAGGTTCAGGGAGTTGCTGAATCCCCGTTCGCTGATTCCGTAGGTACTCCAGTCTGCCCCTCCGATGGAGATGACCTGGCCGATGACCTTGTTCTCCAGGATATAAGGGAAGGCCGTATGCTGGTATTCGTCCTTGAATTCTACCCAAATATGCGCCCCACCCTGGTTGATGGACGTCTCGAAACGTTTCAGTTCCTGAAATCCCGCCAGGAAATTTTCCAGTATCATAACCTTCTCATTCAGTTGGGCCGCCGTTCCGCCCAGAGGCATCTGCGCCCGTATAGTGAGTTTCTTCTCAGTATTCTTATTGGAACGATAAGTGTCCGCGGAGAGCGATTCCGAGAACAGGCGCATCGTGCCACCCAGGACCGTGGAGAGCGGTCTCTTGCACTTACGTTGGAAGAAATCCGAACCGAGCGTGCTGTTATAGGCGCGTGCATACCAGGTCTTGGCCACCTTGTCCTGTTCCGGATCGTAACCATAGTTGGTGTCCTTGGCACCCCACTTGGACGGCAAGGCATGGAACGGTATGCCGAAAAGCACGACCAACAGCAGGCCGTATATCCACTTATGCTTCTGGGTGAATCGGATGTAACGGCCGTAGAAACGGCTCCATGCGAGTGCCAGCCTCTCGTGGCGCACCCTACCCTGCTGTCTGCTGCGGTAGTGCATCTGCTCTATCAGGGCCGGGGCATAGACGTAGGCCACGACAAGGGCCACCGACAGGTTGATGATGATGATCCACGCAAAGTCGTACAGGTCCTTCTGCAGGAAGTCGGGAAGCCACAGCACCACGATGAGCGAGCCGATCGTGGTCAGGAGGGCTGCCAGGATGGACAGGAAGGCCTTTCTGTTGTGGTAGTAGCTGTAATGGTCCACCATCACCACCGAGGCATCTATCACCATGCCCAACGATACCGTGATACCGGCCAGCGAATAGATGTGCAGGCGTATGTCGAACAGGCAGTAGGCGATGACTGCCAACAGGATGTCGGCCAGCAATGTGATGACCATGATGCTAAGATACCTCCCCTCCCGGCGCACCAGCCAGACGAACAGGAGCAGGATGGCCAGGGACAGGAGCGACCGCCATACCAGCTTGTGCAGTTCCGTCTCCTTCTCCTGCGTACTGTCGTGGGTCAGGGTCAGGTACACTCCCTTGCGGAGGCTCTTCCCCAGGGTGGCAATCTCCTTCTTCAGCCTGGAAGAGAGGGCTATCTGGTTGGCATCGCTGTCCACGTAGATATTCAGGTAGATGGTACTCAGCCCGTTGATACGGTAATAGCTGTCGGGCTGCACGTCCTTGTATTCGTATGTCGCCAAATCATTCAGATAGACCGTCTTGCCGTCCACCCGTCCGATGGGCATCTCCTCGAGCTGTTTAACGAACTTTTCCGTCGTCAGGTACAGGGTGGTGGACTCCTTGTCGGAACCGGTCTTGTAAACCTCACCTATCACGTCCTTTCTGCCCAGGAAAGACATGATGCCCTTTTCGATGTCGCTGGCGGACAGGTGGTAGGTGGCCAGGATGAACGGGTCGTAGGTTATGGCCATGTATTTCCCTCGCGTACCGGTGACCTCCACGCGCTTCACTTCCTCGATCTTCAGCAGGTGCGGTTGCACTTGCTGCTCGATGTATTCTTTCAACTGCTCATCGGTAAGCTTGGAGTTTATCTGATAGGTGAGCAGATGCTGGGTTTCCGACTTGCGGTCGGAACCGTTCACCACATCGCCTCCCCTGAGCTCCGGATAACTGACTCCCTCCGGCAACTGTTTCTGTATCTGTCGGATGAGAGATGATATTTCGAATTTCGTGGCGGATATATTGGCATCTTTCTTCAGTTCCACACGCACCATACCCGAACCGAAATAGGATTCCGAGCTGGTACCTTCAACCCCCTTTACCGAGGAGACCAGTCCCTCTATCCTGGACGTGACGTTCTGCTCCACGACCTTGGCCGAAGCCCTGGGCCACGAGAAGGATATCGTCAGGGTCTTCCCTTGCCTGGGGCGGGGCTGGTCGGCAACATCCACCCGGGGGACAAGTGCCATACCCACCACCATCAGGATGAGAAGGGTCAGCAGTATGGTAAAGTTGGATACCTTCATCTTTTCCGGTAGATAACGTAATAAATCAGGGGGACGAAGAACAGGCTCACCAGCGTACCCACCGTCATGCCGATAATCAGGGTAAGCGACAGCGGATACTGGATGGCGGCTCCCATACTGCCCCTGTTCAGGAACGGCAGGATGGCCAGGATGGTGGTGAGCGAGGTCATGACGATGGGGCGCAATCGACTATGCCCAGCCTGCCATACGGCACGTATCAGCACCAGGTTGCCACCGCCATCTGCCAGGGGCGAAGCCTTCCTGTACCGGTTGATGGTGTCGATCTTCAGGATAGAGTCGTTTATCACGATACCGCTCATCACCACGATACCCGTCATGGACATCACGTTGAGCGACTCGCCCATGAGCCACAGTCCCAGGACGACGAAGAACACGTCCACCACCATCTCCAGCAGGATGATGAAGGGTTGGACGAGGCTTTCGAACTGGGCAGCCAGGATGAAGAAGAGCAAGGCCAGTGCCACGGCCAGCACGATGCTCAGTTCCCCTATCATCTTGCGGCTGGAGAAATAGCCTCCTTCGTAGCTGGCCGACAAGTGGTTGCCGTGGCGGTTCACATAGCTGTCCACGTAGCGCATCACGTCCTCCACCCTACGGTCTGGGGCATTCAGGCTGATGCCGTAGTATTCCCCTCCGTTGCCTGCCTGCAATCGCTTGTAGTCCTCGCCCTTCGACTCCTTTACCAGGTAGGCGATGGGAATCTCCGTTCCGTCGCTGTTCTTGACCGTTTCCTGCAGGATGCGTTGGGTGTCTCCCCGTCCGCTTCCTATCACTACCGGCACGTTCTGCGCTCCGTCGTTGATATTGAAGATATAGTTGCGGCTGAGCAAGGATTTCAGTCGGGCATACAGTTGTTCGTAGCTTACCTTATAGACCGCCATCTGTTCCATGTCGGCCACATAGCGGATGTCCATTTCCGTCATCACCGGCATGATGGTGATGTCGGGGAAGCGGGTGCGGAGCGTGTCGATGAAGGTGCGCGACACGGCCACGGGCGGACGCTTGCCGTCCTCGTCCTGCAGACGTATCTCCAGGTCGCTCTCGCCCGTCTGGAAGATCAAATCGTACAGGTTGCCCGAATCGGCGAAGTCCACCGATGCCTGCGGATAGCGCTCGTGTACCATCTCCGTCAGACGGATTTTCGTCCAGGCCAGGGTCTTCTCGTTCCCCGTCTTGTAATAGACGATGGCCTCGGATGCCGTAATGTCCTTGGTGTGGGAGAGCAGGAACTCCTGTGTGCCTATCATGCGGGTCGAGGCCTGGAGGGTGTCTCCGAGTGCCTCCAGCAACAGGCTCACGCGCCGGTCGTTCTCCTCGGCCGAGATGTTGCTGTTCCAGTCGATGGACATCAAGGTGTCCGTCTGTCCCACATGGGGCATACGCTCTTTCTCTATCTGTAAGAGGATAAAGTAGGTCAGGGGCAGTATGCACACAAAGACGATGAGGCACAGGCGGGCATGGCGCAACACCCATTTCATGACCACCTCGTAGGGGCGATACCAATTTAATGCATAATGCTTTTTATTTAATGCATAATGCACAATGCACAATGCATAATTAGTATTCTTTTCAGCGGCACCTTTCGCTTCATTATGCTTTGCCGTATCCCTCTTTTTGTACAAGGCATAGTAATAGACCGGTATCACGCAGGTGGCCACCAGCAGGGAGGCAAAGAGGGCCGTGGTAACGCCCACCGCCTGGTCGTAGAACAGGGCACCGGCTGTCCCGCTCAGGAAGACGAGGGGCAGGAATACCGAGCAGGTGGTGAGCACGGAACTGAGCATCGGAGTGAAGACCTCCTTGGTTCCCTGCACCACATTGTCGTCCAGCGGTTCCCTTCTGCCCTTTGCCGAACGGCGGGCTATGATGTTGTCGATGACGATGATGGAGTTGTCCACAATCATGCCGACTCCCAGGATAAGGCCCGACAGGGACACCACGTTCAGCGAGATGCCGAACAGGTAGAAGCACAGGAGCGTGAGGATGAGCGACAGGGGGATGGTGAGGACGATGAGCAGGGACAGCCGCCACTCCTTCATGAAGAGGAACAGGATAAGGCAGGCCAGCAGAGCTCCCGCGTAGAGGTTGGATTTCAGGTTAGAGAGGGTGTAGCTGAGCAGTTGCGTCTGGTCGCGCGTCACGTCGAACCGTATGTCGGGATATTCCTTGCGCATGTCCTCCAGCAGTTTCTCCATATTCTGTTGCAGGTCCTCCATCCGGGCATCGCTCTGCTTGATGATGGCCATGGTTATGGCCTCGTCCCCATCGTGCCGGACCAGTCCGTTGCGGTCGGCCGTCTTCTCGCTTATCCGGCACAGGTCCTTCAGTTGCAGGAGCCGCCCTTCGTGGTTGATGTAGATATTGGCTATGTCATCGAGGGTGAGCAACTGGGAATCGAAGTGGATGTTGTAGCGGTAGAGTCCGTCCACCACGCTCAAGGCCTCCAGGGTGATGTTGTTCTTCTTGATGGCGCTCTCTATCTGCTCCGTCGTTATGCCTGCGGCATTCAGTTTGTCGTAGTCGGGGACGCATTCTATCTCCGCATTCACGGTTCCGCTCATGTCCACCATGGCCGTCTGCGGCAACTGTTCTATGCGCTTGGCTATGACGTTGCGTGCGAAGCGTGACAGCTGGGCGAACTGAGCGGGAGTCTGTGGCCGCACGTCCAGGAAGAAGGCTGGAATGTCCATGGCGCTGGCCTTCATCACCTTGGGGCGGTCCATCTCCTTGGGCATCTGGTTCATGGCCCGGTCTATCTTCTCGTTCACCTCTATGAAGAGCAGGTCGATGTTGCTGCCGGGGTCGAAGGTCATCTTCACGCTTCCGGCATCCATACGGGCCTCGCTACGTATGTCCGTCACACCAGCCACCTGCATCAGTCGGCCACGCAGTGGGGAGACCACATCGTGCTCAATCTCCTGGGCGGAATATCCGGGCATACTCACCTGTACGGTAATCTGGGGGATATCGATGTCGGGCATCAGGGACACAGGGATGTATCTGAGAGCCAGCAGGCTCATCACCGTCAGGGCGATGACACACATGCTTACAGCTATGGGGCGATGAAGGAGATTCTTATTCATATAATTTTAACTATTACTGCAAAGTACTATCCATAAAATCAAACTTTCCCATTTTTGAACTGGCTAACAAATACACGACTTAATTATTTTCATCAAAATCATATATAACCAAGAAATTATCACACGAAGTCGTTAGGGATTGTGGGCATGATTCACAATGAATGTCTTGATTCTGCGATAATGCCATTGCATCTGTTGAAGACAGGAAACCATACAATTGATTTCCATGAGATCCTCTGATATTATATAAGGGACATCCCTCGTTTTGGGGGGAGAATCCATAATCGTATTGCCGACACACTTGGGATTCTTTGTCTATCAGGATATAATTAATGTTTTTGCATGCTAACATAATGTATTTTTCAGTCTCAAAAATATCAGTAAATCCCATAAACACATTATCCTCTAAACATTTTGCATAAGAGCCTATACCAAAATCGGAAATGTCCTTAATTTCATTTTCCGTATATTTTCTCATACTTGTATTAATGGAAAAATCAACACTCCCGTCAATGTTGTGAATTTTGTCATCAAAAGGTCTTAGATAAACCAGTTTTCCTCCAATCATGCCACAAGGGGCATATCCGACAGGCATCATTACATCGGCTGTCTTAAGATAATTTGTAAAGACGACCTCCTCGGTATCTTTCCTTAAATCAACAATTCTGCAAATATTTGTATTGTCATTGAACAAATAATCATAGATAAATATTAAATCTTCGGATATGGGGCATATATTTTGCACATATTGCAAACTCACATTATTTAATTTACGCTCTTCCACAAATTTGCCTCTTTTGTCAAATTTCATCAACGAGTTTTTGTATGAATCACACAAAATAATATTTTGCTTTTCGTCAACATAAAAAGTGGATACATTAATATATTCTCCGAAACCATGTCCTTTGCATCCGATTGGTCTTACCACCTTGCCATCTTCACTATACATAACGACTCGGTCTATATCACTAACAATGAATGACGTATCAACTTTAACAATTTTCTTAGGCGAATCTAATATCCCATCTATTGTATTTTCCAAAGGAATAAAACTGGCAGATACCTGATCCAGACCTTTTCCATTTTCACAAACATCTAAATCATAACCGTCGATTTGGGGATAATCGTATTTTACGGGCATACATGAGAAGCATATCACAAATAATAGAAATGCCAACCATTGTATGTTTCTGTTATATTTCATTCGTATCATAAATAATTATAGTCAAGTTAGCCCCGACGCTAAAATATTTTTCTTGTACATAATTAATAACCTTTTGATATTGGGCATAGCCTTTTTATTCCTGATTGATTTTAACTTCCGTTCCGTCCGCCAGGTTCAGGTTGCCGGAGGTGATGATGATATCGCCCTCGTGTATGGAGGTTTCCTTGCGCTGGCATCCCGAAATGGCATAGGAGGCTATGTTGGAGTACAGCACGTCCACATAGGTCCATACGGCTATGCCGTCCTCGTAGCGGAAGACCACATGATAGCCGTCGCGCTCCACCACGGCATCCTTGGGAACGACGAACATGTCCTGCACTTTCTCCTCCACCACGACACGCACGTTCATGCCGTCTATCAGTTTTCCGTTGTGGCGGTCTATCAGGGCCGACACCTTGATGAGTCCTTTCTCGTCCACCATGGGATTCACTTCCGTTATCGCACCCACGAAGGTCAGGCTGTCCTGGACAAAGGGTGACACCTTCACCTTCTGTCCCACAGACACGTTCTTCAGCTCGGCTTCCAGAATCTGGAATTCCACCTCGAACTGGGCATCGTCCACCAGGGTACAGACCTTCTTCTCCACCTGCTGATAAGGGCGTGCCAGCAAGTCGGCTATCCGTCCGCTGAACGGAGCGTACAGGTTGCATTCCTCCAGTTCGCGCTTTGCCGTCTGCAAACTGAACTTGGCTGAATAGTAGCCCGTCGTCACCTCCATACGCTTCATCACGTCCTCGGGCACGTCCTGCAAGTCGGCATGGTAGCCCAGACCTATCAGCTTGTCCGTCAGTTCCACCTGCGAGCGTTCCAGGTCGTGTTCCGCCTTTTCCACCTGCCGGGTCTTCTCCACCTTGTCCAGTTCGGCTATCAACGCCCCCTTCTTCACATACATGCCCTGGCGGACATGGATGGTGGCCACGACTCCGGGGTGCAGGAAGTTCAGGTCGCTCTTCGTCTTGCCGTTCAGTTTGCCGTTGCACACGATCTGTTTGTTGAACTCCTGGGCATGCAGCAGCATGGTGTCCACATAGGTCTCGTTCATCACCTGTTCCTGCATCTCCATCTCCTTGTCGTCCACCTCCTCTTTTTTCTTTCCGCACGACAGGAGCAGGACGACCGACGCAACACCTATGAATGGGATAATCTTGTTCATGTTGATATCTTATAATTATGATTTACATTTTTTTAATTGCGAGGATGCCATAGGCATCCAACATTGGTAGCCAGCCATTCCTATGGCTGGTCGCCAGAATGTAGGAAGAGGGTGCATGCCATAGGTATGCGATAATATTCCATGCTATCCGATACCTACGGCATCGTTTTGTCGAATCGTATCTATACCAGCCATAGGAATGGCTGGCTACCAATATTTCACCCCTAATGGGGTTCTGTGCAATGGGTGTACATCTCCGAAATATCATACAATCATTCTTTTAACCTACATTATTTTACTAATTCCTCGAAATCTACCACGATGTCCTGCTTCCTTATCCAATCGTACAGGGTGGCTTTCTGCAACCCGTAGTAGTCCGTCCAGAAGGTGTTCAGCTGGGTCAGGTATTGCGACTTGGCATTCTCCATCTCGCTCTGGGCCGTATTCAGTTCCGTCACGCTTATGGTGCCTGCCTCGTACCGACGTCGGGAAATTTCGTATCGCTCCTCCGATATCTCCTGGGCACGTTGTGCGTCCTGGCATTGCACAGGGTTTGAGTTGAATTGCATGACCTTCTTCCGGAGTTCCTGTATGTAGTCCTGGTGCGACTGCTCCTGTTCCGAGCGAACCATCTCCATTCTGGCCTTTGCCATCTTCACCCGTCCTCGGCTCACGCCCCAGTCGAAGATAGGCAGTTGGAGGGTGAGCCCCACCACCTCGTTGTCCTGCAACCGGTTATAGGCATCGGAGAAGGTGTGACCGGTCTGCATGAAACCGAGCTGACCGTTCAGCGACACTTGCAGTCCCTGGTTGGCCTTGGCCTTCACCAGTTCCTTCTCGGCATTCAGCATGGCCAGTTTCTGCTCCCGCGTGTGGGCGGAATTGTCTATGGCCTTCTCTATCACCTCCTCCAGTTCCAACAGCATGTCGGGGACATCGAAGGGGGGCAGCAGTTCGGCCTCGTCGTATTCCGTCACCCGCAGGTAGGAGAACAGGTCGTACATGGCATCGTCCAGGTGTATGCGGTTCTTGTTCATGGACACCCGTGCATTCAGTAGCGACAGCTCCATCTGCAGCACGTCGCTCTTCGTCACGGTACCCAGATCCAGGCGTTGCTTGGCGATGCCGTAAAGCCTCTCTCGGTCCTCCACGTTCGACTGGCTCTGCTGGTAGTTCGACTGGGCCGTAAGGGCATTGAAGAAGAGGGTCGTCACGTTCAGGGCGATGGCCTGCATGTTGCTGACATAGGTCTTCTGGGCTATCTCGTATTCCACGGGGGCCGTCTTCTTGTCCCACTTCAACTGGTTGTACGCCCTCAGGGGTTGCGAATAGCTGATGTGCAGGGGCTGGGAGTTGTAGGTCTTCTCCTTGTAGGTGAACTGATCCAGACGGTACAGGTAGGAGCGCAACGAGACGGTACCTCCCGTAGCAGCAATCCGCTGGTCGAGAGAGAGTGCCAGATTATTCGACAACGTATTGTTGTCCACGTATGCCAGACGTCCATCCTCATAGTTTCGGGTGGACACCAGCGAATGGTCGAAGTTCATCAGACCGCCGTTCAGGTTTACGGACGGCAACAGTTCGGCCTTGAAGGAGCGATACGTCCAGTAGCTCGCCATAAAGGAGAAACGGGCCACCTGGGCCGAATAGGAATTTTCCTGTGCTATACGGATGGCGTCGTTCAGGCTCAGCGACTGGGCACCGGCACGGAAGGGCAGCAGCCATGCCCATAGGAGCACGACCGCTGCCGAAAATGAAGAAGTTATTTGTTTCCTGATAGTCATATTCAAAAATGCTTATGTCATTACCCGCCCATTGCCGGTTCTTTCTGTTATATCGTTGCAAAGAGTTATTTCTGTCATCGCAAATTTACCAATTTCGGGGAAAAAGTGCAAAAAGACAGACTCCAAAAAAGTGACAGGAAAATGACAGGAACCGTCCTTCGCACAAAACCATATTAACACTCAATTTATTACACATGTTATTTTACCATAGACCTAAAGCATGACTGATACTTTTTTATTTCAAAAATGCGACAAACAGGATTGATGTAAAATTCCTTTTCGCTTTCATCTTCTGATTTTTATTTTTTCTCCCACAAAATTATGTAAATTCCAAATATCATATATGCTTTTTTTGCGTTTTTTTGGGGGCATTTTATGGAGATTGTCCAAATGGGGTGGAAAGCGCCCTATACCTATCTGAATATCAATACGATAAAACAAAATGTTAAAAAGTGCAAGTTTGTGTAAAATATTTTAGTTAAAAAAACAGTGGTTGTCAAAAACGCAACTTCATGCTCTTTTTGTGCCGTTTTTTTCGGGTTCTCTTTCTTTTCCTCCTATACCTTATTTTATATAGCCTACACGCGAAATGGAAAAACGTTCGGAATTAGCCCTGTTTTGTCCCAAATGCCATAGCATCTCACACGCGATAGCTTAAATTTACCCACTATTTGCATCATAGACGCTTATTTTGTGATGCATAAACAATAATAACACTCTAATTTTTTCTACATAGACAATAATTTATTACTTTTGACCTGTTAAACAAAAATACGCACGTTATGCATATACGAACAAACGAGGTACCACACAATTATGCGTGCTGCCAAACGACTACATGCCCGCTACGGGAAACCTGTCTTCACCACATCGCCTGGCAACTCCTGCCACAGGAACAAGAGACCTTTACGGCATACAATCCTGCCGTAATAAACGAGTCGGGGGATTGCGACTTTTTCCGCGCCAACGAACCCCAACGGTTTGCCAAGGGGTTTGTGGGCATGCAGAAGAAGATGTTCCCAGGGCAGTACGTTACGTTCAAGTACGAACTGTTCCGCCTGTTTGGACGTACATCTTTCTATGAATGCCGAAGAGGCAACCGCCTGCTGAGTCCCACGGAACAAGAAGCGGTACGAAAAGCCCTGAGACAGGCAGGGGCTGACGAGAGCCTCGAATTCGATGCATACGAATACCTGATCGCTTGGTAAAATTCCGGGCCACACCTGATTCGCAACAGTCCGACTTCGACTGGACTGGAGTCCAAGGCCGATTGGACTGGAGTCCGAAGCCGACTGGACTGGAGTCCGAAAACGTCTGAACGGGATTCCGAAAAAGAACGAACAGGAGTCCAGACAGGAGCGAAATCGATGGCGTAACGGAGTTCTTCGGTAATATTTTATTTCCATCTCATTTATGGTACGTTATAAACTACAATAATGGGATTGTCATCATTGGTACAACTACTTAATTCCGGCATTCGATGAATGGTGGGCATTAGCTCGGTTGGATAACTTGATAAGTCTAAGGTGAAAAAGAGCTCGTTTTGCCCGGAACCGATGATAAAATTACCAGGAGAGAATGTGAGTTTTTTGTCATGTTGCAATGTGTAATCGAACAGATGACAAACTTTTTCCTTCGTGTTGTAACATACACTATATGAAGTTATTTTGCTTGAACCTCTGTACTTGAAACGGAAAAACAAATAATCTTTCACAAGGTAAACATTCGAAATCCACCCATAGTAGTCTTCCGCCTTGAGGCCTTCTTTGTATGAGTCGGATGTTAAATCTGAATCGTCAAGCGTATTACCGATGATGTTGACTCTATATTTTGGGAACAGACGGTCATTCTCAATTTTATATATGGTATTTATATATGGTGTAGAAAAGAGAACCTGGTATTCCGGATTCATAGAAAAGTTCTTTTCCAGTAAGATGGGAATCCGTCCGTCTTTAAACATGGGGAAATAGGTCTTTTCCGTTTCACCTTTTTCTCGGTCATAGACGGAAAGCAAAGACGTACTATCGTTCAAGCCGTCGCATTCAAGCCATACCTTTTCGTCATTACAATAGAATCCAAAAGCCCCGGTCTTATTATACTTTATCGTCTCGACATGTGTTCCATCCTGATGGAAACTCAGGATTTTACTGGAAAGGTCATCCAGCAAATTTATGGTTTTCTTTTTATAGTCCACCAGAACATCCCTCAGGCGTACATATTCAACATTACCATGTCCTTTGTCCCCTATCTTGTTCAGGAATTTTCCATTTCGATTAAATACGAAGACCTTTTCGCTGGAACGATCCCAGACTACCAACACGGAATCCAAAGGAAAAACTCTATAAATTTCTGATATCTGGCATTTCTCATTCATCTCCAATGGGATACACTTTTCGTATTGAAACATTTCCGCAAAAGGGAACTTTTCTTCCATACTATCTGGATGGACCAGGATTTCTTCTGTCTGCATTGCGCTGTCATCCTTGCAGCCAGCAAGAACCAATGCTGCAAAAGCGACAAACAGAATGGACGTAATTTTTCTTCTTGCTTTCATACTTGTTTTATTTTTGTCTCCGCAAAATTATGTAATGTTCACTTTTTATTTATCCAAACTGACGGGCGTGCCGTCGGTAGCCATGCCCTCCACGCTGACGAAATTTTACTTTTTGAAAATACGTGTCAAATAGTCCGACATATTCTATTTTATCTTGTATTCAAGGACACACATACCACCTTCATCCATAGCGGACAGGTCGGGCTTCGACACCTTCGAACTGAACCCATCTGTATATATCGAGACTTTTTCTATCGGCTCTAATAAATACACACATCCGTTGTGTGCGCTCTTTATAAACCGGAAAACCAATTTACCATCCTCGAACAAATTTATTTTCTTTGCATCCTTGGTTTTCTTGTCATAGACAAGATAATAGTTATTGTGGGGGTCGCTTCCATTTCTTATTAGGAGAAAAAACTTATCTGCTTCGGAAAACATTTGCAAGGGATATACGAAATCGGTGTTTTCCAAAAGCTCATTGGACATTTTTCCGTCCTCGGGAGTCAAGCCCTGTGAGCCGAAATTCAAATCGTAATCCTTCTCCAATGACAAGTCTTCCCGGTTGAACCGATAAATACATTTCGCTGTGGCTGACGGATAGAAAGACTTCGTGTTGGCATCTATTTCGGAAAAACATTTGTCAGTCGAACCATCACGCGTGACAATATTTTCCGAGAAATCTATGGTCTTTATGATTTCCTCGCGTTCGGAATCATAGACGGAAATCGTATAGGGATTTTCGCTGATACTGCTGGGAAGCAATAGGTGAAGCGTTGGGGACAGGTCGTAGAGATATTCATAGAAGCAACATTTCGTGTCCGCCGTTGCCGGATAGGTGGGCAAGGCCGCAAAACGGATAAAATTGAACTTTTCATCATAGAACTTGATGCCCAAAGGGGTTGATATCTCCACGTTTCTTGAATAAGGGTTATACGTAAATCCTATCATAATGGTATATTCACCCTTGCCATGCCCTATTCTTGCCTGGGAATTGGAAATGAACTTGCCATCGCGCGTATAAATATGTATGACATTCTGGTTGTCCGACAAGACGAACCGGTCATCATATACCTCCAGCCGCCTGACGTTTGACATATAATGCCCCTCCTCCTGAATCAACGGTATGACTTTCTGTTCGGAAAACACATCGGCAGAGGTTGCCTCGACAGCCTTGTCGAAATTGATCTCTGGCAAGGCACCCGTTTGTTCCTGCTGGCAGGCAACAAATGCCACAGCAAGCAAACAAAAACATATAAATCTTACAATTTTCATAAGGCGTTGGTGTTTATAGGTAGGGGCGCAGATTTTTGCGCCCCGTCCTGTCATTTACTCCTAGGGAATCAAACGGAATGTAACGGGTAGGGTGAAATGGGAATCGACCGGTTTGCCGTCCTTCATGGCCGGATTCCATCGAGGCATCGAATTTACGACACGTACACCATCCGCGCGGAGAGCCTCAACAGCAATATCGCGCTTTTGTTTCTCTTCTGGCGTGAGTTCCGAGTCCTTGGAATCATCATAGACCGTAAACGTGCTTTTGATACTATGGTCAATACTTCCGTCGGCCTTTACTACAAAAGAAATATTGGCGACTCCTGATACGCCCAGTTTCTGAGCCACTTCGGGATATCTGATATTCTCTCTCAGATACTGATAAAGTGCCTCCTCACCACCAGGGAAACTGGCTTTGACATCGACATCTTCATCCTGACAGTAATTCGTGATGAGTTTATTCGTTTTCGTAATACCTGCCTTCCGGCATATTCCCATAAAGTAATCAACGGTTTTATCGGGAGTGCCTTCTTCACAAGTCAAGTTCAGTACGACATCGCCTTTTTTGAGGACTTTTTCAACAATTTTCCTGGGGTGTTCCGGCACAAGAAGACTATCGCCCAAATGCCATTCTGAGTTTCCGTTCTCGTAGATATGGAGGGACAGCTCTTGTGGAGCTTTTTCGACCGGCTTGGCAAAAACATTTACGGCCAATACCAGCACGGGAATGATATACAGGACCTTGCATGTCATCCACGGATTGGATGCTTTCTTTTTCATCATTGCGAATCTTTTCTTAATCAAACTATGGTTGAAATTGTTCGCGAACGCATATTGTTGATTGCCGACAGCCTTCCTAAGCAACAGGTGCATGTATTGCGTGGATGAAACACCACTGAGAAGAACCTGACGGTCGGCCTGAAATTCGTGGATTCCACGCAGATCCTGACGGAGCAGCCAGACGAACGGACAGAACCACAGAAGACAGCAGACCAGTTGGCACAGGACCAGATCGAGGGAATGGCAAAGGCGGGCATGTGCCGTCTCGTGCAGGAGAATGGGGCGGAAATCCTGTTGCAGGTCAGCAGGACTGACAACAATCCACCGCATCCAGCTGAAAGGGGAGGATAGGCCGGGCTTGACCATAAGGTGCATCTGCCCGGGTACTTCGTCCATATTGACATGGGAGCCGAAATGAATGAAGAGGGCGAGTGACATGAGCGAACGAAGGAGTCGGAACATACAGACTGCCAATCCCAGAAAATAGAGAGCCGAAAGGATCCACAGTCTCGATATGTGTATCGGGGTGGAGGCTGCTGACTGGGCCGTAACGGTAAACTCGTTCAACTGTACCCAGGACTCCGCCTGTGCCAGGGGGGCCGAAGCGATGGCGGGGTGTGCCAGGGTGACGGGCACCAACGGCACGACCAGCGACAGGAACAGGATGGCGAGCAGTACAATGCGGTTGAACCAATGAAATGTTTCGTTGCGAAGCAGCAACGCAAACAGGGAATAGAGGAGCGTCAACAGCACGGAGGCCTTGATGACATACAGAAAGAATGCCGTCATGGTTCAATTACTTTTTTAGTTCTTCGAGCAACTGGCGCAACTCAGCCTTGGTTATCATCTCATCCTTGACGAGCGCAGATACCACATTCATATAGGAGTTGCCGAAATAACGGCTGACAAAGGAGGAGAACTTGCTACGACCGTACTCGTTCTTCTTGACAATGGGAGCATAGATAAATCCACGTCCCTTAGCTACATGGGTAAGGTAGCCCTTGCGTTCCAACGCCTGGAAGGAATTAGCCACGGTATTGATATTGGGTTTGGGATCGGCATAGAGCTCCAGTACTTCCTTGGGAGCACAAGGACCGAGTGTCCAGATCATTTCCATCACTTCTTCTTCTTTTGTTGTTAGCTTTTCCATCTTTTTCAACTAAATTTTGTGTTGTTCGACGGCAAAGGTAAGAAGAATGAAAATAACCTGCAAATATTTTTGCTTTTTTAAACGAAAATTTATGTTGAATTATAAATCCAACGTACCGGAAGCTACTTTACGACCCTGGTTCCCGCAGCCTGGCAGTACTCCAGATGGCCGGTATTCTCCATACCGTCGGTCTTGGCACTGATATTGTCCAGATAGCTTACAATAGCGGCCTCCTGGGTGCAAGGAAGGACGGGGCTACCATACTCCAGTTCGCCATGGTGAGCCAAGATGCAATGGACGACAAGGCGCACTTCCTGAGCATCTACCCCACTCTGCTCCAGTACATTCTGCAGCTTGTGTGCTCCCAGGTAGATGTGACCCATCAGGTACATCTCGGGCTGGGTTTCACCCTGCTGGTTATACTCATACACCTTGCCGTAGTCGTGGAACAGGATGGCCAGAGTGCATCGTTCGACCTTGATGGGGTATGGGAGGCAGGGATAGAGTCCCTCCAGCATGTGGAGCATCTGATAGGTGTGGTTGGCCAATCCTCCGGGATAGGCGTGATGGACGCTGGCGGCTGCAGGGTACTTGCTGTACGGGGCATACAGTTTGTCGGCAAAGTCTCGTATGATGGGGATGAGGCTCTCATCGGAACAAAACTCCACCAACCGGAGAATAGTGGCATCCCACAGGCTGCGGGGTATGGGACGGGGTAAGAGTCCGTACAAGGGATGGTCCTCCTGTGGCATCGGGCCGACTTTCATATCGGAGATTCCACAGGATTTCTTGCCCATATTGTCGCGGATGGAGAAAAAGGAGACAAGTTGCCCTATGACAGGACCTTCTGTGGGGGGGACATCCCATACGGACAGATTGAGAACTTCCCCCTCGTCGGCCACCCGAAGCATGATGTAGGGGGAACCGGTGCGCGTGGTGCCGTTGGTACGGCCGATGACGATATATTCCTTCATATAACACACATTTTTTATCGGTTTTCCCGACAAAAATAACAAAATTAGCCCAGAAACAAGACTATGCGGGAAAATTTATCGCTCTATCTAAAAATTAAAGCTCTTTCTATTGGAAAAAAGATTTTCTTCCCTTATCTTTGTCGGAAAATTAAACATTACATCAATGAGCAATTCAACATTTTTCCTGGCCGTGGACTTGGGTGCCACCAGCGGAAGAACCATACTGGGTTCCATAGAGAACGGCAAGCTTTGCCAAAGAGAACTGACACGTTTCCCCAACCAGATCATTCAGACGGGGGGACATTTCTTCTGGGACATCTATGCCCTGTATAACGAAATCATACGTGGATTGCGTACCGTGGCAAGCGAAGGTATTCAGCTGACGAGCATCGGCATCGACACCTGGGGCGTGGACATCGTGATGATAGGCAAGGACGGGGGCATACTGAGAAATCCCTACTGCTACCGCGATCCGCATACCGAGGGAGCCATGGACGAATATTTCAAGCTGGTGCCCAAAGAGAAGGTATATGAGAAAACGGGCATTCAGTTCATGAACTTCAACTCGCTGTTCCAACTGGCCACCCTGCGCCGCAACAACGATGCCGCCCTGGAGGTTGCCGACAAAATCCTGTTCATGCCGGATGCCCTGATGTATATGCTGACGGGCGAGGCCGTATGTGAATACACCATCCTGAGTACCAGTCAGATGTTAAATCCACGCACAAAGAAGATAGATCCGGAACTGATTGACGTCATCGGATTGAAGGAGAGTCAGTTCGGCCGTTATGTGAACCCGAGCGACAAGGTAGGTGTGCTGACACCGGAGATACAGAAGATGACGGGACTGGGTGCCGTACCCGTAGTGGCTGTAGCCGGACACGATACTGGTGCCGCCGTGGCTGCCGTACCGGCCCAGAACGAACGCTTCGCCTACCTGAGCTGCGGTACATGGAGCCTGCTGGGCATTGAAACGCGCGATGCCATCATCAACGAGAAGAGTTTCGAGTACAACTTCACGAACGAGGGCGGCATAGAAGGTACCACCCGCTTCCTGAAAAACATCTGCGGCATGTGGTTGCTGGAACGTTGCCGCAAGGAATGGACAGATGCACCGGAAACCGTAAACGAGATCAACAAGAACGCCATGACGGCAGAACCGTTCCGCAGTTTCATCGACCCCGACGACCCACGCTTTGCCAATCCAACAAGCATGGTAGAGGCCATTCAGAGCTACTGCCGTGAAACGGGGCAACCGGTACCCGAGACCTATCAGCAGATAGCTCGCTGCATCTTTGAGAGTCTGGCCTTGCGTTACCGTCAGGTACTGGACTACCTGAAAGAGCTGGCTCCGTTCCAGATAGAGAAACTGCACGTAATAGGCGGCGGAACCTACAACCATTACCTGATGCAAATGGCAGCCAACAGCATCGGCATGCCCGTGGTAACAGGTCCCGTAGAGGGCACGGCCATCGGCAACATCATGTTGCAGGCCAAGGCTGCCGGTCTGGTAAGCGACATCTTCCAGATGAGGGAAATCATCGCCAACAGCATCGAGCTGAACACCTACCTGCCCCAGGAAACAGAACTGTGGGACAAGGCTTACGAGAAATACATCAACGTTACAAAATAAAGCACTATGAAATCAGAAAAAATCACAAAGGCCTATGAACTGGCCAAGGAACGCTATGCCGAACTGGGCATAGACACCGAGAAGGTACTCAGTCAGTTGCAGGATTTCCACCTAAGCATGCATTGCTGGCAAGCCGATGACGTGGCTGGCTTCGAGGTACAGGCTGGCGACCTGAGCGGCGGTATCCAGTCAACGGGAAACTACCCCGGAAAAGCACGCAACATCGACGAACTGCGTGCCGACGTGCTGAAAGCCAAGAGCCTCATCCCCGGCAACCACCGTCTGAACCTGCACGAGCTGTATGGTGACTTCAAGGGCAAGGTGGTGGACCGCGACGAAGTGACGGTGGAATATTTCCAGTCATGGATTGAGTGGGCCAAGGAGAACAACACAAAGCTGGACTTCAACTCTTCCAGTTTCTCACATCCCAAGAGCGGCAACCTGTCCCTCTCTAACCCCGACGAGGGTATCCGTAAGTTCTGGATTGAACATACGAAGCGTTGCCGTGACATTGCCAATGCCATGGGTGAGGCTCAGGGTGACTCCTGTATCATGAACCTGTGGGTTCACGACGGCTGCAAGGATCAGAGCGTCAACCATATGCTTTACCGCCGTCTGCTGAAAGAGTCTCTGGATGAGATCTTCGCCAAGGAACAGCCGATGATGAAGGACTGTATCGAAGGAAAGGTCTTCGGTATCGGCCTGGAAAGCTTCACCGTTGGTTCACACGACTTCTATACGGCATACGCTGCCAAGAACAACAAGATCCTGACCATCGACACAGGTCACTATCATCCCACAGAAAGCCCTGCCGACAAGGTAAGTGCCGTACTGCAATTCGTACCCGAACTGATGCTGCACGTAAGCCGTCCTGTACGCTGGGACAGCGACCATGTTACCATCATGGACGATCCTACACAGGAGCTGTTCTCTGAAATCGTACGTGCCGGTGCCCTGGATCGCGTTCACTACGGTCTGGACTTCTTCGACGGCTCTATCAACCGCATCGGTGCCTACGTCATCGGTTCACGTAGCGCCCAGAAATGTATGCTCCGCGCCCTGCTCGAACCCTCACAGGCTATCTCCGAGCTGGAAATCGCAGGCAAGGGCTACAAGGTTCTCGGTCTGTTGGAGGAGCAGAAGGCTCTGCCATGGCAGGCTGTTTACGACGAGTTCTGCCAGCGCAACGACGTGCCTGTTGGTCAGGACTATATGAAGGAAATTGATGCTTACGAAGCTGAGGTAACAAGCAAGCGTTAATACGACATGAATATCATCATAGGACTTCTCATCATAGCTATTGGGGCATTCTGCCAATCCAGTAGCTATGTTCCCATCAACAAGATAAAGTCTTGGAGCTGGGAAAGCTATTGGATCGTACAGGGTTTGTTCGCCTGGCTGATTCTGCCCTTCCTGGGGGCCCTTCTGGCCGTGCCGGAAGGACATTGCCTGTGCGAACTGTTCTCGTCGGCCAACTCTTTCAGCGTATGGATGACCATCCTGTTCGGTGTACTTTGGGGCGTGGGCGGACTGACCTTTGGCCTGTCTATGCGCTACCTGGGTGTGGCACTGGGACAAAGCATCGCCCTGGGAACCTGTGCCGGACTGGGCACCATCCTGGGACCGGTCTTCCTGAACATTTTCTTCCCCGAAACGGATCCTCTGTCCAAGCTGACTGCAGCCGTCATCATCGGCGTTATCGTAACGCTGATAGGTATTGCCATCATCGGCATTGCCGGCAGCATGAAGAGTGCAGCTCTGAGCGAGGAGGAAAAGAAAGCCGCTGTCAAGGACTTCAACTTCCCCAAAGGACTGGCCATCGCCTTACTGGCTGGCTTTATGAGTGGTTGCTTCAACGTGGGCCTGGCCTTCGGAGCCAACCTGTCTTTCCCTGAGACGGATCCTATGTTCAAGGGCCTGCCCGCAACGTTCCTGGTTACCCTGGGAGGTTTCTGCACCAATGCCGTCTATTGTTTCTACCAGAATAGCAAGAACAATACCTGGAGCGACTACAAAAAAGGTAGCGTATGGGCCAACAATGCCCTATTCTGCCTGCTGGCCGGCGCACTTTGGTACAGTCAGTTCTTCGGTCTTTCACTGGGACAGGGATTCCTGAAGGACAACCCCGACCTGATTACCTTCTCGTTCTGCATACTGATGGCACTAAACGTTACCTTCAGCAATGTGTGGGGTATCATCCTGAAAGAATGGAAAGGTTGCAGCAACAAGACCATCACCGTATTGGTCATTGGCCTCATCGTATTAATCATCAGTAGTTTTGTACCTCAGATTATCGGTTAGAAACGACTAAATAAAGGAAATAAATGAAAAGTATTCTGGAAGGTCGCCCTGGATTGGCGGCTGTCATTGACCAAGTGGCAGAAGTAACTGGTTACCTCTGGCAGAAAGGTTGGGCTGAACGGAACGGCGGAAACATCACCGTAAACGTCACAGAGTTTGTGGATGACGAAATAAAGTCTCTCCCGGCCATTGCTCCGGTCAAGCAGATTGGCAAAGTGTTGCCTCACCTGAAAGGCACCTATTTCTACGCAAAAGGCACCGGAAAACGTATGCGTGACCTGGCTCGCTGGCCTATGCAGAACGGAGCCATCATCCGCATCTGCGATGATTGTGCCTCCTACGAGATCATTGCCGACGAGGCTGTAATGCCTACGAGCGAGCTGCCCTCACACCTGGCTTTGCAGAACTATCTGCTGGAAACGGGTAGCAAATACAAGGCCACCCTGCACACTCACCCCATCGAATTGGTGGCCATGTCGCACATCCGCCGCTTCCTGAAGGGCGATGAGATGACAAAGGTACTGTGGTCCATGATTCCCGAAACGCTGGCATTCGCCCCCCTGGGCATCGGCGTAGTACCGTATGCCATACCCGGTTCCATAGAACTGGCAGACGCCACCCTGGAACAGATGAAGTCACACGACGTGGTGCTGTGGGAAAAGCACGGTACCGTAGCCGTAGGTCTGGACATCATGGATGCCTTCGACCAGACGGACGTTCTCTGCAAGGCTGCCAACATCTATATGTGCGCCCGCAACATGGGTTCAGAGCCAGACGGCATGACCGACGAAGCAATAAAAGAGATACAGGAGGTTTTCAAACTACCCAAGACCAGGCCCTGCTAATTTTTAATCTTTAATCTACATGCGTTTTGCTTTCAAGATGTTCCTCAAGCCAGGGTGCGAGGAGGAATATGAGCGTCGACACGCTGCCCTTTGGCCAGAACTGAAGCAACAGATAAAAGAGGCTGGAGTGAGCAACTACAGCATCTATTGGGATAAGGATACCAATATCCTCTTTGGCTATCAGGAAATTGCCGAGGGTGCCAATAGCACACAGGACACCTCCAACGGTGTAGATGAGATTACCCAGCGCTGGTGGGACATGATGGCCGACATCATGGATACCAATCCTGGCCATTCTCCCGTTACAATACCCATTCGAGAGGTCTTCCATTTGGACTGAAAGGTTTTTTTTCGTATCTTTGCACGCATTTTTGCATACAATAACGTACGAGTACACATAATTTATAACATAAGAACAATGAATATTTCATTTGAAAACGTTGACAAAGTAAACGCTCTGCTTACAATCACACTGGGAAAAGAAGACTACGAAGCCAAAGTGGCTGCTGCACTCAAGGACATGCGGAAAAAGGCCAACTTGCCAGGTTTCCGCCCGGGTCAGGTACCTGTGGCCCTGTTGAAGAAACGCTTTGGTATCGAAGTGATGGCAGACGAAATAAACAAGATGCTGGGACAGGAAATTTACAAATATATCCGTGAACAAAAGATCAACATCCTGGGCGAGCCCCTTCCCAACGAAGAGAAACAGCCAAGAGTGGATTTTGCCACCATGGAGGATTTCACTTTTGTATTCGATGTAGCACTGGCTCCCGAATTCGATGCCAAGATTTCCGACAAGGATTCCGTTGACTATTACGACATCCAAGTGGACGATGCCATGGTTGACCAGCAGGTACAGGCATACGCTCAACGCAGCGGAGACTACAAGAAGGTGGATGAATACCAGGCCAAGGACATGGTAAAGGGACTGATTGCACAATTGGACGCTGACGGCAACACGCTGGAAGGCGGTATCCAGGTTGAGGACGCTGTCATGCTGCCCGAATATATGAAGAACGAGGAGGAAAAGGCCAAGTTCCAAGGCGCAAAAGTAAACGACGTGCTGGTTTTCAACCCTGCAAAAGCCTATGACAACAGCGATGTGGAACTGTCCAGCCTGTTGAAGATCACCAAGGAAGAAGCTGCAGAGATGAAGTCTGATTTCAGTTTCCAGATCAACGAGATCACCCGCTACGAACCCGCAGCCATCGACCAGGCCCTCTTCGACAGAATCCTGGGCGAAGGTGCCGTAAAGAGCGAGGAAGAATTTCGCGCCAACATCCAGAACACCATGGCCAGCCAGTTCCAGGAAGACAGCGATTTCAAGTTTATCCAGGACCTGCGCACCTATCTGACCGGCCGCATCGGCACACTGGAATATCCCGAAGCCATGCTGAAGCGCATCATGAAGCTGAACAACAAGGATAAGGATGACGAATACATCGACAAGAACTTCCAGGGCAGTGTGCAGGAACTCACATGGCACCTAATAAAGGAACAACTGAGTGACCAGTTGGAAATAAAAGTTGAACAGGCAGACGTGATGGAAACGGCCAAGGCATCTGCCCGTATGCAGTTTGCACAGTACGGCATGATGAACCTGCCCGAGGAATCCCTGACCAACTATGCCACGGAGATGCTGAAGAACGAGCAGCAAGCCGAAGCACTCGTTGCCCGAACCGTAGAAAAGAAGATCTGCGCCAAGGCCAAGGAGCAGCTGACCCTGAACCGCAAGGCTATCAGCCTGGACGAGTTCAACAAGATGTTCGAAGAAGCCAAGGAGGATTAATGACAAATCATTGTCAGACATCCGCACAAACATTTTTTGACAAAAACAACATAACGGTAATATGGGGCGGTCGATAAGGTCGCCCTATTTAATCTTAACAGCCCAAAAGAAGATGAACAACGATTTTAGAAAATTTGCTACCCGGCACCTGGGAATGGACGGCATGGTGTTGGACGATATCGTAAGCGTACAGAATCAGTATCTAAACCCATATATCCTGGAGGAGCGACAGCTGAATGTCACCCAGATGGATGTCTTCAGCCGTCTGATGATGGACCGCATCATCTTCTTGGGTACCGAAATAGATGACTATACAGCCAACACTCTGCAAGCGCAGTTGCTCTACCTGGACAGCGTTGACCCCGGGAAGGACATCAGCATCTATCTGAACAGTCCCGGCGGTAGCGTACACGCAGGCCTGGGCATCTACGACACCATGCAGTTCGTCAGCAGCGACGTGGCCACAATCTGTACAGGCATGGCAGCCAGCATGGCAGCCGTACTCTTGGTGGCCGGATGCGAAGGGAAACGTAGTGCTCTGACACACAGCCGCGTGATGATACACCAACCGATGGGAGGTGCACAAGGTCAGGCAAGCGACATCGAGATTACCGCCCGCGAGATACAAAAGCTCAAGAAGGAACTCTACACCATCATAGCCGAACATTCTCACACCGATTTCGACAAGGTATGGGCTGACAGTGACCGCGACTACTGGATGACGGCAGAGGAGGCCAGACAGTATGGTATGATCGACCAGGTTCTGACACGAAAGAAATAACTTAGGATGAAAGAAACACGTAAATGCTCGTTCTGCGGACGGAGTGAGAAAGACGTAAAGATGCTGTTGACCGGACTCAACGGTTATATCTGCGAGGATTGTGCAGAACAGGCATATCTTATTGTAAAAGAAAACCTCGGCGCAGGCGCAAAGTCAAAAGGGAAAGAAGCCTTGTGGGACCTGAAAAAACTGCCCAAGCCACACGACATAAAGGCGTATCTCGACCAGTATGTCATCGGGCAGGACGATGCCAAGCGCTATCTGTCCGTATCCGTCTATAACCACTACAAGCGTCTGGCGCAAAAAAAGACAGACGACGGAGTGGAGATAGAAAAGAGCAATATCATTATGGTAGGTTCCACCGGAACGGGTAAGACGCTCATGGCACGTACCATAGCACGCCTGCTGCAAGTACCGTTCACCATCGTGGATGCTACCGTCTTTACCGAAGCGGGCTATGTGGGCGAGGATGTTGAGAGCATCCTCTCACGCCTGCTGCAGGTTGCCGACTACGATGTGGAGGCCGCAGAAAGGGGCATCGTATTCATCGACGAGATTGACAAGATTGCCCGCAAGAGCGACAACCCCAGCATCACGCGTGACGTAAGCGGTGAAGGGGTGCAACAGAGTCTGCTGAAACTCCTGGAGGGCAGCATGGTGAACGTACCCCCAAAGGGAGGACGCAAGCACCCCGACCAGGACTACATCCATGTAAACACCAAGGACATACTGTTCATCTGCGGCGGAGCGTTCGACGGAATAGAGAAGAAAATCGCACAACGACTCAACACGCACGTCGTGGGTTACAACAGCGTCCAAAACTTACAGCAGATTGACTCTAAAGACCTGATGAAGTACATTCTGCCCCAAGATCTGAAATCTTTTGGACTCATCCCCGAGATCATCGGCCGACTGCCGGTTCTTACCTACCTGAACCCATTAGACCGTACAGCTCTGCGCAACATCCTCACCGAGCCCAAGAACTCACTCGTCAAACAACAGATAAAACTGTTTGCCATGGACGGCATTGCCCTCTCGTTCAGTCCCGACGCCCTGGAATACATCGTGGACAAGGCCGTGGAGTACAAACTAGGTGCCCGCGGACTGCGTAGCATTATGGAAGCCATCATGATCGATGCACAGTTCGATGCGCCGTCCACCCGCAAAAAAACTTTGGAGATAACTTTGGACTACGCTAAAGCACAGATAGAAAAAAGCCAAAAACTACAATGACACTTTTCAACGAATGCCTTTTTGAGTTTATCGGTACGATGGTCCTTATCCTACTGGGCGACGGTGTCGTAGCCAGCACCACCCTGGAGCAATCCAAGGGCAAGGGAGCCGGATGGATCGTCATCACTATGGGATGGGGATTTGCCGTCATGTGTGGTGCCTTTATTGCCGGGCCGTTCACCGGTGCGCACCTAAACCCCGCTGTCAGCATCGGACTGGCCGCTGCCGGGAAATTCGCGTGGAGCAAGGTCCTGGCCTATTCCGTGGCACAAATCCTCGGCGGCCTCGTAGGAGGAATCCTCGTATATACGTTCTACAAGGATCATTTCGATGCCACCTATGACACCGACACGAAACTGGGATGCTTTTGCACCATACCCGCCATTCGCAACAAGGGACGCAACCTATTCTGCGAAACAATCGGCACCGCCCTGCTGGTATTTGTTATCCTGGCACTCTCCATCCGTCAGAACGCCTCACCCGCTGCCGGCAGCCTCGGCTTTTTCCCTGTCACGATGGTCATAATGTCCATCGGTATGTCTCTGGGCGGTACCACCGGCTATGCCATAAATCCCGCCAGAGACCTCGGCCCACGCTTAGCCCATGCGCTCCTGCCCATAAAAGGGAAGGGGCATAGCGACTGGAGTTACAGTTGGGTTCCTGTCCTAGGACCAATCATTGGATCGGCAATAGCCGCTGCCCTGTTTCTCGTCCTTTATCCAGCAGCATAAAGGCGAATATGCGCCCAGGCGCGCTTACTAAAAAAGGATTGCGGGCGGTAAAGGATTACTGTGGGCGTTTTTTGCTTTTTTTATTGGAATTTGTGTGTTCGAAATTTGGAGAAGACAAAGATTCTTCCTAACTTTGTATCAGGATAAGGGAAAGTTATGGGAGAAATCAATCTAACAGAACAACTGAAACGATACTTTGGATTCGACACATTCAAAGGCGACCAAGAGGCTATCATCCGTAATGTACTGGCCGGAAAGGACACGTTCGTATTGATGCCGACGGGTGGAGGAAAATCACTTTGTTACCAAATGCCGGCCCTGCTGATGGAGGGTACGGCCATCGTCATCTCGCCACTGATAGCCCTGATGAAAAACCAGGTGGATGCCATCCGACAAGTGAGCGAAGAGGACGGGATAGCCCATTTCATAAACTCTTCCCTATCAAAGGGGCAGATAGATCAAGTGAAATCTGACATACAGGAGGGACGCACCAAATTGCTCTACGTGGCCCCAGAAAGCCTGACAAAGGGAGAGAACATCGATTTCCTGTCCAACATAAAGATTTCGTTCTATGCCGTGGACGAGGCACATTGTATTTCCGAATGGGGCCACGATTTCCGTCCCGAATACCGGAGAATTAGGCCTATCATCAACCAAATAGGAAAAGCGCCTCTGATAGCATTGACGGCAACCGCCACCGACAAGGTGAGAGGTGACATAAAGAAGAACCTGGAAATCCTGGATGCCACAGAGTTCAAGAGTTCCTTTAACCGGCCCAACCTGTACTACGAGATCCGTCCGAAGACGAAGGATGTGGACAAGGATATCATCCGCTTCATCCTGCAACATCCCGGAAAAAGCGGCATCATCTACTGCCTAAGCAGAAAAAGAGTGGAGGATCTAGCCGAAATTCTGCGGGTGAACCACATAAAGGCGAGTGCCTACCATGCCGGCATGGACTCACAGACGAGGAACGAAACACAGGATGACTTTATCATGGAGCGCATCGATGTCATCGTGGCCACGATAGCCTTTGGAATGGGTATCGACAAACCCGACGTACGTTTTGTCATTCATTACGATATTCCCAAAAGCCTAGAGGGATATTACCAAGAGACGGGACGTGCCGGGCGCGATGGTGGCGAAGGCATTTGTCTGACGTTCTATTCACCGAAGGACCTGAGGAAACTTGAAAAGTTCATGGAGGGCAAGCCTGTGGCCGAGCAAGACATCGGCAGACAGCTGCTTCAGGAGACGGCAGCCTACGCGGAATCATCGGTATGCCGCAGAAAATTCATCCTACACTACTTCGGAGAGGAATATGAGCAGGACAACTGCTGCAACTGCGACAACTGCCTGCACCCGAAGAACAAGGTGAATGCCAGTTCCGAGCTGCATCAGGCCATCAGCGTCATCCTGGCCTTGAAAGAAGATTTCAAGGTGGACTACGTGATCAACGTCCTGATAGGGAAAAGGACCGATGAGGTGGTGGCTCACCGCCACGAAGACTTAGACTGCTTCGGTTGCGGCGACAAGCACGAAGAACATTTCTGGAATGCTGTGATCCGGCAGGCAATGATCTCAGGCTATATAGCGAAAGATGTGGAGAATTACGGACTACTGAAAATCACTGCATTAGGCAAGTCGTTTCTGAGAAACCCAATGCCGTTTATGATAACTGAAGACAATGAGTTCGATGATTACGAAGAACCGGTTGCCACGACTACAGCGGCATTGGACGAGACATTGTTGGCTATGCTGAAAAGCCTACGCAGGGACACGGCGCAAAAGCTTGGTATACCGCCCTATGTCATCTTCATGGATTCATCACTGGACGCTATGGCCACCACCTATCCCATCACACAGGAAGAACTGCAGAACATTCCCGGCGTAGGTCAGGGAAAGGCGAAAAGGTACGGTAAGGAATTCTGTTTGCTGATAGCAAAATATTGCGAGGAAAACGAGATAGAACGGTTCGATGACTTCCGCGTGCGTACCGTGGCCAACAAAAGCAAGATGAAGGTAAGCATCATCCAAAGCATCGACAGACAAATAGCATTGGACGATATAGCTTCGGCCAAAGGCATGGAGATGGAAGAACTGCTGGATGAGATAGAGGCCATCGTATATAGCGGAACGAAACTGAACATCGACTATTACATCAACGACATAATGGACAGCGACCATATTCTGGACATCTATGAATACTTCCGAGACGAGTCCGAAACGGACAGTCTGGACGATGCGTTGGATGAGCTTGGCGACGATTATTCCGAGACAGAAGTACGCCTGGTTCGCATCAAGTTCCTATCAGAACTGGCAAATTAAAAACTCTTCATTCCTCCCTCTTTGTAAAGAAATACGCATTATATTTCGTATTGCGCCCTGTGAATAGGGCGCTTTATCAAAATTATGCACTATGAATTATGATTTGTGCATAATATTTCGTATCTTTGCACGCAATAAAATTTACGCATTATGGCATCTTTTATTGCAGACAAAATTATCATGGACGGTCTGACGTACGATGACGTCCTGTTAGTACCCGCTTATTCAGAAGTCCTTCCACGTACTGTCGATCTGACGACAAAGTTCTCACGCAACATTGAGTTGAAAGTACCCTTCGTAACTGCTGCCATGGACACCGTGACAGAAGCCACCATGGCCATAGCCATAGCGAGAGAAGGTGGTATCGGTGTTATACATAAAAACATGAGCATTGAGGAGCAAGCTCGCCAGGTAGCCATCGTGAAAAGGGCCGAAAACGGCATGATTTATGACCCCGTAACCATTCAGCGGGGCAGTACCGTGGCAGACGCATTGGTACTGATGTCGGAATACCACATCGGCGGCATCCCTGTTGTTGACGACCAGCGCCATCTGGTAGGTATCGTCACAAACCGCGACCTGCGCTTCGAGCGCAACCACTCTCGTCTAATCGATGAAGTAATGACAAGCGAGAACCTGGTGACTACCCACGCAAAAACAGACCTATTGTCAGCATCTGAAATCCTGCAAGAGAACAAGATAGAAAAGCTCCCTGTTGTGGACGAAGATAACAAGCTGGTAGGACTGATCACCTACAAGGACATCACGAAGGCCAAAGACAAACCTATGGCCTGCAAAGACAGCAAAGGCCGCCTGAGAGTGGCTGCAGGTGTGGGCGTAACGGCCGATACGCTGGACAGGATGAAAGCCCTGGTAGATGCCGGAGTAGATGCCATCGTTATCGATACAGCTCACGGACACAGCAAATATGTAATAGAGAAGCTAAAAGCAGCAAAGGCCGCTTTCCCGGGCGTAGATATCGTGGTGGGCAACGTTGCTACTGGTGATGCAGCCCGTATGCTGGCCGAAGCCGGAGCAGACGGTATAAAAGTGGGAATAGGCCCGGGTAGCATCTGCACGACTCGCGTAGTGGCTGGTGTGGGCGTTCCTCAGTTGAGTGCCGTATATGACGTGGCAAGCGCATTGGCTGGAACAGACATTCCCCTGATTGCCGACGGAGGTCTTCGTTACAGCGGAGACGTAGTGAAAGCACTGGCCGCAGGCGGCTACTGTGTGATGATCGGTTCCCTGGTGGCCGGAACGGAAGAAAGTCCCGGCGACACCATCATCTACAATGGCCGAAAGTTTAAGAGCTACCGTGGAATGGGTTCTCTGGAAGCTATGGAGTGCGGCAGTAAGGACCGTTATTTCCAGGCTGGCGTCAAGGACGTCAAGAAGCTGGTACCAGAAGGAATCGCCGGTCGCGTACCGTACAAAGGTTCTGTACAGGAAGTCATCTATCAGCTGATCGGAGGCCTGCGCAGCGGTATGGGCTATTGCGGTGCGGCAACGATACAGGAACTGCACAATGCGAAATTCGTACGTATTACAAACGCCGGAGTCCAGGAAAGCCACCCACACGACGTGACCATCACAAGTGAGGCTCCCAACTACAGCCGCCCACAATAACGCACTATATGAGAACTGCCCTTTGTCTTGTATTTGCTTTGTACACAATGTTCGTATTGGGGCAGGGTGATTCGATTGTAATGCACATTAACGGAACACCAGTACCGCTGGATGAGTTTGAATATCGGTACAGGAACTTTGCTAGAAGGACGAACGGGAAAGTTACGGCAAAGGACTATGCCGAAAGGTTTGCTAACGACAAAATCAAGGTCCTGGCAGCCAAGGACGAGCAGCTGGACACCATCCACCTATTGCAAAAAAGGATCTTGAAATACCGCAATAAGCAGATACGTCCTTATCTCATTCCCGTTACGACGATCAAAGACGATGAATGCAAGAACTACTACAATGCGATAAAGACAAATTTGCAAGGCAAGAAAATAATAAAGCCTGCACACATCTTCATCAAGCTGCCGCAAAACGCCAGCAAGAAAGCACAAGAGCAAGCGAAAGTACGGATTGATTCTGCATACAAGGCTTTGCAGGAAGGAACCGATTTTGCAGAACTGGCTAAGAAAGTGTCGCAGGACAATGCCTCGGCTTTCCAGGGCGGAGAGTTGCCCTGGATCGGCACAAACCAAACCTTGAAAGAGTTTGAGGATGTTGCCTTTTCCCTAAAAGCCGGCGAATATGCCACGCCTATCCTCTCTACCGTCGGATACCATATCATAAAAGTCATCGATATCAAAGACCTGGATGAGTATGAAACGATCAAGCCGGAAATCCAGCGGTTTCTGGAAAGTCAGAGGGTAGAAAAGCAACTGTCGGCACCGGCCGTTGATGCCAAGGCGGAAGAGTCCCAAAAGAGCGTTGAAAAAATTTTGGATGAGGAAACGGATCGTCTATGCAATAAAGATGCTGATCTGAAATTCCGGCTCCAGGCTTATGCCGACAGCCTGCTGGTGCATGAAATATCCGCCCGGCAGCCGTGGAACTGTTCCGACAAAGACACGACGGCATGGAAGAACTACTTCGAGAAGAACAAGAAAAAATATACTTGGAAAGAACCCAGATTTGACGGCATTATATATTACTGTCGAGAAAAATCTGACGTAAAAGCAGTTAAGAAAGTCCTGAAAAAGACAAAACCCCAGAATTGGGAGACAGCCATACAACGGAAGTTCAACTCCGATAGTGTCCGAGTGTACATAGAAAAGGGACTTTTCAAGCCCGGAGAGAATGCTAATGTCGATGTCTTGGCGCTGAAAGTGAAAAAAGCCAAACTGAACCCCCTAGCGGATTTCCCCTATGCTGCCGTCAGGGGAAAGAAGTTAAAAAAAGGCCCCAACAACTGGTCCGAGGTGGGCGACCAGGTAATCGAAGACTATAAGCAGGAACGTGAAGCTACTTTTGTGGCAGAACTGCGCAAGAAATATACAGTGGAATTCCACGATAACGTATTGAAAAAAATAAGTGATCAATGAGAACATCCATGAAACACATGAATAAGTTAGCCATTCTTATCCTTGTATCATTTTTAAGTGCCCTAACGCATGCGCAAAGCAATGTCATTGACGAGGTTGTATGGGTCGTTGGCGACGAAGCCATTTTGCGGTCTGACGTAGAACAGACACGTAACCAATATGGACAGTCGTTCAACGGGAACCCCTATTGCATGATACCGGAACAGCTGGCCATTCAGAAATTATTTCTTCATCAGGCCGTCATCGACAGCGTTGAAGTTACCGATGCCGACGTAAACAGGTATGTGGAGCAGGATCTGAACGACAAGGTCTTGATGGCCGGAAGCAAAGAAAAGCTGGAAGAATACATGCGTATGCCCATGGGCCAGATTCGCGAAGAGCTATTCGACGGATACAAGAACAAGTTAACTGCGAATAAGATGCGAGAACAAATTACGAAAGACGTAAAAGTCACCCCTGCTGAAGTACGCAGGCACTTCAAAGATCTGCCCGAAGACAGTCTGCCCCTGATTCCTACACAGGTGGAAGTGCAGATTCTGGTACAGAACCCCAAGATTCCACAGGCCGAAATAGACAGGGTGAAGACCGTTCTGCGCGACTATGCCGAAAGAGCCACGACAGGCAGCACCTCGTTCGCAACACTTGCCCGACTGTATTCACAGGACGAAGGGTGCCGCCGACAAGGGGGAGAAATGCCGTATATGGGAAGGGGCGAATTGGACCCCGCCTTCGCCAACGTGGCATTTAGCCTGACAGACCCGAATAAGGTCAGCAAAGTCGTACAGTCCGAATTTGGTTATCATATCATTCAACTCATAGACAAAAGAGGCGACAAGGTGAAAGTCCGCCATATCCTTCTTCGGCCGAATGTGGCACAGGACGATATAGACGCCTGTCTGGCCAGACTGGATTCCATTTCAGAAGATATCCGCAAGGGAGAATTTACATTTGAAGACGGAGCAACGGCCATTTCTGAGGATAAAGAAACACGTAACAACCATGGTATCCTGTCCAACAGCACAGACGATGGCGACCATACGACACGTTTCGAAATGGGGCAGTTGGCATCTGTCTCACCGGAAATAGCACGAGTCGTAGAAGGTTTGGAAACAGGTGAGATATCAAAGCCCTTTACCATGGTAAATACCAAAGGAGCAACCGTTTGCGCCATAGCTAAACTGAAAAGTCGCATAAAGGCACATCGGGCAAGTATGTCCGAAGATTTTCAGGTCTTGAAAGGACTGGTGGAAGAAAAGAAAAAAGATGAGCTTGTGGAAGACTGGATCCGCAAGAAACAAAAAAACACGTACGTCCGCATCAACGAGGACTGGCGCGATTGCGACTTCCAATACCCTGGCTGGATTAAGGAATGAGAAGCAGGGCTTTATTCATAATAGCATTTATTCTACTTGGTGTATGCATTGGTAACGGAACCCCATCAGCCAAGGACAAGAAAACGGCAAAGCAGTCGCAGGACGACGGTCGTGTTCACCTCGTGCATGCAGGCCGCCTCTACTACAATGAGCGCGAAAACCGCGACGCCCAATATCTGGTCGGGAACGTGGAGTTCGAGCACCAGGGCGTCCTAATGTATTGCGACAGCGCACTATACTACGAAGCCACTAACAGTTTCGATGCCTTTGGGAACGTAAAGATGAACCAGGGGGATACCCTTACCCTTACAGGAGACGAATTGTATTACAAAGGAATAGACCAGTTGGCACATGTACGCTACAATGTCAAATTACAGCATCTGGAAACCACCTTGTACACCGACAGTCTGGACTACGACCGCATTTACGATTTAGGCTATTTTTTCGAAGGAGGAAGGTTGCTGGATCAGGACAACGAGCTGAGCAGCGACTGGGGACAGTATAGTCCTTCCACGCGCGAGGCCGTATTTAACTATAATGTCAAACTGGTGAATCCGGCTCCCCCCGCAGAGCCTAAAACCGTCTTGCTGTCAGACACGCTTCACTACAACACCAAAACAGCCATAGCACATATCATCGGGCCATCCAACATCGAGAACGGGGAAAGCCACGTCTATTCCGAACTCGGGTATTACAACACACAGACGAAATTCTCATACCTGTTGAATCGGAGCCTTCTGTCCAACGAGGGAAAGAAGCTCATCGGCGACAGCCTTGTCTGGGACAATGAAAGCGGCATCGGAAAGGCATTCGGTAAGGCTGAATATACAGACGTCATAAACAAGAACATGTTCGTGGGGAACTATTGCTATTACGATGACAAGAACGGATACGCCGAAGCCGCGGACAGTGCCGTAGCAATAGATTTCTCGCAACAGGACACCATGTACATTCATGCCGATACGTTCAAGGTTTTCACCTTTTACAACGACACGGACAGTATGTACAGGATGCTGCATGCCTATCATCATGTAAGGGCATACCGCAAAGACGTACAAGCCGTGTGCGATTCTATGGTATATAGTGGTGTGGATTCGTGCCTCATCATGTATCAGGACCCTATCCTATGGCAACAGGGGCAGCAGCTGCTGGGTGAAGAAATACGGACCTACATGAACGACAGCACGATGGACAGCATTCAGGTACTGAGGCAATCGCTTACCGTAGAACGCATCGACAGCATTCACTACAATCAAGTGGCCGGACATGAGATGCACTCCTATTTCCAAGACGGACAGCTCTACAAGACAACCGTCCATGGCAATGTGCTCGTCAACTTCTACCCCTTCGACGAGGATAGCCTGATGATAGGAATGAACCATACCGAGACGACCGACATGATCCTTTATATGAAAGAACGTAAATTACAGAAGATCTGGATGCCCGCAGCCAACGGCACGCTTTATCCTGTAGTCCTCGTTCCGCCAAACAAGCTATATTTGGAGAATTTCGCCTGGTTCGACTATATCCGTCCAATAGATAAAGACGACATCTTTGAATGGAGGCCCAAGAAAGGTGGGGCTGAGCTGAAAAAGAGCGTTCAACGAACAGCACCACGCCAGAAATTGAGTGACATTAAGAAACAACAGTAAAGAGAGAGAAATACTATGGGAATGTTCAAGACAAGGGAACCCAGAAAATACCGCAGGATTTCCATCTATACAGACGAGAGGAAAGACAAGCTGGACAAACTGGTACGAGATGTACAACGTCAGCAAGGAGTCCTTTCTCCCGAAGACGACAAATACGATCCGGCCAAATTCAACGGAACGTTCATCAACTACACGCCACGGGCACAACGGTATCGCAACGGGAACAAGCTGATGTGGCCCATCATCTTGGTCATTATCTTATTTCTGGCTCTTGTCTGGCGATATCTGCTTACAGGTAATGCCCGTTTCTAACACGCAACAAAAGGACTGAATCAAAAAAATGGACATCATTCATCTGCTTCCCGACTCCGTAGCCAACCAAATAGCCGCTGGTGAAGTCATACAGCGTCCCGCCTCCGTCATCAAGGAACTGGTGGAGAATGCCGTTGATGCCGGTGCCACACAGATAGATATATTTGTCGAAGATGCCGGAAAGACCTGCATTCAGATCATTGACAACGGAAAAGGAATGAGTGAGACTGATGCACGCCTAGCTTTTGAGCGGCATGCAACATCCAAGATACAAAAGGCAGAAGATCTGTTCTCGCTCAAGACAATGGGATTCCGTGGCGAAGCACTCCCCTCCATTGCCGCCGTTGCCCAGGTAAAACTCACGTCCCGTACCCCAGAGCACGAGTTAGGGACGCAACTATACATAGAAGGATCACGCGTGGTCAGCCAAGACGTATGCTCCTGCCCTATCGGTTCCAACTTCGAGGTCCGCAACCTGTTCTATAATGTACCAGCGAGACGTAAGTTCTTGAAAACGAATCAGACCGAGCTCAACAATGTCATACAGGAATTTGAGCATATAGTCCTCGTAAATCCAAGTGTATCCTTTTCCCTAACCCACAATGGTTCCCTGATAAGCAAACTGCAATCAAGCAACCAGAAGCAACGCATTCTGGACGTTTTCGGGAAGAAATTAAATGAGCAGTTGCTTTCTGTCGATGTAGAAACTACATTGGTTAACATTTCCGGTTTTATCGGGAAGCCCGAATCTGCAAAGAAAAAGGGAGCACAACAATACTTTTTCGTGAATGGCAGATACATGCGCCATCCATATTTTCACAAGGCCATACAAGAAGCATTTGACCAACTGATACCCACAGGCGAACAAGTGCCGTATTTCCTCTATTTTCAAGTGGATCCAGCCAACATTGACGTAAACATCCATCCAACGAAGACAGAAATAAAATTTGAGAATGAAACATCTATCTGGCAGATAATCATAGCGGCCATACGCGAAACACTTGGGCGATTCAATGCCGTGCCAACCATGGATTTTGACACGGAGGGCAAGCCAGACATACCCGTCTTTAATCAGAACGAGCTGATAAATGTGGGGGCTCCACGCCCTGTGGTGGACGTCAACTACAATCCATTCAGAGGCACCACGTCCTCAACATCGCGCTCCACCAGAAATGCCATCAACTGGGATAAGCTATACGAAGGATTGGAAAAACCCACGTTCCCAGAGGACGTTTCCCCAAAAGAAGACGAGACGAAGTTGGAACAAGACCTCTACCAGCAAGAGGAAGGGGCATCCGACATCAGTTCCGAACATTTCCAGTTCAAGGCAACATATATCTTCACGGCCATCCGTTCCGGCCTTATGATGATAGACCAACATCGGGCACACATCAGAATCCTGTATGACCAATACCGGGCGCAAATGAAGGGAAGGAGCGTTTCCACACAAGGACTGTTGTTCCCCGAAATGATGCAACTATCCGCTTCCGATGCCCTCTTGATGGAAGGTATGACAGACGAGCTCCACAAATTGGGCTTCGACCTTTCACCATTGGGCGGAGGCTGTTTCGCCATAAACGGAGTGCCCCAGGGGTTGGAAGGTATCAACCCGTCGGAACTTCTAATGGAAATGGTGGCCTCGGCACGCGACGACGGAGCATCCATCGAGAACGACATACAACACAAGATATCTCTCACCATGGCCAGACGTGCGGCCATCGTTTCAGGTCAAATCCTGAGCAATCAGGAAATGGAAGACCTGATAAACAATTTGTTCGCAAGTTCAAATCCCAACTATACGCCTAACGGGAAAGCCATAATTGCCGTATTGCAACAGGAAGAGATAGAAGAACGATTTGGAAAAAGCACAAATTAGTATAATAAATATTACAAATATCGATAAGAATGGAACCAAAAGAAAAAATCATCCTGACGGGCGACCGTCCCACCGGAAAACTGCATATCGGACATTATGTGGGATCGTTACGCCGACGCGTGGAACTTCAAAATTCGGGACAGTACGAAAAGATCTTCGTTTTCGAAGCCGATGCACAGGCTTTGACCGACAACATCGAAAATCCCGAGAAGGTACGTCAGAATGTCATTGAAGTAGCCCTCGACTATTTGGCATGCGGTCTCGATCCGGCCAAGAGCACCTTGTTCATACAGAGCCAGATACCCGAATTATGTGAATTGTCGTTCTATTATATGGACTTAGTGTCTGTCAGCCGACTGCAACGCAACCCCACGGTAAAGACCGAAATCCAAATGCGCGGTTTTGGTGGCGAAAGTATCCCGGTCGGATTCTTCACCTACCCGATTAGCCAGGCAGCAGACATCACAGCTTTCAAGGCAACTACCGTACCCGTTGGTGAAGACCAGGAACCTATGCTGGAACAATGTCGCGAGATCGTACGCCGATTCAACAACATTTACGGCGACACATTGGTCGAGCCCAATATCCTGTTGCCAGAAAATGCAGCTTGCCTACGCCTTCCCGGTACCGACGGAAAAGCCAAGATGAGCAAATCGTTGGGCAATTGCATCTATTTGAGCGATTCGGCCGATGAAGTAAACAAGAAGATCAAGGGCATGTACACCGACCCCACCCATCTACAAGTGAACGACCCAGGACATCTGGAGGGGAATACCGTATTTACCTATCTCGATGCATTCTGTACGGATGAACAAGTAGCCCGTTTCACCACGGATTACCATACACTTCAGGAGATGAAGGACCACTACACCAGAGGTGGTCTGGGTGATATGAAATGCAAGAAATTACTTATGGCCGTACTGCAGGAGACACTAGAACCCATCCGGAACAGAAGGGCTGAGTTCGAACGCGATATCCCAGCCGTGTACGAGATTCTACAAAAGGGATGCGAAGTTGCCCGCGCTGCTGCCGCAGAAACGATGGACGAAGTACGCAGAGCCATGAAGATAAATTATTTCCAGGATAGAGCCTTGATTGAAGAGCAATCTACGCGATTTGCACGATAAGTAAGAAAAAAGGACGGAAAAATTTTGCAGTTCCGAAGAATTAGCGTACCTTTGCAGCGCAATTCAGAGGAAGTGCAATCGGGCGTTTAGCTCAGCTGGTTCAGAGCATCTGCCTTACAAGCAGAGGGTCGGCGGTTCGAATCCGTCAACGCCCACCTCTTTTTCATAAGAGTTTTTAGAGTTAGTTGTGTATGAAGTCGTCGCTGCCAAAGGGTAGTAACGGCTTTTTTTATTTTATATATGATCGTATGATACTATGTAGCCTTGATGATTCAGAACGTATAGAATCATTACACCCTTCTTTCCCGGAATTATTTCATTTTCTCCACACACACGAACTGTCAGCCATCCAGGAAGACCAGATAAGGTTGCGCGGCGATGAACTTTTCATCAACAACAGCCGCACATCGTGCGTGCAAGCAAGCGAGCAGATGCTGGAAGTCCACAGGTGCTACCTGGATGTGCACATACTGTTAGAGGGAGAAGAAACCATCGGATGGAAAGCCACCAGTCAGATACAACATTTCTGCCAGGCATACGACAGCGAGAAAGATGCCGCCTTTTCCGATGAAAAGCCGTCCACCTACGTTACGCTTCATCCCGGAGAAATCCTGATAGCCTATCCCGAAGATGCTCATGCGCCTCTTATAGGAGAAGGTATGCTGCACAAGCTGATAGCCAAGGTGCTGCTGCCCTGAAAAGGGGATAAGGGAGAAAAGGGGAATACGTTTTTATTCCTGTACCGAACGTTCCTCGTCCATCTTCTGGAAATCCTTCATTCTCAGCACGAAGCTATTCGTCAGGTATTTATCCAGTACGACAGGATTAACAGACAGTTCCTGTGGTGTTCCGTGGAATAGAATCTGCCCTTCAAACAACAGGTAGGCGCGATCCGTGATACAAAGGGTTTCCTCTACGTTGTGGTCTGTTATCAGCACGCCGATGTTCCGTTGTTTCAGTTTCCATACGATATACTGGATATCCTGCACGGCTATAGGGTCCACGCCGGCAAAGGGTTCGTGCAGCATGATGAACTTCGGGTCGATGGCCAGGCAGCGAGCTATCTCCGTTCTTCTTCGTTCACCACCAGACAGTTGGTCACCCAGGCTCTTGCGCACCTTCTGCAATCGGAATTCGGAAATCAAGCTTTCCATCTTCTCCCGCTGATAGTCGCGTGGCTTGCCCGTCAGTTCCAGTACGCTGGCAATGTTGTCCTCCACACTCATCTTGCGGAACACGCTGGCCTCCTGCGCCAGATAGCCGATACCCAGCCGGGCCCGTTGATAAACCGGTAGCTTGGTTATTTCATTTCCACCCAAAAAAATATGTCCGTCATTGGGAATGACCAACCCCGTCGTCATATAGAAAGAAGTCGTCTTCCCGGCTCCGTTCGGTCCCAACAAGCCCACGATCTCCCCTTGGTGAACATTAAAAGACACATTGTTCACCACGGTTCTCTTTCCATAAACCTTAACGAGACCTTCGCTCCTCAGTTCCAGACAATCCTCCATCTTTTTATCTATTTGCATACAAAAGTACGAAAAAAGCGAAAAACTACATACCTCAATAGGGATTTTTAGGAGATTTTTGCTTAATTTTGTCTGCTGTAAGAAAAGAACCATGTTCATTACAAACTTTTTAGACACGTTTGGGCGTTACCTTCAGTTGATGGGACGCACTTTCAGCCGGCCAGAACGCTGGAGAATGTTCTTCAAGCAGTACACAAAGGAAATGGCGCAGCTGGGAGTGGATTCCATCGGCATCGTACTCCTCATCTCCTTTTTCATCGGAGCCGTCATCTGCATCCAGATCAAGCTGAACATACAGAGTCCCTGGATGCCCGCCTTTACCACAGGATATACCACGCGAGAAATCATGCTTCTGGAGTTTTCCAGTAGTATCATGTGCCTAATCCTGTCGGGAAAAGTAGGGAGCAACATCGCCTCCGAGATTGGCACCATGCGTGTGACACAACAGATCGACGCGCTGGAAATCATGGGAGTGAACTCCGCTTCCTTCCTCATTCTGCCCAAGATAGCCGGTATGGTCACCATGATTCCCTTCCTGGTCGTTTTCAGCATAGCCTCCGGTTTCGCCGGTTCCTATGCCACATGTCTCTTCGGCATCATCACCGTGGACGACCTAACCATAGGCCTCCTCCACGCCTTCAATCAGTGGTACGTGTGGATGTCCATCATCAAGAGCTTCGTCTTTGCCTTTATCATAGCCAGCGTATCCAGCTTCTTCGGTTATAGCGTGGAGGGCGGCTCCTTCGACGTGGGCAAGGCCAGCACGGATTCCGTGGTACGAAGCAGCATGCTTATCCTGTTTGCCGACATTTTCCTAACCTCCCTGTTGTCATGATAGAAGTACGAAACCTATGTAAATCCTTCGGTGACAAGGATGTGTTGAAGGACATCAATGCCGTTTTCGAGAACGGCAAAACAAACCTGATTATCGGGCAGAGCGGTAGCGGAAAGACCGTCCTGATGAAAAACATCGTGGCCCTGTTCACCCCCACCTCCGGACAGATTCTCTATGATGGGCGTGATTTCGTAAAAATGAGCAAGAAGGAGAAGGTTCTCATTCGCAGGGAGATGGGCATGATCTTCCAGAGTGCCGCCCTCTTCGACAGCATGTCGGTACTGGAAAACGTCATGTTTCCCCTGGACATGTTCTCCGACAAGAACGAAGCCGATCGTATCGAAAGGGCACGCTTCTGTCTGGAACGTGTCAACTTGCACGGCGCAGAAGACAAGTTCCCCGGCGAGATAAGTGGAGGTATGCAGAAGCGTGTGGCCATAGCCAGGGCCATAGCACTGAATCCCAAGTACCTGTTTTGCGATGAGCCCAACAGCGGACTAGACCCCAAGACAAGCCTTGTCATCGACGACCTCATCCACGACATCACCACGGAATACCAGATGACCACCATCATCAACACCCACGATATGAACTCCGTGATGGGCATCGGCGAGAACATCATCTACATCTGCGATGGGCGCAAGGAATGGCAGGGATGCAAGGAAGAAATTATGTCCAGCACCAACGAGAAACTGAACTCCTTCATCTTCGCCTCCGACCTTTTCCGCAAGGTAAAAGAAGCAAACCAGTAGAACAAAAAACGCTGCCATATATAAAGTTAATCCATATAACCGTGGCAACGGCCTCCCTACTATCCTGCACATTGCCCGATTGACCCCTTAGAATACGTCGCAAGGAACAATGTGTAAAGGATTTTCGTAATCATATTGATAAAGTAAGAAGGATCTGCAGAGCCCCTGTTTTACAGAGTGCACAACACCTTATACACAGAGTGCACTCTGGATATGTTAGAGAGTGCACTCTCTCTATGTCCCAGAGTGCACTCTCTCAAAAAGGCCCTTTTTTGGCCCTTTTTTGGCCTACAGCAGGCCTCGAAATACAGGTTTTGCAAGAGTAAAAAACTTTCATTTGTTCTTTCCGCTATCCTGAAAGGTACATGAAAGATATATCCGTCTGTAAACACAAATGGATTTAAGCCAATTATAGGGATTTCCCTACACAGAATAGGGTTTTCCATTTGGAATATACATTTGAATGTTGTAACTTTATGGCAGAAAAAGCCCAATTTTGCACTTTATAATATATAAGGTATGATGATGAAGCAAAGATTTATCCTTTTTATGGCGGTCATGGCCATTTGCCTGACCTCCGCCTTTGCCCAGTCAGAGAGTGATAATGCCACGTTGCAGAGTTATGCCGACCGGCTGGAGAAGTTCGGGCAGAAAATACCGCAGGAGCAGGTCTTCATCCATACGGACAATACCTGCTACTTCCTGGGCGACACCATCTACTTCAAGGCATACGTCCACAGGAGCGACAACGGGGCGCCCAGCAACCTGAGCGGACTGCTCTATGCCGAACTCCTCAACCAGGACGGCTATCTGGTGGAGCGTCAGCTGATAGAGCTGAAGGAAGGACAGGGGCATGGTTCCTTCTGTCTGGCGGATACCCTCTACGGGGGATTCTACGAACTGAGAGCCTACACCCGATGGCAACTGAACTGGGGTGCCTACATCCATCCGCATACTGACTTTGCCGAACGCTTCTTCTTCAACAAGCAGATGGCGGAGCAGTACTACCGCGACTACGAGAAACTCTACAGCCGGGTGTTCCCCGTCTATGACAAGCCGTTAAAGCCGGGGGAGTACGAGCATGAGATGACGCTACGTCCCCTTCGCCGTCACTTCAAGGCCGACAACAAGCCCCTGGATGCCGTACTGACGCTCTATCCCGAGGGTGGCAGTCTGGTGGCTGGTGCTCCCTGCCGTGTGGCGTTCGAGGCCAACGACGAGGAGGGGAAGCACCTGGAGGGTACGGTCGTGCTGAAGGATGCCGACGGCAAGAAGGTGGCAGAGGGAAAGACGGAACAGAGGGGACGGGGGACATTGGAGTTCACGCCGTATGTCAGTATGAAGTACTCCGCCCAATTCACGTGGAAGGACGGAGAGAAGACGGAGAAACTGGATGCGCCCGAAACGGACGGATGTGCCTTGCACATAGACCAGAAAGGGGGCAAGTTCCTGCTGACGCTGGAGAACAGGGGTACGGCTGCACAGACGGAACTGGGACTGACCGTGATGAGTCAGGGCGTGATGCAGGACTTCCGCGAGCTGGGAAAGGGAGAGAGCATGAAGGCCGAATATAAGATATCCGACCTGAAAGGCGGTGTGGTGCAGTTCACGGTCTTCGATGCCCAGGGGCGCATCTATGCTGACCGGCTGGCGTTCGTCCGCAACAATGATATGAAGGGACGTTCAGTAAAGGTGTCTGGTGGGGACAAGCTACTTGAACCCTACGCCAAGGCCGAGATGAACATAGAGGGTGGACAGGCAGGTGACGTGCTGAGTGTGGCG
>JAZLIY010000107.1:0-23465 GCA_045617645.1 Bacteroidaceae bacterium | reverse complement strand
CTCGCAGGAAGCCTCGTCGGGAAAACGTTGGGTGAATTCAAACAGCTTCATCTTGCAGTGGAATTTTAAATCTGGTGCAAAGATAAGCTTTTTCAGGGATTCAGACAAATTTTCGGTCGGTTATTTGCGGATAATCATTAATTTTTTTGTTTTCCGACCTTGAAACGGTTCACCAATCCTTGGGAACCCACAAACCAATGATCCGAAAAACGATATTTTGCTCCCAAGCGTAAAACGGCAATAGGGTTTACGGCATTCCTTTCCATACGGTCGATCAGTTCGCTGTCATCCAGAATGTCGCCTTTGTCGTTGTCGGCCAGGGATATCCTGTTCCGGTTGACGAAAAGGATGCCGGCAGTTCCTGATGCGTGTAGAAGCAAGCGTGAGTGGCATGCTACCAGATTGTATCCATATCCGGCTCCGGCTGCTACTTGCGTCAGTTTCATGCCTTCGACCCCACCCGTAATCATTTTCATCTTCTCGGATTCTGCTTTCATGTTTAGGTGCATGAATGCCAATGTGGCGATAAAAGAGCCGGCAGAACGCAGTTGACGGAATTCATTGGAGAGTGCCGCCGGATAGGAAAAATGCTTCCGATTGGCACAATAATAACCGTTGCCGACAATGGCTGTAACCTTGGTTTCTCCCTCCTTCAATTCCATGGGCTTTGCCTTGTACTCTCCGTTTTGCTTGTCCAGGACACCGACTTTCATCAATGTGTCTGCTATGCTTTGCCCGATTTGTTCTCTGGGAATCTGTTTGTTGTTATTGTTGTAGATGCGGTCGATGAGGCTTTCCACTTCCACCTTCATGTGTGTCTTGTCGAACGAGGACGACAAGGTTCCATGCATGTTAGTGGTCGTATGGAAACGGATGTCGCCACCGAATTGCTTGCCGTATGAACGTAAGGTGAAATCTTTGCTGCAATGGTTGCCTATATCTATGCTGTAAGCAATTAGCAATCCACGATAACCCACAGACAATCCAATCCGTTCGGACGTACCGGTACGCATTTTCATGTGAATGTCCATTGGGGCATTTATGCCGAAATGGGATAAGGTGTTGAGCTGAACATTGTTGATATCTGCTCTTGTGCGAATGGCACCATCGTATGTGTTCAGGTAAATGGACCATCCGTATTTTTCAGGCTTGATGTATGTTGTATCCAGGTGCTTCCATTTTTGTTCGGTAATGAACCGGTCCCCTTTTTGTAATAATCGTCTCACTTTGGTTCCTTTCCATTCTGCGAAAGAATCCGCACGTGCAGTCCCTGCTGTGGTAAGTAATAAAATCCAAAGCAGGACACGAAAGAGCGTAGAGGTACTGAAACGGTTCATGCGGCAAAGGTAAAGAAAAATCGGGACACAACCAAATGTGCCCCGATTAAATGTCTAATGTGTTGTCTTGTCTGATCGCTTATGCTTTCTCAGAACCGATGCAGTTCCAAATACCGGCTGCCAAAGCACCACCAACAAAAGGACCAACAATGAAAATCCACAGGTTGGTGAGCGCTGTGCCGCCCTGGAAAATAGCGGGAGCGAGAGAACGAGCGGGATTTACGCTTGTACCGGTATAGCGGATGCAAACCAAATGTACGAGTACAAGGCTGAGGCCAATAGCAAGACCGGCAAAGTTGCCTGCACCCTTCTTTGCATCAGTCGTGCCCAATACAACCAGGACGAAGACGCAAGTGAAGACGATTTCTGCTACAAGGCCACCTACCATGCTAACACCTGCCTGAAGGTCGTTGGCACCAGTACCGTTGAGACTTTCAACATTGTTGGTGAGAAGACAAAGCAAAGCGCTTCCGATGAATGCGCCAATGCACTGGAACAACATATACATGCAACCGTCCTTGGCACTCATGCGCTTGGACAACATGCAACCCAAGGTGATAGCAGGATTGATATGACAACCACTAACACCACCGATGGTGTATGCCATGGCTACTACGGCAAGGCCAAAGGCTAATGCTGTACCGATGACACTGCCTGCATTATAAACAGTACTGCAATCGCTGCTGCAATTTAGGCTAACAGCAACACCACAACCCATGAGTACGAGCACGGCCGTACCCACCATTTCTGCTAAATACTTTTTCATTTTCGGGTAATTTAAATAGGTTATTTATTCTTTAACAAATCACGAATTTCTGTGAGCAACTTTTCTTCTGCACTTGGTTCTGGATCAGGTGCTGGAGCTGGTTCTTCTTCTTTCTTACGAGACAAGGCTGCAATGCCTTTTACCATTAAGAAAATACAGAATGCAATGATGAGGAAATCAACTACGTCCTGAATGAATTGACCATAGTTCAAAGTAACGGCTTCGGAAACTACGTTTTCTCCTTCAACGACAGCTTCCTTGATCGTCCACTTTAAGTTTGTAAAGTTGACGCCACCTGTAAGAACACCAATAGGAGGCATGATGATGTTACTTACAATACTGGAAACAATCTTTCCAAAAGCACCGCCGATGATAACACCGACAGCCATGTCTACTACATTACCTTTAAGAGCAAAGGCTTTGAATTCTTGAATAAAATTACTTTTTGCCATAATTAGAAAATTTATTTTGGTTTTCGACTGCGAATTTAAAAAGATTTTTGTAATTTTGCACACGTTTAGAAGAAAAAGTGATGAAAAGAGTGATGTTTGTCGCAATTCAGGTGCTTTTTGTACTTTTAATGGTGGCTTGTAAAGCGGCTCATCATTGTAATTGTGGCTAGTGAATCAGTAATAGTCGAAATTTTCGTAATATCGAGAAAATAACATATTATTAAACTTTTTTAAAATTAACAAAAATGACAAAAGTAGCTATTAACGGTTTTGGCCGTATTGGTCGTCTGGCTTTCCGTCAGATGTTTGAAGCTGAAGGTTATGAAGTTGTTGCTATCAACGACTTGACAAGCCCCAAAATGCTTGCTCACCTGCTGAAATATGATACAGCTCAGGGTGGTTTCCGTGGCAAGTTCGGTGAAGGTAAGCACACAGTAGAAGCAACAGAGGATTCTATTATTGTTGACGGCAAGGAAATCAAAATTTCAAAGGAAGCTGATGCAACAAAGTGTCCTTGGGCTGCTAACAATGTTGACGTTGTTTTGGAGTGCACAGGTTTCTATACATCTAAGGAAAAGGCTTCTGCTCACCTCGTAGCTGGTGCAAAGAAAGTCGTTATCTCTGCTCCTGCAGGTAACGATCTGCCTACTATCGTTTTCAATGTAAACCACAAGACTCTGACTGCTGACGATAAGGTTATTTCTGCTGCATCTTGCACAACCAACTGCTTGGCTCCTATGGCTGCTGCTCTGAATGCATATGCTCCTATCGCTTCTGGTATCATGTCTACCATCCACGCTTATACTGGCGACCAGATGATTCTGGACGGTCCTCAGCGCAAGGGTGATCTGCGTCGTAGCCGTGCTGGTGCTTGCAACATCGTTCCCAACTCTACTGGTGCTGCCAAGGCTATCGGTCTGGTTATTCCTGAACTGAACGGTAAGCTGATCGGTTCTGCACAGCGCGTTCCTACTCCTACAGGTTCTACTACTATCTTGGTAGCTGTTGTTAAGGGTAAGGATATCACCGTTGAAGGCATCAACGCTGCAATGAAGGCTGCTGGTACTGAAAGCTTCGGTTACACAGAGGATCAGATCGTTTCTAGCGATATCATCGGTATGAAGTTCGGTTCTTTGTTCGATGCTACTCAGACGATGGTTAGCAAGATTGATGACGACACTTATCAGGTACAGGTTGTTAGCTGGTACGATAACGAGAACAGCTACACCTCTCAGATGGTTCGCACCATCAAGTATTTCTCTGAGATTTAATTCACAGAAAAACACATAGTACGCCGGGTGGGGCAGTTTGTCCTGCCCGGTTTTCTTTTTCTATTATTTCTCCTTGTTCGTAGTATGAACAATCGTATCATCACTATCCTTGGTCCAACTGCATCTGGTAAGACAACTTTGGCTGCTCATCTAGCCACCCGATTAGGCAATGCAGAAATCATTAGTGCAGATAGCCGGCAACTATATCGTGGCATGGATGTGGGAACAGGAAAAGATTTGTCCGACTACAATGTGAACGGGAGACGGGTTCCCTATCATCTGATAGACGTTGCAGAGGCGGGAGAAAAGCTTAACTTGTTTCAATATCAACAACTATTTTGGAGGGCCTACGATTCCATTTGCGAAAAGGGGAACATACCTATTTTGTGTGGAGGGACGGGCTTGTACATAGAATCAATACTGAAGGGGTATAAAATGATTCCTGTGCCCGAAAATACAGCGTTGCGCGAGGAATTAAGTCATTGCTCTTTGAGTGAATTGACATCCATCCTTAAACAGTATAAGACACTTCACAATACGACAGATATAGATACATGTAAGCGCGCGATAAGAGCAATAGAAATAGAAGTATATAATAAAGAGCACAACGTTTCGGCGTGCGAATTGCCTCACATTGACAGTTTAACCATTGGAGTTTCCGTTGACCGCGATTTGCGACGTGAAAGGATAACAAAGCGGCTGCACAAACGCCTGGAAGAAGAAAATATGGTGGGGGAAGTACAGAAACTTCTGGAAACAGTACATCCTGACGACCTTTTATATTATGGTTTGGAATACAAGTATCTTACGCTCTATTGTATTGGCAAATTGACGTACGATGAAATGGTTAGTCAATTGGAAATTGCCATTCATCAATTTGCAAAACGACAAATGACATGGTTTCGCGGTATGGAACGTAGGGGAATTCCGATACATTGGATTGATTCTCAAATGTCTATGGATGAAAAATTACAGAAAATAGAGTGTCTGATGTCGGATTAGCCTAATCTGGAAATTCGTTTCAGTTCTTCTTCTTTCTGTATCGTTATTTTTCTGCCATCTACCACCACAAGCCCTTCTGATACAAATAAGCTCAACGTACGTATTGCATTACTGGTGGTCATGTTGCTTAGATTGGCAAGGTCTTTCCTACTTGGGCAAATACAAAGTGTATTTCCGTCATCTTCTACACCATATTGGTCTTTCAGAAACAGAATACTTTCCGCCAGTCTTCCACGAATGTGTTTCTGAGTAAGGCTGACCGTCCGTTCGTCGCTTTGCCCTAATGCAGTGGCCAGTTTGCGGATAAAAAACCAGGCAAGCTGGGAGTTGTTCTTGATGATGCTTTCTATGATAGATAGTGGGATAGTGGCGATAGTGGATTGCTCAAAAGCCGCAGCACCAGTATTATATGCTTGTCCCGAGAAGGCCGCTCTAAAACCAAAATATTCAACGGCATTCATGACACGCATAATTTGGCTACGACCTCCTGCACCGTTCTTGAAGATTTTTACTTTACCACATAGAAGACACAATAGATGTGCGGGCATTTCTCCTTCCTGATAAATGATGTCGTTTTGTAAGTATTCTTGTATTTGTATGTTAGAGAGGATCAACCCTGTTTGTTCTTCTGTTAGAATAGAGAAGATGTCTGGCAACATTTCGACTAATTTTTCATTGGAAATCTTGTTGGTATCCATAATAATGTTGCACATTTTTGTAGTTATTGTTTACAAATGTACTTGTATTTTTACATATCTCAAAAAAATAGTCCGTAAAAAGTTTTATTCCTCAAAAAAAAAACGTAATTTTGAGAACCGTATAAGGCATTTTATGTTGAAAATAAAGCAAAAAGGTACAATACGATATGAGCTATTTGAGATTTGACAAGACTCTGATGACCAATCTGCAGGTTTCCTTGCAAAAAGAAATACTGCGATCGAATCGTTCAGGCGCATATTCCTGTAGCACGATTGTGGATTGTAATACGAGAAAGTATCATGGCCTGTTGGTGGTTCCTATACCCCAATTAGATAGTGAAAACCATGTGCTTCTTTCTTCGTTAGATACTACGGTCATACAGCATGGCGCAGAATTTAATCTGGGCTTGCATAAATATCAGGGTGATAATTTCAGTCCTCGTGGACATAAATATATTCGTGAATTTGATTCGCTACAAGTTCCTACGACACTTTATCGGGTTGGCGGTGTTATCTTGAAACGCGAACAGATGTTTCAGCACTTTGAGAACCGTATTTTTATCCGATATACGTTGATGGAGGCCACATCTGAGACAACTCTTCGTCTTCAGCCGTTCTTGGCGTTCCGTAGTGTTCGGGAATTTACACACGAAAACAGTGTGGCCAGTCGCGAATATCAAATTGTCCAGAACGGAATAAAAACCCGTATGTATGACGGATATCCAGACCTTTTTATGCAAATAAACAAGGAAAATGAATTTGTCTTTCGTCCTGACTGGTACCGTGGAGTTGAATATCCGAAAGAACAAGAACGTGGGTATGCCAGCAACGAGGATTTGTATGTACCTGGGTATTTTGAATTCAAGATAGCGAAAGGTGAAAGTGTCGTCTTTTCTGCTGGATTGGAAGCTGTCGATACAGCAACTTTGGCAGAATCTGCTGATTTTGAATTAAAAGTTCGAACGCCACGCGACAATTTTTACAACACATTGGTAAATAGTGCGCATCAATTCCACGTACATTCTAATCACGAAGATTATATATTGGCTGGTTATCCATGGTTCAAGTGCCGCGCCCGAGATATGTTTATTTCACTTCCCGGCTTGACATTGACAAACAATGAAATACAGAAGTTTGAGAATGTAATGGAGACGGCAGAAAAGGGTATACGCGAATTTATGGAAGGATTCCCCTTGTCTGTGAGTGTGACAGAAATTTCTCATCCGGATGTTTTGCTGTGGGCAATATGGTGTATCCAGCAATATGCCAATTTCGTTTCGGAAAAGGATTGCATAGAAAAGTATGGCTCGTTGCTTTTGGATATTATAGAGTGGCTTCGTGCCGGCAACCATCCTAATCTTCGGATTATGGAAAACGGGCTCGTGTATAGCGAAGGAAGAGATGCAGCGGTAACTTGGATGAATAGTACGGCCAATGGTCGTCCTATAGTTCCCCGTACTGGGTATATAGTAGAATTTAATGCGCTATGGTATAACGCATTGAAATTCTGTGCGTGTATTTGTAAGCGAAAGAAAAGCAAGAAGTGGGTTGATGCCATTGAAAAAGAGGCAGAACATTGTGCCGGTAGCTTCTGTGCAATGTTTTTCAATGAGTACGGCTACCTTTGTGATTATTGTGTGGATGGTTATAGAAACTATGACGTTCGTCCAAACATGATATTTGCGGTTGCGCTCGATTATTCACCCTTAGATAAGAAGCAGCAGAAGAGCGTGCTTGATTATTGCGGAAAAGAATTGTCAACGCCAAAGGGCTTACGTTCGTTAAGCCCTAAAAGTCATGGTTACAACCCTATGTATGTAGGTCCTCAGGTACAACGGGATTATGCCTATCATCAGGGTACGGCATGGCCTTGGCTTGCTGCATTCTATATGGAGGCGTGCCTTAAGGTCTATAAAATGAGTCGCTTAAGTTACGTTGACCGTTTGCTCGTTGGTTACGAGGAAGAACTTTTCTACCATTGCATAGGGACGATTCCTGAGTTGTTCGATGGTAATCCTCCTTTCCATGGGCGCGGAGCTATTAGTTTTGCCATGAATGTGGCAGGCATTATGCGAGTAGTAAAACTGTTGGATAAGTATAATATCAATTAAAAACGGAAGAGCAGATGAAGGTCCTGATGTTTGGATGGGAGTTTCCTCCTAAAATATATGGCGGATTGGCTGTAGCTTCTTATGGTATTACCAAAGGTCTCAGTGTACAAGGAGACGTGGAAACTACTTTTTGTCTGCCACGCCCAACCGGAGAGGAAGAAGATTTTGTGAAGATCATAAACATGAGTCAAGTGCCAGTAGTATGGAGAGGCGTCATGTATGATGATATACGTCATCGGTTTATTGGGCATACAGCAGAAGATTATTATAGGTTCCGCGACAATCTGTATGCTGACTTTAACTACATGCAAGGCCTTGATGATTTAGGATGCATCGGGTTTGCTGGTGGGTATCCGGGTAATTTACATGAAGAAATAAACAATTTCAGTATTATAGCTGGCGTATTGGCTCGTTCAGAGCAATTTGATATAATTCATGCACATGATTGGTTGACGTATCCTGCGGGAGTTCACGCTAAGATGATTTCTGGAAAACCATTGTGCATCCATGTTCATGCAACGGATTTTGACCGTTCTCGTGGTAAAGTTAATCCTACAGTTTATGGGATTGAAAAGAATGGAATGGATCATGCAGATTGTATCATGTGTGTAAGCGAACTTACACGTCAGACAGTGATAAACCAATATCATCAGAATCCGCAGAAATGTGTGGCAATGCACAATGCTGTATATCCTTTGTCTGAAAAGATTCAGGCAATAGAGCCGCATAAAAGGCCAGATGAAAAGATCGTCACTTTTTTGGGCCGAATAACGATGCAGAAAGGTCCTGAATATTTTATCGAGGCTGCTAGAAGGGTTCTTGATAGAAGTCGTAATATCCGTTTTTGTTTTGCCGGAAGTGGCGATATGATGAATGCAATGATAGATTTGGCCGCCACCTACGGAATAGCTGATAAATGTCATTTCCCTGGTTTCCAGCGTGGAGAGCAGGTGTATGAATGCTATAAAAATTCTGATGTTTTCGTCATGCCAAGTGTCAGTGAACCATTTGGCATTGCACCGTTGGAAGCTATGCAATGTGGTTGCCCTTGTATCATTAGTAAACAGAGTGGTTGTGGAGAAATCCTCAAAAACGTCATAAAGGTGGATTATTGGGACATTGATGCTATGGCTGATGCTATATATGCCATTTGTACCAACGATGCTTTGCATAAATATATGAGTCAAGAGGGCGCGCGTGAGGTAAATGAGATCACCTGGGAAAAGGTTGGGCTTCGTATTCGGAATTGTTACGATCAGCTTATTTCTCGTGGGTGGTTTGATAATGACAATTATCTAGATGCAGTGAAGAATATCTAATAAAGAATACGTATGAAAACTATTTGTCTATATTTTGAGATTCATCAACCGAATCATCTGAAAAGATATCGTTTCTTTGACATTGGTACGGATCATTATTATTATGATGATTTCGAGAATGAGCGTGTGACCGAGGATGCCGCTCAGAGAAGTTATATTCCTGCGTTGAAAGCAATGTTGGAGATGACTCAGGTGTACGGAAAAGCCTTTCGTGTTGCTTTCTCGATAAGTGGTGTCGCTTTGGAAATGTTGGAACAATATGCTCCGGAAGTATTGGATTTGTTGCAGCAACTGAATGAAACGGGTTGTGTGGAATTCCTTGCAGAACCATATAGTCATGGATTGTCTTCTTTGGGTAGTACCGAAGGCTTTATTAGCGAAACCAAACGTCAGGCAAAAAAAATGAAGCAGATGTTTGGCCACACCCCCAAGGTCTTACGCAACAGTTCACTCATTTATAGTGATGAAATTGGTGTCCTGGCTGCGGAGTTGGGCTTTAAGGGCATGATGATTGAAGGCGCAAAGCATATTTTAGGTTGGAAGAGTCCACATTATGTATATAGTTGTGCTCAAGATAGTCGATTAAGCCTTTTACTCCGCGATTTCAAATTAAGCGATGACATTTGCCTGCGTTTCAATGATAGTAGTTGGAATGAATATCCTTTAATGGCAGACAAATATGTTTCTTGGATAGATTCCCTTCCAAAAGGCGAAAATGTTGTGAACATCATGATGGAATTGAGTTCCTTGGGCATTTCACAGCCATTAAGTAGCAATATACTGGAATTCTTGAAGGCTCTTCCGGCAGCCGCTGCAAAAAAAGAAATTCAGTTTGCTATGCCAAGTGAGGTAATCGCGAAGAACAAGCCAATGGCTCCAATAGAGGTCGTTTACCCTGTTAGCTGGAATGATGAAGAACGTGACACCAGTAGTCTTTTGGGAAATGATTTACAGAGAGAGGCATTCCGTAAATTGTATGACGAGAAAATAGTTGGACGTATTTTGGCTTGTCGCGATCGTAGGATAAAAGAAGATTGGGATCGGTTGCAAGCCAGCGAGAATTTCCGTTTTATGACGACGAAGGCGTCGGGAGTGCCTGTTTATCGCAGTTTTTATGATAGCCCTTATGATGCATTTATCAATTACATGAATATTTTGGGCGATTTCCTTAAACGTGTCCGTGATTTGTTCCCAGAGGATGTCGAGAGTGATGAGTTGAATAGTTTATATACGCAAATTACAAATTTGGGTAAGGAATTAAGCGTAAAGGAGAACGAGATAAGTAGATTACGTGCCCGTTTGGAAAAATATGAACAAAGAACGGATGTTCAAGAAACCCCCAATTCCATTTCACCGAAAAAAACTGCTTCAAAAAGAAGTACGTCAAAAAAGAAATAGTTGATTTTTATTGTCACCATTCATAGCCCTGGTTGTGGGCTATGGATAGGTGAGGCATTTTATTGTCATTTAAAGCGGCTGTATATGACTTGCATTTGGATGGCATTCTTTGTTCCACCTACTAATCGAATGCTATTCATGCCTATGTCATGTGTTACGCTTGCCTGGTTGCTTGTTCCAAACGAATCGGTGGAATTGCTTATTTTTACAGGAATTAGTACCACTTTGTTCCAGTTTGGATGTTTTGCTTCCCACTCATCTTCGCTTAATCGTTCAGCCGCCATTCCGTCCAATTTGTCACGTTTGCAACTAGAAATGAAACGGCAGATATTTTCGAATGAATAAGAGTTGTTTGACTCGTTGAATGTTGCCGTATAGGATGTCTTGGTGTTTGTTACTTTTCGTTCTTCGAAGAAGGAGTACATGTCATCCTCCTTTACCAATAGGAGGGTTGAAGGAGTTCCAAACAAATAGTTTTCCTGTTGCTTGTTGAATCGTGTCAGAGTAAGTTGAGCTTTGCTTACGCTATCCGTTTGGTGCTGCTCGTATATTTCATCGATGGGAATCGTTAATTCTGTACAAATGCCGGCTGGTGTTTTGATGTAAGTGCAATTGTCGTCGTTCAGTAAATGTTCCAGATTCCGATTGCTTATTTGTGTGCTCTGGATTACTTCTGGGGTGGCGGCAAATCTGGCTACTCCTTGGTAGATACTGTCGGGTTGTGTTGAGTCGTAATATGTGAAGTATAGGTTTATGGTGCTGACGTTTATTCCCAGCATCGTACCGCTACCACTGATACAATGAAAGTAAAATCCAGGGCAAACGTTTCGGATAAAAGAGTACGAACTTTTGAAATATTCGGGGTGAGCATAGTAATCTTGTAGAATCTGTGTCCCATATTCTTTCGGTAACGTGATTCGGATGTTGTCGCTATGTTTGCTACTATTCCTTTCTGCGTCTGTTATTGAGAAATCTTCCGGGCTAAACATCTTTGTAGCCAAGGTTTTTGCATTTGTATCTACAAATTGTTTTAGGTCGAGATTGCTGTAGTAAGTTCTGTCTTCTTGTATGATGTTTTTCTTGTCCAGAGGAAGTATTTCCAGCTTCATCGGATTCGAACCATCACCGTAATATTTGTCGAAATACAGTCGTAATTCTACGGAATCACAGAAAACACTATCATTCGTGTGGCTTGGTTGTATGGTTAATGTGGGGTCGATGGGGAACATGTTTTTCTTGTCGGGAAAAGCATAGTTCTCAAATGTGTGGAATTGTGCAGCAAAGCATGCCTGTATCCGAGAGCTGGTCTCTGGATCTATGATGTCTCCCAAAAAACTTGTTGTGCTGTTTGCAATGATGGAATCCATGGCGATGGATCTTGAATATACATTGAATACAGCGCTGGAATTTGTGATGCCATCATCTTCTGAAATTATTCCAAGGTTCCCCGTGTCTTCATCACACGAGATAACGAATAATACAGTAAACAGATAAATGATGACACATTTTATATTTTTCATCCTTTTTTCTCAATTAATCCTCTTCAACAATTTCTTTTTTCCCCTTGCTCCATACTGCATCAAAAAAGTCCAGGATGGCAGGGTTTTCTTTCCCGAAATCATTCGAAATAAGTAATGGCTTTTTATGGCTTTTGGCAAATGCTTCTATTTCTGGATTTGATTCGGGCATGCAGATGCCATCGGAAAAGAGCGTACCTATTTTATTGAGCGATTGCATGTTTAATTTAGGGCCTAACTGCTCAATTAACGTAATATCTGCGTTTCGGTATTGTAAGACATTAGGAAAATTCTTGCCCAAATTTGCTTTCAGTTCGAAGTTTGTCGGCGTAAAGATTGTGCGGCAATCCCTGAATGCCGGTTCTTCCGCATAAGCAGTCTTTAGATAGAGGGGTATGATGCTGGAAATCCATCCTTGGCAGTGAATGATCTCTGGTGTCCAACGCAGTTTCTTTACGGTTTCCAAGACGCCTCTGGCATAAAAGACGGCTCTTTCCGAATTGTCTTTATATTCTCGACCTTTTGCGTCTATGGCCATTTGCCGATGTCCGAAATACTCGTCGTTGTCAATAAAATAGACTTGAATTCGTGCAGATGGAATGCTCGCTACTTTGATGATAAGCGGGTGGTCGGTATCGTCTATAATCAGATTCATTCCACTCAAGCGTATCACCTCATGCAATTGATTCCGCCTCTCATTTACGATGCCCCATTTGGGCATGAATGTACGTATTTCGCGATTTTTTTCCTGAAATGACTGAGGTAGTTCTCGCCCCATAGCAGAAATTTGTGTGTCTGGAACGTAGGGGGTAATTTCCTGAGTGATGAATAAAATCTTTTTAGCCTTCATTTAAATGATGAATAATATACCATATTCTTTTGCAAAGATAGCAATTTATTGTAGATAGGTCAAGTTTGTACCATAAAAAAAGAATCTTTTACTAGTTTTTGAGATTTAGTTGGAGGAAAAGTTCATTATTTGCAAATTTCTATGTTACTTTGCATCGGTTTTATTTATAGTATCAATGCTTGTAATTAAAAAAATATCAGAACTGCAATCGTATTTGAGCGATGCCCGCAAGAACGGAAAATCGATAGGGCTTGTTCCTACGATGGGGGCATTGCATGCAGGTCATGCATCTTTGGTTGAGCGAAGCGTCAAGGAAAATGACATAACGGTTGTGAGTGTTTTTTTGAATCCCACCCAATTTAATGATAAAAAGGATTTGGAACGTTATCCACGAACGTTGGATGCCGATTGCGAACTTTTGCAAAAATTTGGTGCTCAAGTCGTTTTTGCCCCTTCTGTAGAAGAAGTCTATCCGGAAGAAGATACGAGAAAATTCAGTTATCCTCCCACGGATAGTGTCATGGAAGGCGCTTATCGTCCGGGGCATTTCAACGGTGTTTGTCAGATCGTTAGCAAACTGTTTTCTTATGTAAATCCGAACCGTGCCTATTTTGGCGAAAAGGATTATCAGCAGATTGCCGTTATTCGTCGTATGGTGGAGGATTTGGGATTTGATTTGCAGATTGTCCCATGTCCCGTTATTCGTGACGAACACGGGTTGGCGCTAAGTAGTAGAAATGCGTTGTTGACGAGTGACGAGCGTTGCTTGGCAACCAATATTTATCGTGTGTTGCGAGAGAGCCTTTCTTTGAACCGCCCTGTACAAGAGACGCATGATTATGTTGTCAATGAGATAAATGCCGTCGATGGCCTTGAAGTACAATATTACAATATTGTGGATGGAAATTCCTTGGCAGACGTTGATTCTTGGGATGATTCCGATAGCATTGTCGGCTGCATCACGGTATTCTGCGGGGCAACTCCAATCCGTCTTATCGACCATGTCCGATATAAATAGTTGAGAATATGATGATAGAAGTCTTAAAGTCAAAATTGCATTGTGTGCAAGTTACTGAGGCAAATCTTGATTATATGGGCAGCATTACCATTGATGAGGATTTGATGGACGCTGTAGGGCTTGTTGCAGGGGAAAAGGTTCAGGTTGTGAATAACAACAACGGTGAACGATTTGAGACGTACGTGATATGCGGAACTCGTGGTTCCGGATGTATTTGTTTGAATGGTGCTGCCGCCCGCAAGGCTTTGGTGGGCGATACCGTTATTATTATTTCCTATGCAATGATTGATTTTGAGGAGGCGCGTACTTTCAAACCGAAGATAGCCTTTCCCTGTCATAATCATTTATAAGAATTAAATTTATTGTTGTTTAACTTTTAGAAACGTAATTATGAAACAGATTGTTAAATTGATTTTTGCAGTAGTTCTGATGTGTGCTCCTGCATTTGTTAGTGCTCAGACAGCCGGAAAGTCCAATGAAGAACTGAGTGAGTATTACAAGCTTCAGATGAAAATTCTTCAGGGCGAGATGAAAACGCTTAAATCAAAGATGAAACTTGATCCTGCAGATACTTCTTTGGAAAAGCAGATGGTTCAGAAGAAGGCTGAGTTCTCAGATGTAAAAAAGAAGAAGAAAATTGTGGATAATGCCATAAAGACGGCTAAGGCATCCAAGAAAGCTGCACAGAAAGCTGAAAAGGCAAAGGAAAAGGCCGAGAAGGCAGCCATCAAAGCTTCTGCAATGAAAGGTGAAAATGCAAAAAAGACTATAACAACGGAAACGGTTACTTATTAAGATTAGAGTTTCCTAATCTAATATTTTCCTCGCTACGTGCTACGTAACGAGGATTTTTTTTTCTTGTAGTAAGGATGGCAGAACCCAGAGGCCATTCTTGCAATAAAAAGGTACTTTCATGGATGAACCGATACGATGTCAGTGGCAAGCCGAGTGAAACTCACGTGTCGTGCGATTGAATTTCACGAATAGGGTGATAAAGTTTAGCGCGTATTGGTGATACAAAAAGGACGCGTCTGTTCTTGACGCGCCCTCTTTATCGGGTCCTTTTTTGAACTTGCTTGTGTTTAAAAGGTTATTTTATTTCGCGAATGTAAATGTCTCGGAAGTTTACTAGGCTACCGTGAGCTTGCATTTCAATTTGCTCGCAGGGGAAAATGGGTAAGCTTCTGTCCCAGTAATTCTCTAACACTACGTTGTCTACGACCTTCACGCCATTGAGAAGTACGGTTACTTTGTCGCCTACCATCTTGATGTAGAAGCTGTTCCATTCGCCCAGCTTGTTGTCTGCAACCTCTGTTGGTGTGCTGCGGTTCTTCTGGTTGTTGTATAATCCGCCAGAACCAACCTGTGCGCCTACGTTCACGCGTGCAATGTCCCATATCTGTACCTGTGGAGTTCCGCGCAAATAAATTCCGGCATCGGGTTCCTTGCCGTTAGGGTCAAGCCGCCAGTCAACGTACATCTCAAAGTTGGCGTATTGTTTTTGTGTACAGAGATTGTCAAACCCTTTGCCAACGTATGTCAGAAGGCCGTCAACAACTTTCCAGTCTTCATTCATCTGTATGTCTGCCTTTTCTTGAGCAGCAGCTAATTCTGACTCGCTCATTTGCGCCCTTTTGATGGGGTTTTCTACCAATCCCTTCCAACCAGTCAGGTCTTTCCCGTTGAAGATGGACACAAAGCCCTCTTCTTTTCCGGAATTTTGTTTCAAATATTGTGCAACACTCTTCTTGTCAATCTTTTTCAGATAGGGTAGTGCGTTTTGTAGGATAGTTCGAGTGTTGATGCCGTTGTATTCGGGGTGTCTCAACGCAATGTGTACGGCCGTACGTGCAGCCACCTTTTTAAGCTCTTTGTCATTCATCAGGTTGCTGGCGTAGATCATTCCCAGGAAGGTTCCTGTTTCCTCGATCTGTTGGAGTATGGCCACTTTTTCCTTCGTGTCTGTGGCTGCTTCCATTTGGTTGCGAAGGGTAATCAGATGGTTTTCTGGCGTATCAGGGTATGATTTGGCTACAGAAGGAAAAAGGAACGCTGCTGATAGTAGTATAGCTGTAAATTTTATTTTCATATTTTAGTAAAAAATAAGAGTGGAAAACCCAACAGAATCTTTGCTGATAATTCCTGGTTTTCCACTCTTAGAGGTTTGACTTGGAGTTTTTTATTCTTCGCAGAGCTCCGTCAGGATACCAACGGTGCTTTTCGGGTGCAGGAATGCGATGTGCAAACCATCAGCACCACAGCGGGGAGCCTTGTCAATCAGACGGATGCCCTTCTCGTCGCACATGGCCAATGCTTCGCTTACGCCATCTTCAACCTTGAAGGCTACGTGATGTACGCCACGACCGCCGTTGTCCAGGTATTTCTGGACAGTACTTTCGGGGCATGTGGGCTCCAATAGTTCCAGTTTTACTTCACCGACTTTCAGGAAAGCTGTCTTAACTTTTTGGTCTTCTACGACTTCTGTTTTGTACACTTCCAAGCCCAAAACGTCCTGGAAATAGGGCAGTACAGCGTCAATGCTCTGTACTGCAATGCCTAAATGCTCAATACGTGAAATTTTCATATTTTATAAAATAATTAGAAAAGATGTTTAATTGGTTACAAAGTTACGCTAAAAAAAAATATTCTCCAATGAATACGTCAGTTTTTTTAGAATTCTATCAGAATACGTCCGTTAATCATCCTTCCGGTTAGGTAATTGGGCACGGCATACTGATGATTGCTGATGTCCGTAATCCAATAATAGCTGCTGACGTTGTTTAATCCGAAAATGTTGAAGCAATCGATTCCCAGCCATACGTTGCGAAGGATGTTGCGCTTCATGTGACGGTCCTCGTTGTCGAGGAGCCGGTAGTTCATTCCCAGATCCACACGTTTGTATGCTGGAGCGCGGAATGCGTTTCTTTCCAATCCAGTATGTGGAGGTCCGAATGGCAAACCATCAGCGAAACAGGCTTTCAGGGTCAGTTTCCATTTGGTCGTTCCGGGGAAATAATCCGTGAAGAAGAAGTTGATGTTGTAGCGTTGATCCGTGGGTTGTGGAATGCTTTTCCCGTTCAGGTTCATCTGCGCTTTCATCAAGCTGAAACTTATCCAGGAGTCCGTTCCCGGAACAAATTCTCCGTATAGTTTGAAATCTGCCCCTATCACATGTCCGTTGGCACAGTTGTTGCCGTAATAGATGATTTTCATGTTGTCAACGTTGTAGGGGTTGAGCCGGCTTTGTGCCTTGTAGTACAATTCGGTCGTGAATTTGAAAGGTCTTTCCGATAGGCGGAATTTGTATTCTCCACCTGCTACGAGTTGGAAAGAGCGCTGTGATTTGATTCCTTCGTTCAGGTCCACCGTTGTATTTCCCATATAGGTGGTCGTGTCGCGCAGTTCCTTGTAGAAAGGTCTTTGGTAGTACATTCCAGTCGCCAGACGCAATGTCAGGTCATCGCATCCCGAAGGAACAAAGCCCATACTGATCCTAGGGCTAAACAGCCATTCATCGTTCCAGTTCCAATGGCTAAGCCTTGCGCCGTAGTTCAGGCTTAATATTCCCGCTCCGCTTTCGTGCCGGTATGTGTCTTGTGCATAGAACTCGGTTTGATTGCTTCCTATGTCGTTGATGGATTTCAGATTGTAGATGATTTGCAACTCTTTGCCCGTATGTGGAATGCTGTAACCGCTGCTGTCTCGGTATTCCCATTCCCGGCTGTTCTCTTCTATGCTCTCGTGTTTCCAGCTGATGCCTGTTTGTAAGTGGTGCGAGAGCGTCTTGTGCTCGTAGGACAGGTTTAGCGTCTGCATATTGCTGTTCAGGAAATTCCTGGCATGTTCCATGTAGCTTCCTACGCCCAGTTGCTCATCGCCGTTTGTCTCGTTGAGCCAATATTGTCCTTGTATGTCGTACGTCTCTTGTTCTTTCGTGCCGAACGTTGAAGCGGCAAAGCTGAGTGTCCCGTTTTGTTTTATCTTCCTCGTCAGTTTCATCGTGGCAAACAACGTGCGGAAAAGGTCTTTCTCCTTGCCATCGAAATACACCTTGAAACTTTTCACGTCTTCCATCGTTCCAAACTTTGTCTCGCGGTCTTTGGGCGTGAAGTCATAGTTGTTCTTGCTGACGTATCCGATCAGATCCACGCTCCATTGCTTGTTGGGCGTCCAGCTCAGATAGGCCTGGTAGTCGAGGAATTTGGGCCGGTACTCGCCGTTTGTTTCCAGTGAACCGAGCATATACTGGTTTGTCTTGTAGCGTATGCCGTTGCTGAAGGAAAATTTCTTGTTCCCGTATCCGGCATACACGTTCGTTCCCAGCAGGGATGCCTGGACGCTTCCTTCTGCATGGGTGGGGCGGGCATACGTTATGTCCAGGACGCTGGACATCCTGTCGCCATACCTGGCTTCAAAACCTCCGGCACTGAAATTTACTTTCTCCACCATGTCGCTGTTGATGACGGAAAGTCCTTCTTGCTGACCGCTGCTGATGAGTAGCGGACGGTAGATTTCCACACCGTTTATGTACACGCAGTTCTCGTCGAAGGAACCGCCCCGCACGTTGTATTGACTGCTCAGCTCGTTGTGCGAACTTACGCCCGCTTGTGTCGCCACCATTTCCTCCACGGCGTTTCCTGTGGTGGAAGGCATCCTTTTCATGTCCTTTGTGTTCAGCTCTTGCGTGCTGCCCATCTGTCGGCGGGTGTTGGCCACGGTTACTTCCTGCATGTCCATTCCGCTTGATTTCAGGGTTACGTTCAGGTTCAGGTTTCCCATAGGCTTTTTCAGCACTCGTTTCTTTGTCTCGTATCCCATCATGCTGTACACGATGGTCACGCTGTCGGCTGTGTTGAAATCCAGTTTATATTGACCGTTGATGTCGGCAGTCGTGCCTATGGGTTGCCCTTCCAGCCGCACGATGCAAAAGGGGACGGCTTCCTGCTCCTCGTCAATGACGCGTCCTTTCAGATGCACGTTCAGGGAATCCTGTGCCAGGACAAGGAACGGTATTAAAAAGAAAAATATGTATAGGTAGAGACGTTTCATCTATGAATAAACGTGAAAAAAGTGCTTTTTTGTATATCTTATGCCAACTTTTTGCTAACTTTGCGAGCAAAATTACAATTAAAAATGGAAAAATTCAGTGAATTGATAAAGATTCGTCGTTCTATGCGTATGTTTACCGACGAATTACTTTCTAGTGATGACGTCAAGATGCTTTTGCGAGCAGCACTCATGTCGCCCAGCAGCAAAGGCACTCACAGTTGGGAGTTTGTCGTTGTGGACGACAAGGACAAGTTGCTCCAGTTGAGTCAATGCAAGGACAAGGGTGCCGATTTTCTGAAGGACGCTCCCATGGCAATTGTCGTTTTGGGCAATCCTGACGTTAGTGATGTCTGGATCGAGGATGCTTCCGTTGCCAGTACCATGATGTTGTTGCAGGCGGAAGACCTTGGATTGGGCTCATGCTGGATTCAGATTCGCAGGCGTGCCGATGAGGAAGGTGGCAATGCCGAGGAAAACGTGCGCCAGATTCTGGGCATTCCTGCTAAGTTCCGCGTCCTTAGCATCGTTGCCGTCGGGCATAAGGGAATGGAGCGTAAGCCCTTCAACGAAGATCGTCTCCTGTGGGAGAAGGTTCATATCTACAACGCAGACGAGTCCTTGTTCGAAAATACGGAAGGCTAATGGATGTCGTGTTCCTTGGTGCGGGAAATGTGGCCACTCATCTGAGTGCGAGTCTTCAAAAGGCCGGCCATCGCATTGTCCAGGTGTATAGCCGGACGGAGGAATCAGCCTCTATGCTGGCAGCTCGTCAGGGATGCTCGTGGACGACATCTGTCGAGGAAATCTCCCCCTGGGGACAACTCTATGTCTTCTGCTTGAAGGATGCTGTCTTGACCGACTTTTCGCGCCAGGTTTATGAGCACCTTCGCACCATAGCAACTCCCGGGCATCAGGATTGTGGTGCCGGTGCGCTGTTTGTCCATACGGCCGGCAGTATGCCCCTGGATGTTTTGCCTTCCTTGCGTCGTGGTGTATTCTATCCCATGCAGAGTTTCAGCAAGAGCAGAACGGTGGATTTCAGCGTGATTCCCATCTTCATAGAGAGCGAGACGGATGTCGCTTTGCTTGGGAACCTGGCCAAAAGTATCAGTACGCATGTCTATCTTCTGAGCAGTTCAGAGAGGAAATACTTGCATTTGGCTGCTGTCTTTGCCAACAACTTCGCCAATCACATGTTCGATTTAAGTGCCCGTATGCTTGAGCGTCACGGAATCCCGTTCGAGGTGATGTTGCCGTTGATAGACGAGACGGCCAGGAAGGTGCATGAGATGGAGCCAAGGAAGGCACAGACAGGTCCTGCCGTGCGTTATGACGAGAACGTTATGCAGCAGCAATTGTCGTTGATCGAGGAAGAGGACGTCCGTGAAATGTATAAATTCATAAGTCGTAGTATTCATGATAAATTATGATTTGACAAAGATAAAAGCGCTTTGCTTTGATGTAGATGGAGTGCTCAGTGCCAATACGATACCGATGGATGACGAAGGAAATCCGCAGCGAACGGTCAACATAAAGGACGGTTACGCCTTGCAGCTGGCCGTGAAGATGGGACTTCGTCTGGCCATCATCACCGGTGCCAGGGTGGAATCCGTCCGACATCGTTTTGAGGGCCTTGGCATACAGGACGTGTACATTGCCTGTGCCATGAAGATAACAACCTACGAGGCGTTTCTGGCCAAATACGGATTGAAAGACGAAGAGGTTCTCTATATGGGCGACGACATTCCCGACTACGAAGTGATGTCCCGTTGCGGATGTCCATGTTGTCCGTCCGATGCCTGTCCCGAAATTCGTGATATCAGCGTGTATGTAAGCCATCTGGCAGGTGGTTATGGGTGCGGTCGCGACGTGGTCGAGCAAGTGTTGCGTGCCCAGGGAAAATGGATGGCCGACCGTAAAGCTTTTGGATGGTGAAAATAATATTGGCAAGTAATTCGCCTCGCAGGAAAGAACTCCTGGCAGGTTTGGGATTGGCATTCGAGGTACGGGTGCAGGGTGGGATAGACGAATCCTATCCGGAAGGACTGTCCGCCGAGGAAATTCCGCAATTCATCAGTCGTCAGAAGGCTGCCGCCTACACCCTGGCTCCCGATGAGCTGCTTATCACGGCCGATACCATCGTTTATCTGGACGGTCACGTGTTTGGTAAGCCGCAGGATGCCCAGGAAGCACATCAGATGCTTTGCCGGTTGAGCGGTCGCACGCATCTTGTCGTCACGGGTGTCACGCTTCGCACCCTCGGGTGGCAGCACACCTTTTCGTGTACCACCCGTGTCACGTTTGCTTCCTTGAGCGAAGAAGAGATAGATTGTTATGTACGGGAATGCAAGCCTTTCGACAAGGCCGGAGCCTATGGTATCCAGGAATGGATTGGTTTTGTTGGCGTCACGGGCATGGAGGGCTCCTATTTCAATGTGATGGGACTTCCCGTACAACGATTATATACGGAATTAAAAAATAAATCACTGATATGAAAAAGCTTTTTTTCCTTATGCCTGTGTTGGCATGTGTTTTGGCATTTGTTGCCTGTGGAGACGACGATGGTTTCGGTAAGTATGACAGCTACCCCCCAACGTGGAAAGGTTTTGAACTGAGTTCCAATCCCGTCCATCCGGGTGACTCGCTCAGGGTGACTGCCTTGCAGGACATGAAAGGGCACCTGATTAATTCCACCGACTACATCTGGACATTGAAATGCAAGGTGTCGAACCCGTCGGGCGAATTGACCGATTACAGTTTCTCTGATAACGTGCATACCAATTACGACGGCACTTCCAATGCCGACCCCATCTACAAGTTCCAGATTCCCCACAATGCCGTTGCCGGAACGGGTACGGTTTCTTTCGAAGCCAAATACAACTATTCCGGTGCTGGCGTACAGGTGGAAAACGGTTCCACCTACGACCAGGGGACGGGCAGAGGTCGAATCACTTCCTCGTCAGGCAGCATTAGCGGGGGTGCGAAAGGGAATGTCACTTTCACGATTGTTCAGTAACTCCTTCGAGTCGCTCTTTTTCGCTTGCATGCAGCAGTAAATGCTCAGCAGAAACCATACCAGCATCCCGCATGCTGCCAACAGGTGGATGCCCCCCAGCAATACCAATGCGGCAAACGACACTTGGGCGTGGATCAGATGGAATGCGAATTTTTCGCTCACTTCCTCTTCCATGATGGTACTGAATAATCTCGCAATGTCTGTCATGATCTTCGTGTTCATAATCGATAAAATTTTTAATTGTTCGCGTTGTCTTTTTGTTTTCTGATGCAAAGATAAAGGTTGGTCTGCACTAAAATAGATGACAATCACATTAACAATTGTTAAAATAACGTATAAAAATCAGATTTCCTATGATTTTGTTCTATAGTGACTATTTGGAAGGGTGCTATCCCGAGATTCTGCGTCGGATGATGGAAACCAATTTGGAGCAGACACCTGGTTACGGCGAGGATGTTCATTGTGCGCGTGCACGTGAAATAATAAAGGAGGCATGCGGTACGCTCGAAGCCGACGTACATTTCCTGGTGGGCGGTACGCAGGTGAACGCTACCGTCATCTCCTCCATCCTGCGCCCTCATCAGGGTGTCCTATGTGCCTCGTCCGGTCACATCAACGTACACGAGACGGGAGCCATCGAGCATTCCGGTCACAAGGTTCTTCCCCTGCATGCCGAGGACGGCAAGCTTTCCGCCCGGTCGATAGAGGAGGCCATGGAACAGCATTGGAGCGATGCCAGTCACGAACACATCGTGCAACCGGGTATGGTGTACGTCTCTTTCCCTACGGAGCTGGGAACGATCTACACTTTGCGGGAACTCACCGACATCCAGGTCACCTGTGCCAAGTGGAGCCTTCCCCTATTCGTCGACGGAGCGCGACTGGGGTACGGATTGACCTCCAGGACGTGCAATGTCACCCTTCGCGACATAGCTTCCCTTGCCGACATCTTCTATATCGGAGGCACCAAGCAGGGTGCTCTTTTCGGAGAAGCCGTTGTCATAGAGAACGACCTGTTGAAGAAGGATTTCCGCTATTTCATCAAGCAGAACGGCGGTATGCTCGCCAAGGGCCGTTTGCTGGGCATCCAGTTCGAGGCACTTTTCGATGGCGACCTCTACTTCCGCCTTTCCCGTCACGCTAATGCTATGGCAGAGAAACTGACAGCCGCTTTCCGTGCCCAAGGGTACGACTTCCTTATCGATAGCCCTACGAATCAGGTCTTCCCGATCTTGCCCAAATCCGATGCCGAGAAACTTGCCCCCCGTTTCGGATTCGAAGAGTGGCAACGCGTGGATGAAACGCACATCGGTGTCCGTTTCTGCACCAGTTGGGCTACATCCGAGGCACAGGTCGATGAACTGATCCAGGCATTGAAGGAACTATAACACAAATAAAGTGGATAATGACAATCATGACAATGACCAGATGACAATGGTAGCCAGCCATAACATGGCTGGGTAATATGGGCATACAAAAGCACCATGCCGATAGGTATGGGACAATGAAGAGGCGGTTTTTTGCGATGGAATGGGGGATTTTTGTACTTTGCACTAGAATTTGGCTTGCAATATCACTGATACGACAATTTGTCGGGTTAGCTTATCGTCATTGTCATCAATTTTATGAGTTCCTCCAAGGGGGTCGCAAAACGCGACGGT
>JAZLIY010000106.1:0-6698 GCA_045617645.1 Bacteroidaceae bacterium | reverse complement strand
CTTTGTTCTACGCTATGCCTCCTTGGAGCGTCGGCATTGCCTTCGGCACCGCTATCGAAAGCCATTGGCTTTCTTCATGCACAGCAATCTGCTCGACAATCCAATCAAAACTGCAAGAAATGAATTTATAGAACCCACCTTAATAGGGTTCGCCCCCTTTCCTATTTGTCAAGTTTTTACGTTTCCGAGCGGTGTATAGCGGTACTTTAGCGGTATTATAGCGGTGTTGTAGCGGTTATATAGCGGTGTTATAGCGGAGGGGAAGTGGTGTTGAAGAGAACGAAACATTGGGTAGGGTAACGCCAACGTGCCTGGATGACACAATCTCGAAGCGGTCAGGATTCTTAGTGGCCTGGAAAATTGCATTTGAGGACTCCGCCTGCGCTTGAGGCTTTAGCCGAAGAACTGGGGGGGCAAGTAGCCCGGAAGGCTATATCTGAGGACTCCGCCTGCGCCTGAGGCTTCAGCCGAAGAACCGGGGGCCGCTCGACGACGAAGGAGGCGCTTGGCTCGTCCAAGAACGCCCTCGGACCAAAGGAATACACCTCACAATAGCCTGGAAGGCTGTATCCGAGGATTCTTCACTAGCCTGGAAGGCTGTATCTGAGTAACCGGGGGCATCGCCCTCGGACTTGAGAGCATACCCTCACGATAGCCTGGAAGGCTATACCTCAGAAGTCGACAAGGTGTTCTCCGCTCAAATTAATGTTCTCCGGCTCCGCCTATCGAGGCATTCACTGGATGCCTCTTCATGCTCAGCTTCACTCCGTTTGCTGTCCTTCGGAACGCTATCGAAGTCCACAGGACTTCTTTTGTTCTACGTTATGCCTCCTCGGCTCCACTTCGGTCGCTGACCATAGTTGGAGCGTCAGGCGCACCTTCTCCGGCCTTTGGCCTATCGAAAGTACCACTGGCACTTTCTTCATCTTCGGCATCGCTATCGAAGCCCATTGGGCTTCTTCATCCTTTGTAAGCCCTTGGTGACCTCTTCTGCAGGTGGGGAGATTATGGGACTGTTCTGCTGGAACGGATTCTATATACTGGCACTATACTGCTTCTAGGGTGGTTCTATACTGGTTCTAACCCGGGGGCTAGAGAAACCCTTTGGCCATAGCAGGGACACTGTAGCCTCGCTCTTGTGCCGCAGCTGTCGCACTTCTTGGTGTATGCTAAACCGAAGTTGATTCGTATGTTTACCGTATGTTGTTCGATCGTTGAACGGTCTACATACGGTCTACATACGGTTTACATACGGTTTACCTTTGTTACATCAGCGTAGCATCTGCGAGGCAACAGCGTCGTATCAGTGTGGCTACAGTGTGTCTTTCCCGGAAAACGCTTGGCAAGTAGAGAAAAAGGTTAATCCAAATCGATTTTGTAATGAAAGTTGATCTGATAAGGGCAAATAATCCGGCCGGAAATCAGCTAACAGTCAGGATTCTGGAAAATATTTTTTTCGGTGTAATAGGTTGATAATTACCCTACCCTGAAAAAGTTGGACAAGAAAAATGTAGAAAATAATAATGAGATGGAAATAATTTCGTATTTTTGCAGATTAAAATAGATACGTGTAGATGCGTGGCGGAAACGTGGGCAGACTCCATTTTTGAGCGTTAGTCATAGCGTTCCGTCAAACACCTGAAAAATAGAACCTACCATAAATATGTCAATCTGGGATAGAATACAGGAACTGATGGGTGTCGTGGAAGGGAAGTCTTCTGACGATGTAGAAGTTCACGTACGAAAGCGGAATACATCTCGGTATGCTTTTGTAGATGCCGAAGTGAGCGTGCGTGACCATAAGGTACATGACATTGGGGCGGTACGTTATGATGGGGCTGTTTATCATGGGGCCTCGAAGGTCGAATTGATAAGGTTCTTGGATGGGGTCGACTATGTTTGCGGACACAATATAATCAAGCATGATGCCAAGTACTTGTTTGGAGAAGATGGACAAAAGTGGCAGTTGGTGGATACGTTATATGTCTCGCCTTTGTTGTTTCCAGATCGTCCATATCACAAGTTGTTGAAGGATGAGAAATTGCAGACGGATGAGTTGAATAATCCGGTGAATGACTGCCGGAAGGCCTGCGATTTGTTGATGGATGAAGAGGCGGCATGGAGGCAATTACCTCAAGAGAAACGGACGATCTTTGCGGCTTTGTTGCGAGATAAGGAGGAGTTTGCTGGTTTTGTGGAGATTGTTGAGGATGAGAGTGAGGAAGATTTATCGGTAGAGACCTTGTGTGTACTCATTAAACATGGCTATAAAGGTAAGATTTGTGAGAATTCAGATTTGGGGGCACTCATAAACTCCCATCCTATAGAATTGGCGTACGCTTTGGCGCTTGTTGATACCAGCGACCATCGTTCTATCACTCCAAGTTGGGTGTTGAAAAACTATCCTGCAGTGGAGTATGTGGTGCGGCAGTTGCGCCATACAAGGTGTAGTGATGGTTGCAGTTATTGCAACAGTCAGCTGGATGTACATCAGAACCTGAAGGCTTTCTTTGGATTCGATCAGTTCCGCATCTATGAAGGCGAACCTTTGCAAGAGAATGCGGCAAGGGCTGCTGTGGCAGGGAAATCATTGCTTGCCATCTTCCCGACAGGTGGAGGCAAGTCGCTCACGTTTCAGTTGCCTGCCTTGATGGAGGGTCGGAGTGTGCATGGTCTTACGGTAGTCATCTCACCTCTTCAGTCGTTGATGAAGGATCAGGTGGACAACCTTGCAGATCGTGGCATTACCGATGCGGTAACCATAAACGGTTTGCTTGATCCTATCACCCGTTCGCTAGCTATCCAGCGTGTACTGGATGGAGATGCTTCGTTGCTATACATTGCTCCTGAGATGCTCCGATCGAACACCATAGAACGTATACTCCTCGCTCGTCATGTGGTGCGATTTGTGATTGACGAAGCCCATTGCTTCTCCTCATGGGGACAGGACTTTCGTGTGGATTATCTCTACATCGGTAAGTTTATACGCCAATATCAAGAGAAGAAGCGTCTTGCTTCACCTATCCCCGTTTCTTGTTTTACTGCCACAGCCAAGCAGAAGGTGGTGCAAGACATCTGCGACTACTTCCGAGAGACGTTAGGGTTAAAGTTAGAACTATTTGCCTCGAATGCATCACGTACTAACCTTCGCTATTCTGTCATACATGCTGATACAGATGATGACAAATATCAGAAACTTCGTGGATTGATAGCTGAAAGCGATTGTCCGACCATTGTCTATGTGTCACGCACCAGGCGGACGAAGGAACTTGCCCAGAAACTTTCTCGTGATGGATATAAGGCTTTGCCGTTCAACGGAAAGATGGACGCTGATGAAAAGGTGGCAAATCAGGAGGCTTTCATGAATGACCAGGTACGTATCATCGTGGCGACATCGGCCTTTGGTATGGGCGTTGACAAGAGTGATGTGGGACTCGTAGTGCATTATGATATCTCCGATTCGTTGGAGAACTATGTACAGGAGGCTGGACGCGCAGGTCGTGATCCCCACCTCAGTGCCCGATGCTATGTACTCTATAGCGACAATGATCTCGACAAACACTTCATTCTTCTTAATCAGACAAAGCTCAGCATTAGTGAGATTCAGCAGGTTTGGAAGGCTGTCAAGGAATTGACCCGCCATCGCGAAAAGGTGTGTAGCTCAGCATTGGAAATAGCACGCAAGGCCGGATGGGACGATTCGGTCTCTGACATTGAGACGCGAGTACGTACCGCCATCTCAGCCCTTGAACAAGGTGGTTATCTGGAACGTGGAAATAATGTGCCACATGTCTATGCCACAGGTATTACGGTAAAGAACATGGATGAGGCTCGCAAGCGTATTGCTGAATCTGTACTTTTTGAAAGTGAGGATGTGGAAAAGGCGGTACGAATCATCAAGTCGCTTATTTCGCAAAAGAACATAGCTAAAGCTCAGGATGGCGAAGCCGAATCCCGCATTGATTATCTGGCAGATATTCTTGGACTGACCAAGGCCGAGGTTGTGTCGTCTGTGGAACGAATGCGCCAGGAAGGTATTCTGGCCGATACAAAGGATATTTCGGCATTTCTCATAGATGGAGATACGGAGCGTAAGTCGCGCAATCTTCTGGACAAATTTGTGCGTTTAGAGCAGTATATCCTTGAACGCATTCCCGATGAATCGTTGAAGATCTCGTGTAAGCAACTTAATGATGATGCTGTGAATGATGGTATTGCCACTTCTCGAGAGAAAGACATTCGTACGTTGCTTTATTTCCTTACTATTAAGGGATATATCCGAAAGAAGGAGGATGGGGCGCACAATATGGAAGTGACGCGAAAGGCTGACAGAGAGGCAACCCTTGCCAGATTCCAGAAACGTGTGGATGTGTCGCGATTCGTAGTGGAGTGGCTCTACAATCTGGCTCAGGAAAGAGCGAGAGTAGACGGAAAGGCAGTAGCTGTACAGTTCTCTGTAGTTGAATTGCTGAAGGAAATGCGGCAAAAGAGAAATCTGTTGTTCGGTTCGTTCTCTGACCTTCAGTTGGAAGACGTGGAAGAGGCTCTACTATACCTTTCGAAGATTGGTGCCTTGAAGCTGGAAGGCGGTTTCCTTGTACTATATAATGCTATGGAGATTCGCCGAATCAAGGATAACAAATTGCGATACAAGCAGGACGACTACCGCATGCTCAATGAGTTCTATAAGCAGAAGATTCAGCAAGTACACATTGTGGGAGAGTATGCAAACCTGATGGTGCGTGACTATGATGCCGCATTGCGCTATGTGCAGGATTACTTCCAGATGGATTACAAACAGTTTATTGCTAAGTATTTCAAGGGCGAACGACAAAGTCAGATACAACGGAATCTTACCCCAGGCAAATATAAGCAACTGTTCGGAAGTCTGTCCGAACGGCAGATGCAGATCATCAGTGACAAGGAGTCGCGTTGTATCGTTGTGGCAGCAGGTCCAGGAAGTGGGAAGACTCGTGTGTTGGTGCATAAGCTTGCCTCTTTGCTTTTGCTCGAAGATGTGAAGCATGAACAATTGCTGATGCTAACCTTCTCTCGCGCGGCAACTATTGAGTTTAAGCAGCGTCTGATGGAACTGATAGGTAATGCAGCCCATTTTGTGGAGATAAAGACGTTCCATTCTTATTGTTTTGACTTGCTTGGACGTATCGGTAACCTTGAGGATGCTGGTAACGTGGTGGCTCAGGCTGCTGAACTGATTGCTCAAGGCGAGGTGGAACCAAACCGCATAGGTAAGACGGTACTTGTCATTGATGAGGCTCAGGACATGAGTGCCGATGAGTATGCTCTGGTTAAGGCCTTGATGACGGCGAATGAGGAAATGCGTGTTATTGCCGTAGGTGATGATGATCAGAATATCTACGAGTTCCGTGGCTCGGATTCCCGTTATATGCAAGAGCTAACACGAAGGGAAGGCAGTAGGTTTGTGGAAATGACGGACAACTACCGCAGTTCGCACCATGTGGTGAATGTGGCAAACGGTTTTTCTTGTTATATTCGCAACCGTTTGAAGCGGATGCCTATCCATTCGATGAGTCAGGAAAAAGGATGGGTAAGTGTTACTCATTATCAAACGGAATTTATGTACGAGCCTATGGTGGAGGACCTGATACGAAACCGTTGTAATGGGACCTCTTGTATCCTTACGCAAACCAACGAAGAGGCGGTCATCCTTGTGGCCCTTTTGCGCAAGAATGGAATCCAAAGCAAACTGGTACAGTCGATGGATGGTATTCGTTTTTGGAACTTAGCAGAAATGCGCTACTTCCTAAAGTACATCGATGGACGAGTGAAGACACCTCTGATACCCGATGATGTGTGGGCTGCAGCAAAACAATCGACTCTCTCACAGTATGCTGACAGTGAATCGTTAGCGTATGTTCGTAGAAGTGTGGAACTCTTCGAGTCGACCAATAGGACGAAATATGTGAGTGATTTCAAGGAGTATGTTTTTGAATCGTCAATCGAGGACTTCAGTGATTATTCTGGTACTGATGTGATTGTGTCGACCATTCACAAAGCCAAAGGTCGTGAGTTCGATGATGTTTATATGCTGATTGCCGATGGTTATGTATGCGATGACCAATTGATAAGAAGGTACTATGTGGGTATGACGCGTGCCAAGAAACGCCTGTTCATCCATACCAATGGTTCTGTCTTTGACCACATTCAGGCAGACAGTCATCTCGCCAATCAGCGCCGATATGAGATGCCGGAGGAAGTGGTTCTGCAAATGACTCACAAGGATGTCAACCTCGGTTTCTTTAAGCCGCGTAAGAAAGAAGTCCTTGCCCTTCGAGGCGGTTCGGCATTGACCTATGTCGAACACTGTCTGCACGATGTTACAACTGGTTGTTCTGTAGCAATGCTCTCTGCTCGCATGCAACAGACTCTATCCGAATGGAAAGAGAAAGGTTACGAAGTGCAGGGAGCAAAAGTCCGCTTCATTGTGGCATGGAAACCCAAAGATGCTCCGAAGGAGGAAAAGGAAACAGCTGTGATATTGGCGGATTTGGAGTTGAAGAAAATAAATTCAAGAATTAAGGTGGGTTCTACAAATTCACCGATTAAAATAAAGAAACAATAACGATGTGTAATAGTAATCTTTTGACTTTGTCTACGTTTCTGCACCTCGGCAAAGCAAACGAGTTTGCTCTGCTCTCGGTTTATGAAACTTCCAG
>JAZLIY010000105.1:0-2699 GCA_045617645.1 Bacteroidaceae bacterium | reverse complement strand
GGGCAATGTCGCCCCTTTGTGCTCCGTTCACCTTGCGGATGGCCATCTCCTTGCGCCGTGTCCTGGTGTCGAGGGAGATACTGCTGTATATGCTCATGCCGCAGATGATGAGGCATACGATGCAGAGGATATGGACCCCGGTCTCTATGGTCTCGAATGAATCAATACCCTTTGCCCAGAAATTCCGAAAGTTCGAGATTGGAATCTCCACATCTTCTGGATGAAGCGTCTGCATCAGTTCTTCCGTCTTGTCTTTCAGTCTCTGGTATTCCCCCTTTTTCGGCACGATGATGGCCTCATTCCATCCGTCTATATTTTTATCCACTCGAATCATGAATCTACTGGACCACTTCTCACCCCGATATGGTATTCGGCTCACGGTTCCGGCGATGGGGTAAACAGTTTCTGCAAAATGCCATCCTTCCTGATTGTCGTAAAGGTATTCTACCGTCTTGAGTGTTCCGTCTTGACAGATGCCTATCTCTTCGAGTTCTTTCATGAGTGAATCACTCAGCAGAACACAATGACTCCTGTCCGCATCCCCATGTAGCCAGTGGACAGGCATCTGGAAGAAAGCCTGAAAGGCTGTGTCTTGAGTCGTATAGGTAGATACGTTTCCGACTAACCGAGGATCCCGTGGTCCCCCTTCCGGCAGGTCTTTTGCCCAGTTGTTTAATTCCTCGACTTCCACATACGCCTGGTTATACGGAATGAACTGCCCGACTTCTGAAATCTTTTTCAGTCCAGCGGAGAAGTTCGCCTTGTCATCAACGTTGAATGAACCTCCCGACACATACAGGCATTTCTTGTAAAAGTTCTCATTCCTGGGAATCGACCGTAACTGGCGAATCGCCTTGCATACTTGGGACAATTCCAGCGTACCGCATACGAACAGCATACAGATGGTCAGCTGGATGCCTATCATCACGTTGCGGAACACATGGTTGTGGCTTTGTTGCATACCGGCAGAGAAATTTTGCTTGTACCGACAGATGCGCAGGAGGGCAATGTCTGTCACCACGGCACACACGATGAACAGCAACAGGGAAATGCAAGGAATGTCGTACCAAAAAGCAATGAAGTTAGATACTTCATAATCAGATATCAACAACAATATACTCGGATGTGAGACGAGGAAGGCTGTCAGCCAGCCATAAAGCCATACGGCCAACAGGAAACTGCACCCTACCACGAGGCCTGTTTCCGTCAACAGCATTCCGTACAGTCGGCCCCACGTGGCACCGTTGGTCATGCGCAGCAGCAGTTCCCTGCGGCGCATCCAGTACAGTTGCACCTGCATGCGCAGGAATCCGATGACGGCCGCCAACAGCAGCATACCGCCTATCAGGTACAGGATGACCCGCATTTTCAGGACGCTGTGAAGCCTTATATCCTCCTGTATGGCGTCTTTCAGGCGTTTCACTTCCATTCTTATACTCAACGGTTCCAACCGCTCTTTCAGTTCCTTTTCCAGTTGTTCCTGGGTATATCCTTCCCGCAATACAATCATACCCCAAAAAGTTCCTTTTGGATTGAGGCTAATGAAATGCTCCTCATCTAACCCTTCATCATTAATGTAAAGGGCGAAACCAAAGTTATCCATTGGTGAAGGGGCGAAGACATCCCGTATTACAAGATACTGATGTTCATCAGATGGATGGAATATTGTTCCTATGGGATTCTCTTTGCCGAAAACTTTTTTTGCACATTCCTGGCTGATTACTGCCTCTCCTTTTTTCAGCACGGGTATTTTCTCTCCTGTGATGGCAGAACGGATTCCGCGACAATGAAGATAGCCGTCATTAACATATCCGAAGAATGCGGTGGACAAACGTTTTTCGGTGGAATCCTGCATGTGGAAAACGATAATGGGTTGCTGATGTGCTAAACGAAAGTAATAGATACCTTCGGCACACCTTAGTCCTCCGTTTTTGGTAAGGGCTTCCTTAAACAATGGCACCTCAATACTGCTTCTATCTTTCTCGCTCCGATCGTCGGATGTTATTTGGTAGCACCGTTCGTAGTAGGGTTCTTGGCAGATGGGGGGTGGTGCAAAATTTCGCATGATTGTATGGGCGGCGGCTACGGCCACCAGTCCCACTGCCAGCGACACGATGCTGATGAGGGTCTGCAACTTGTATTTCCACAGGTTGCGCAATGCTGTTTTCAGATTATGGCGTATCATGATGCTAATTCATAATGCACGTTTGGTGATGCACGATTGTTTCTATATTTCTACTTCGGACACTATCTGCCCGTCGAACAGGTTCACGATTCTGTCGGCATAGCCGGCATCGTGCCTGGAGTGCGTTACCATCACGATGGTGGTGCCGCCGCGGTGCAGTTCGGTAAGCAGTTCCATCACCTCCCGGCCGTTCTTGGAGTCCAGGTTACCCGTGGGCTCGTCCGCCAGGATAAGCTTGGGATTGGAAATGACGGCTCGGGCTATGGCCACACGCTGTTGCTGACCACCCGACAGCTGGGCCGGGAAGTGCTTGGCACGGTGCAGGATGTCCACACGTTCCATCACCTCGCGGACCTTCTGCTTGCGCTCGCGAGCAGGAACGCCCATATAGAGCAAGGGCAGTTCGATGTTCTCCGTAACGTTCAACTCGTCTATCAGGTTGAAGCTCTGGAACACGAAACCGATGACACCCTTGCGCAGGTTCGTCCGGTCACGCTCGCCCAGGGTGCTTACA
>JAZLIY010000104.1:0-154924 GCA_045617645.1 Bacteroidaceae bacterium | reverse complement strand
CATTCTTCATGTATCGTTTGGCAACAGTTTTGGGTTAGCATCCGTACACCCTCCCCACAGGGTTTGTCGGTTGCGCCCTTTTCTGTTTTAGAATCAGGTGATACAATTCCCACTTTCACGGAAAAAGACAAGTGGCATTCTGCAGCCAACTTGTTTCATGGATGTATCTGTGACATTGCTGATTATAGCTTGTATATTGAACAAAACCTTTATGGTTTCAAGAAAATACAATATACCGTTCCTTTAACCCAATGGTTGGCTTATTGCCAGGCGATGAAAATGAAAACCTATTTTGCCGTTGAGGAGGAATGTACAGACGGGTTGAAGGCATTGCTTATAGCGCAAAGTCCTGACTTAGGTTTTAATCACATGTTGTCTGTTGTCATCCCGGACAATTTTGTAACCAACAAGAAGGCTGTTCTCAAGGCAACGCTCAATGCGTATATTCCAACCCAGAATGTGAAGGATTTGTATCAAAAATATGTCGAAAAACCCAAAAAGAAAATATGAAAAGGAACATACTTTTAATCTTCGGGCTTTCTATATGTGCAAATGTCGTATTTGCGCAGGGTGAGATTCGGGATTCCCAAGAAGCTCAGAAAGAGATTAATGCCATAAAACAAGATTCAAATTACATCTATGCATCAGCCACGTCCATGACGAGTGCAGAGGAGGCATCAGATAATGCCAAAGAACTGTTGGCGTTGGAAATAGAAGAATGGTTGAAAGGCAAAGATAGGGAAGATATTGACGGATATATAGCAAAGTCGCGCGAAAACGTATCTCAGATAACTACCAAAAGAGGAAAATTGTATCGTGCTTTCGCGTATCTCAAAAAGAATGAGATCCTTACCTACGGTAATAAAGAAGAAGTGATGATAGTCGAGCTTAGCAAGGAGAATGAAAAGAAGACATCCCTCCAAAAAGACTCTACGAGTGTCGCAGCAAAAACAGCCCAGAATAATAATCTTCCAAAAGCGAATGTACCTCAAGATACTCCGGAGATCGTGTATAGTCCAACTCCGAGGGAAAAGGAATTGCTGAATCTTTCCTCTTTCGATAAAGTAAATAGTTATATTTCACAGGGGAAAAAAGACGGAAAGATCGCTCAGGCAGGAAAATATGCAACCATGCCACAAAATGAATTGGTGTATCTTATTATCTACAATAAGAAAGGAGAAATTCCAGCTTGTATGAAAGTTGTAGATACAAGACCGGTCAATATTGCCACGGGTAAGGAAGATCCCATCTCGAACTACAAAGGATGTGGTGCTATATGGATTAAATACAGTAACGAATAAAATACAGTATGGTATGAAAAACACAAGACATTTAATTTCAATATTTGCGTTATGGCTCTTTCCGGCATTGTTCTTTGCTGCGGAGAAGGTCGTATTTACGGTTTCGGATGGCATTGAAAATGCAGCCGTCAAAGCAAAGATGGAACAAACCATTTCCAAAATCCTCACAGAGGCCAATGCCGCCCAGGAAGAAGGTCGCCAGATGTCCTATTCTTCTTTGGGAATTCCCCAAAGTGTTCAGGGCTCTCTTGCTGCATTGTGGGAGAATTCACCTTTTGTTTGTCTTGATACGGAAATCGTCGAGCATTGTCTGACAACCGGAACAGGGTATCAAATCCGTAATATTCCTTTGATGTTAAAGAGTGCAGACGCTTCATGTGAGGATGAAGACTATCAAGAAGCTGTTGTCAGTTTTGACAAACAAGGCAATCTGGTCAGTTTCTATCTCTCTATCAGCATGAATCTGTATATGAATGTGGTAAAGGAGAACAAGGAAATTACGGATTTACGCCGGCGTCAGTTGATTCTTGATTACGTGGAACAGTTCCGTACGTCATACAACCAGAAAGACATGAACTTTCTGGAAGCGGTTTTTAGCGATGATGCTCTGATTATTACAGGAAAAGTAATTCAGCGTAAGAGTAATGACGGAATACGTTTGCCTGATAAGATCGAGTATAAGAAACAATCCAAACAGCAGTATTTAACCAATCTTGGTCGCGTTTTTGCTTCCAATAAGAGTATCAAGGTTACGTTTGACGAGATAGAGGTCATGCGCCACCCGACCAATACGGACTTCTATGGTGTTACCCTGCACCAAGGATACAGTTCAGACCGTTACCATGATGATGGTTATGTATTCCTGCTTTGGGATTTCCGAAACGAGGAGGCACCTCAGATCCATGTACGCACATGGCAACCGGATGCATATAATGCCGATGGCAAAGGTACGACCAAGATTCCCAAAGATGAGATTTTCAGTTTAAGTGATTTTGATATTTGATATTCACTCTAACTTATTATATGAATGGAGCGTATGTCATAAGAGGAAACATGAAAAATAAAGGATTCATATTTTTAATAGCGGCATTGTTTAGTTGCCTGAGTGTATGTGCGCAGCATGAAATAAAAGTAAGTTCCTTCAAGGAACTCTTGTCGGACCTTTCGGCAAGTACCAACCGTCGTTACGACTTGAACGACGATGCCTGTGCACTTGTCAAGGTGCAATACCCGATGCCCAATGCAACCTTCGAAGGTAATATAATAGGTGATGTGGAATTCCGCAACAATGAGTATTGGGTGTATGTCAGCAAGGGAACCAAGCGTATTAAGATACATCTTCCGTCTGCGCCAACGATTCAACTGGAATTTGTGGATTTCGATATACCACAGGCCGAGTCAAATGTAACCTATATTGTAGAATTCAAGTTCCCGGAAAAAACCAGCAACCAAACAAAAAAAATAGAGACACGTTTCTACGTTGATGCGGGTTATTTCATTGGTGGAGCCGGTGGCATGGAATTGTCCGTTGGTACCTATATTGGCGGTTTCAACATCGAGTTGAACTATATGGTTCCCATTGGGGGCAAACAGGATCTGTATTGGAATCATGCATCATTGCCGTCATTGAACGCAACCTATAAACCAACGATGGCATTGGGCGGACGCTTGGGATATGGAATAAAGGCCGGAGAGAAATTTCGCATAACACCCCAGATGGGTGTCAAGTTCCTCAAGACTTCCGAAGCGATAGAAGGTTCTTCCGACGAACATGCATCGGGTGCTTATTGCAACAGTTTTCTTCTGGCTTGCAGACTTCAATATCGGGTAAACAAGCATTTCGGCTTGAGCCTTACCCCAGAGTATGATATCCGGATGATGAAATCCGAGGGTTTCAAGGCTTTGTCCGAAGCATCTTCCGGCATCAATAAATGGAATAACGGCATCGGTATCCGCATCGCAGCAAATCTTGAATTCTAACCTTCCATCCTTTTGGCTTGATGAAAAAAATAATAAAACATTTATATAAGGCCGTTTTGTGCTTTACCGCCATTTCCCTGTCATCGTGTAGCGAAGTGTTTGATAATACATGGACGGCAAGTGAGATGAATCAAAGTCTATCCCTGCCCAACAGTACCCTTGCATTCACGTCTGATGCCCAGTCAAAGACGTTCGGCGTCCAGGCGGAGAACATGCCTTGGGCATTACAGAACAATGCTTTGTGGTTGACCTTATCGCCCAATTCCGGCAACCATTCTGTCGATGTGACGGCCTCCGTTCTTGCCAACACATCGGATACGGCCCGTACCTCAAACGTTCAATTGGTTTCAACCGACCCCAACATTCCCCGTAGTTACAACCTCACCGTCAGTCAGTCGGCTCCGGTTTCTTACATACAGTTCAGCGAAAACAGCCTTGTCTTTGATGGAGGAGCTTCGGAGCAACAAGTAACGGTAACCAGCAATCGGGAATGGACCTATTCTGCCAGCCAGTCATGGATTTCCCTCTCCCGTAGTGGGAACACCCTTACGATTTCTGTCTCGGCCAATGATGGAGATAAGGCACGAGAAGGTTATGTCAACGTGTCGGCTGGCAATATCAACAAGCAGATTCCTGTCACGCAACGCACATCCAACGTTTCCGCTACCATCACGTCCCTCAGTTTCGGTTCTTCAGCATCTTCTGAAACCGTTGTCATCAATTCCGATGCTGCATGGACGGCAGATTGTTCACAATCCTGGATTGATATCACCCCTCAATCGGGTGTGGCAGGCCAAACGACCATGACGGTTTCCGTAACTGCCAATCCCAGCGATGTCACTCGCAAAGGCTTTGTCTATATCAACATCGGCAATACCAGACGGCTCGAAATTGCGATTACGCAGGATGGATCGTATTTGTCTGTATCACCCACGGAACTCAATTTCGGCAATGAGGCGTCATCGCAGCAGATAGAGATTGAGGCAAATACGCAGTGGTCTCTGTCAACGGATGACAAGTGGATTCATCTGAACAAGACTTCCGGAACAGGCAATGCAACCGTTACCGTCTCGGTGGACAAGAATTCCAATGAACAGCGTTTAGGTACAATCAACTTGCTGGACAAGAGCGGAAATCGGGTGAATTATGTTATCGTCAAGCAGGATCTTGTTTACATGAATGTTTCCTCCACCTCCCTGTCGTTCACAAACGAGGCTTCTACGCTATCGCTAACTATTTCGGCAAATGCTGAGTGGACTGCCCAGGCAGGGGCTTCATGGATTACACTTGACCGGAGTTCTGGCAAGGGCGATGCTTCGTTGAACGTATCTGTCGGTCAGAATACCACCGATACGTCTCGCAGTTCAGAGGTCGTTCTTGCGTGTGGCAGTATAACCAGGGTTGTCCGTGTCAGTCAATCCGGTCATGCAGAATTGTCATGCACACCTTCGTTCATCTCCTTTCCAGTTGATGGAGGAACAGCGGACCTCAACATCACCTCCAATACGTCCTGGCTTCTGAAGAGCTCGGAATCTTGGCTTACCCTTAGTGCAAAGAATGGAAACGGAAATGCAAAGGTTACGTTGAAGGCTTCTGTCAATAGCAATGCTTCTGTACGCACGACCAGCATCCAGCTACAGAATGCCAATGGTGAAACGGTTCAGACGATAGGAGTAACCCAGACGGCACTCAGCCTTTCGGCCTCTTTGTCACAGACGACTTTCGAATACTCCGGAGGGTCGGCAACGCTTACCATCCTGTCAAATGCCAGCTGGCGTGTCGAGACACCTTCGTGGATGTATTGCAGCGTCTCAAGCGGCTCGGGTAATGGGAGTATCGGTGTGAACATTGAGGGCAATGATAACACGATTTCGCGCAAGGGAGACATCATCGTCTTTGATTCTTCCAATTCGGAGGCATGCCGCATTACTGTCGGACAAAACGGAAGACCGGACATTCAGGATTTCACTCGTGACCTTGGTCATGTGTTTGCATCGAAGGGTGAATCCCTCCGTATTACCTCTTTTGAAAAAGAATCCAGTTGGCAGGCAGAGGTCGTTGACGGCAAGAGCTGGATAACGCTTTCTTCTGCCAGTGGGGACAGCAATGAGGACCTTGTGATAACAACGGCTGATAATCCGTCTGGAAATCAACGGACAGGCAAGATACAGATAACATACGGGTACCATCGCTATACCTGTTCGGTCGTTCAGTACGGCAAGACCATAACGGTCAGTACGAATGTGGTGGATTTCTTTGCCAAGGGCGGTACTTCGGGTGCCGTTACCATCACGGCCGACAAGATTGCCACCATCTCGAATACGGCTAATTGGCTTACTATAGATAAAGGCGGAAACATCTTTACGGTCAAAGCGGACAAGAATACCAGTTCGGAATCCCGTATGGCCAAACTGACCATTATGCTGCCGGGCGTAATCGATTCGCCTTCTGTTACTGTTACCGTTCGTCAGGCAGGTGTCGATGGAACCTTCGTATTTGGGGAATTCGATGATGATGAAAACTGGAACCAACGATAAATAAAGGATAGAAAGATGAAACATAACATTCTGATACGGTTTGTAACGGCTCTTGCTGCCATGCTGCTTCTGTACGCTTGTACCAACGAGGAACTTGAAAAGGAACAAGGTCATAAGCGGCTTGTGTTAAATTGCTCTTTTACAGGATTTGACGGCAGTAGCACGCGTGCTGGTGAATATGAAAATGGTATTTACGATGGGGCACGTATGTACCTCGATTTTGATGGCTTCAAGACATACGCCACCTACGATGAAGATTCGGGTGAATGGCTTCTGGACGATTGCCCCGATGATGCAGGAGGTGCCGTCACGGCATATTTCCCTAATATGCTGACGTATGCTTCTTCGCCTTTTCAGGGAACGGGTTCCTATTCCAATACCTACGATGCGATGACCGTCAATGTTACGCTCAAACCGCTTACGGGCCGTATCCGCTTCCGTGGTGAACCGGGAAAAGCGGTCGTGGTTTCGGGATTGAGATACTACAGTAGTTTCAGCCAGTCAACCTATCAGTTTTCCACATCCACTTCATCCCGTTCTTTGACTATTGTGTCAGACGGTTATACACCCTACGTCTATGCCACCTTTGCCGATAAGACGGAGCTCAGCATCACGTACGATGGTGATACCTACAGCAAGACGTTCTCGTCCAATGTGCTGCAAGCAGGAAAGAGCGGTTATATTGACCTGAAGTCGCATGAAATAGAAATAATCCCGGAGTTCAGCATCGAAGGGTATGGCAATGATGAAACGATACAGCCTCAAAATCACGAATATGTTGACCTCGGTTTGAGCGTGAAGTGGGCGACCTGCAACGTGGGTGCATCCTCTCCCGAGGACTATGGCGATTACTATGCCTGGGGCGAGACGGAAACAAAGAGTAGTTACAATTGGAGCACGTATAAATGGTGCAAGGGAAGTTCTTACACTATGACCAAATACTGCACAGATAGTTACTATGGTACAGTCGATAACAAGACGGTATTGGATCCAGAGGACGATGTTGCCCATGCGAAATGGGGAGGCAGCTGGCGTATGCCTACAAGGGCAGAGCTGGATGAGCTCCGCGAAAAGTGTACCTGGACATGGAAGACTCAGAACGGAAAGAATGGTTATAAGGTGACCAGCAAGTCGAACGGCAACTCCATTTTCCTGCCCGCTGCTGGGTACCGCTATGATAGCAGTCTTGGTTATGCTGGCTCGGACGGATTCTACTGGCCGAGTTCGCTCCACGACTACATCGATTTCGGCGCGTACGTCTTGGACTTCGGTTCGAGTTACGTTGATTGGTACGGCAGCGACCGTTGCAACGGTCGGTCCGTTCGGCCCGTCTGGTCGGAATAATTATGCCTGATGTTATTAAGAGAAAAAACTGAAATATTATAAACAGAATATATTGTTAATTAATTATTTGATTATGGAAAAAGTAGGAATCCTCTTCACGTGCATACAAACCTTTATTGCAGTCTTGGCTGCTATAATTGCATTCTTAGAATACAGAAAACACGTAGAACAAAATCAATATGCAGTTTTGTCAGAGTACAATTCCAGATACTGCAATGACAAGAATATTGAGGTTGTAGTAAAATACCTAATATGGTTCCTTGAAGGACACGGATCGAAAAATGAAACAGAACCGAAAAAACCAACAATCTACGAGAAAGAAATGTTCATGCGTTTTTTTGAAGAATTACAACTGCAAATAGAAAATGATCGTATTGGGGAAGGGAAAGTCGAGGATTTTTTTGCTTATTATGCCGTTGCCGCTGCAATGTGTCATGAATTTGTAGATGGTACAGAACTGAATGATGAAAAGAGTCCTGAGGTATGGGCCAGATATAAGGATTTTGTTCATAGTTTTCCAGAGCTTTCAAATATGATTTCAGATGATTATAAAAAGCATAATCCCGATTCAAATAAGGGAGGACTTACTTTGTTAATCAAATAAAAGCTGCAATTTGAATAGAAAAACAGATATTCCAATGAAAAGGATTTCATATAACATTGCTGTCGGCTTCGTCCTCCTGTTGCTTGCCTCCTGCACATCCGAGGTGCTGGAAACGGGATTCGGCAGTCATACATGCCAGTTTCATTTTATGGGCAGCATAGGCAACTACGAGGATGAACCGGCGACCCGTGCAACGGTAAACGTGACAGACGGTGCCGTCATGTATCTGAACTTCCCGAAGAATGTGAAGGGGAGGGCCACCTATGAGAACGGTTTGTGGACATTGTCGTACAATGGTACGATAGAGGGTGGGGATTGTTCCGCCTACTGCTTCATGGATGTCGCGTCCGAGACATCCACGGTCGTGACGCTTGATGAAGGCGAGCCGGTCTATGGAACGACAGAAGGCATCTGCTCCATCGCTAAGAATGGCGACATAACGGTCAGCGCCCAGCTGAAGCCCCTCACGCCCCGTGTCCGCTTCAAGGGGGATGCCAATTCCTCCGTCAGCAACGATGTTTCATACGAATGTTATCATTCCTACAAAATTGCAACGGGTGAGTTCCAGTCGGAAAGTCGGAATATCAGCACCATTAAACTCGGTTCGAATGGATATTCGGAGTACTACTATTATACCTCCATCACCTCGGAGATGACCGTCGTATATGGTGGCGAGAGCTATTCTGCCTCCATTCCTTTCCCGTCCGTCCCGAAATCCGTATGCCTGAACCTGCCGACAAAATCCAACCTGAATGGCTGGACGAAAGAGAACGATTCTCCGCAAACCCACGAATACGTGGATCTGGGTTTGCCAAGTGGCACGAAATGGGCGACCTGCAACGTAGGAGCTTCCTCACCAGAGGACTATGGCGACTACTATGCCTGGGGCGAGACGGAAACGAAGAGCTCTTACAATTGGAGTATGTATAAGTGGTGCAAGGGCAGTTCTACCACAATGACTAAATACTGCACAAATAGTTACTATGGTACAGTCGATAACAAGACGGTATAGGATCCAGAGGATGATGTTGCCCATGTGAAATGGGGTGGCAGCTGGCGTATGCCTACATGGGCAGAGCAGGATGAGCTCAGCAATAACTGCACCTGGTCATGGACGACCCAGAACGGAAAGAATGGTTATAAGGTGACCAGCATGTTGAACGGCAACTCGCTTTTCCTGCCCGCTGCTGGGTACCGCGTCAATAGTTCGCTCGACAGGGCTGGTTCGTACGGCTACTACTGGTCGAGTTCGCTCTACGACTACAGCGGTAGCAGCGCGTACAGCTTGGGCTTCGATTCGAGTGACGTTTATTGGTTTATCGGCAACCGTTACAACGGTCACTCCGTTCGTCCCGTCTGGTCGGAATCAGTAAAGGTGACCGGCATAACGTTCGATAAGTCATCCTTGTCCTTAAGTGTCGGTGAAACCTATACATTGACAGCGACCGTATCTCCATCGGATGCCACGGACAAGAGCCTGAACTGGTCGTCATCGGATACGTCCGTGGCATCGGTCAGCTCTTCGGGTAAAGTGTCTGCCATCAAAGCTGGAACGGCAACCATTACGGCCACGGCCAATGACGGCAGCGGGGTGAAGGCGACATGTTCTGTAATTGTAACCTCCAAAGGCGATAATGTACACGAATACGTTGACCTCGGTTTGAGCGTGAAATGGGCGACCTGCAACGTGGGTGCATCCTCACCCGAGGACTATGGCGACTATTATGCCTGGGGCGAGACGGAAACAAAGAGCACCTACGATTGGAGTACCTATAAATGGTGCAAGGGAAGTTATAGCACAATGACCAAATACTGCACAGATAGTTACTATGGTACAGTCGATAACAAGACGGTATTGGATCCAGAGGACGATGTTGCCCATGCGAAATGGGGTGGCAGCTGGCGTATGCCTACAAGGGCAGAGCAGGATGAGCTCCGCGAAAAGTGTACCTGGACATGGAAGACTCAGAACGGAAAGAATGGTTATAAGGTGACCAGCAAGTCGAACGGCAACTCCATTTTCCTGCCCGCTGCTGGGTACCGCGGCTATGGTTCGCTCTACAGAGCTGGTTCGGACGGATACTACTGGTCGGGTTCGCTCTACTACGGCGGCGATTACGTCGCGTTCAGCTTGTACTTCGTTTCGAGTGTCGTTGATTGGTACTTCAACAACCGTTGCTACGGTCAGTCCGTTCGGCCCGTCTGCCCGTAGCTCACAGAATAAAGGCACCCTCCGCAAAACAGAACAAGAAAACAAAAGAATACACGAAAAATCCCGGGTGCGGGGCGGCATGGCCCAGTGCGCCCTCAGGCAGGGGCGCACATGCCGCCTCGCACCCGGGGATGAACTAAAAAAAAGAAAAAGATGGCTCAAATCTCAGAAATACTGAATCTGGAAAAAGACCGGACGGAGGGTGTAATCCACCTTCATCAAGAGGGTAGCTTTTATAGGGCCTACGAGTGGAGTGCCTGGGTGTGCTGTCGCACTATAGGACTTTCTGCATAAGAAATCGGATGGCGTATGCTGAATATCCGTATTTCAGGATGTTTGGGTGTTTCTCTTGTAACTTACTGCTGTTTTCTCCTTATTTGTCAGCTGATATGGTATAAATGATGTCTGATTTTATGGCGGTTTTCTTTTTTATTCGTATCTTCGCGCAAAATTTAATGAATAGTAGAAGATATGAAGAAGGCTTTTGTATTTCCAGGACAGGGGGCTCAGTCTCCCGGTATGGGTAAGGAGTTGTATGAGAACAACGAACAGGCGAAATCTCTTTTTGAGAAGGCCAACGAGATATTGGGTTTCCGTATAACGGACATCATGTTCGAGGGTACGGCCGAGGATCTGAAGCAGACGCGTGTGACGCAACCTGCTGTCTTCCTGCATAGTGTCATCAATGCAATTTGTATGGGTGATGAGTTCAGACCTGATATGGTGGGTGGCCACAGCTTGGGCGAGTTCAGCGCATTGGTGGCTTCTGGTGCTCTTGATTTCGAGGCTGGATTGAAACTGGTGTATGCGCGTGCTATGGCTATGCAGAAGGCTTGTGAAGCTGCTCCCGGAACGATGGCTGCCGTATTGGCTTTGCCCGATGAGGTTGTTGAAAAAGTATGCGAGGAAGTTAGTGCTGAAAGTGATGGCGTAGTAGTGGCTGCCAATTATAATTGCCCTGGTCAGTTGGTTATCAGCGGCAATGTGGAAACGGTAAACGTTGCTTGCGAGAAGCTGAAAGAGGCTGGCGCCCGCAGGGCCTTGGTGCTTCCTGTCGGTGGTGCTTTCCATAGTCCTCTGATGCAACCTGCAAAAGATGAGTTACAGGCAGCCATTGAAGCTACGGAGTTCCATACGCCATGCTGTCCGGTTTATCAGAACGTAGATGGACAGGCACATACCGATGTGAATGAGATTAAACAGAATTTGATAGCTCAGCTTACGGCCAGTGTGCGTTGGACGCAGGAGGTGCAGAATATGATTGCTGCCGGTGCTGAGGAATTTACGGAATGTGGCCCTGGAAAAGCCTTGCAGGGCATGATAGTAAAGATTGACCGTGGGGTGACCGTAAAGGGTATTTGATGAAAGAAAAACTTGTCGTATATCAGGTCTTTACACGCCTTTTCGGAAACGATTGCCTGAAGTGCATTCCCAATGGTGGCAAAGACGAAAACGGTTGTGGTAAATTAGCCGATTTCACTCCCAAGGCATTGAAGGAAATCCGTGCCCTGGGAGCAACGCATATCTGGTACACTGGTGTGATAGAGCATGCCACTCAGACGGATTATTCGAAATACGGTATTGCCGTTGATTGTCCCTCCATCGTGAAAGGTAAAGCGGGGAGTCCCTATGCCATAAAGGATTATTATGACGTGGATCCTGACTTGGCAACGAATGTACCTGACCGCATGAAGGAGTTCTGTCTGTTGGTGAAGAGGACGCACAAGGCAGGACTGAAAGTGATAACGGATTTCGTTCCCAATCATGTAGCTCGCCAATATCGTTCGGATGTGTGTCCGGACGGTATTCGTGATCTGGGTGAGGATGACAATGTGATGTCTGACTTTAGCCTGCAGAATAATTTCTATTATCTGCCTGGCGAGGAATTCCGTCCTCAGTTCGATGTGGCTGGATATCGTGAATACCCAGCCAAGGCAACGGGCAATGATGTCTTCCATGCCCGTCCATGCCAAAATGACTGGTACGAAACGGTCAAGCTGAATTATGGTGTGCATTACACATCCGGCAAGCAAGGATTTTTCTGGCCGATACCATCTACGTGGCATAAGATGCTTGACATTCTGCTCTTTTGGGCAGGCAAAGGTACGGACGGATTCCGATGTGACATGGCGGAGATGGTGCCGGTTGAATTTTGGGGTTGGGTTATTCCTCAGGTGAAGGCCAGGTATCCTGAAGTGATTTTCATAGCCGAAGTCTATAATCCATCTGAATACAGGAATTACATCTTCCGTGGTTGTTTTGACTATCTATATGATAAGGTGGGGCTTTATGATACGTTGCGTGCCGTAACTTGCGGCCACGTGTCTGCGCAAAATATCACTCATTGCTGGCAATCGGTTGATGACATAAGGAATCACATGCTGAATTTTCTGGAAAACCATGATGAACAACGTCTGGCAAGTGATTTCTATGCAGGGAATGGAGAGAAGGGTAGGGCTCCGTTGCTGGTAAGTGCGCTGATGGGCAAAAATCCCATGATGGTGTATTTCGGTCAGGAATTCGGTGAAAGAGGTATGGACGAAGAGGGTTTCAGTGGAAGGGATGGCCGAACGACCATCTTTGACTATTGGGCTGTGGATACCGTTCGCAGGTGGAGAAATAAGGGCCGTTTTGGTGACAAGCAACTCACCGCTGAGGAATGTTCTCTTCGGGATTTCTATTCCAAGGTGCTGACTTTGTGCAATGAGGTGAAGGCTCTACGTGAAGGTGATTTCTATGACCTGATGTATGTGAATCCGCATTTGCACCATCAGTATGCATTCCTGCGCCGTTCCGGAGAAGAAATAGTGTTGGTGATTGCCAACTTTGACGATGTGGAACAGAAGGTGCAAATCCATATTCCATTGCATGTTTTTCAACTGTATAATATAGATGAAGTTGATAATATCTTAACTACGGATTTGTTGACGGGAAATACGGTGGAAATCGTGTTTAATTCAATGGGTGCGGTTTCTGTAGCGGTTCCAGCCCTAAACGGGATGGTTCTGCAAATGAAAATATCTGTTAAATCTGTATAAAAAAATGTCCCGAAATTTGTAAAAACGGCTGAAAAGGGCTAAATTTGCAGAAAAATGGGGGTTGACCCTAAAATTAATCGGATAGAACTAAAAAATTATTAATGGAAGATCAAGACAGAATCATCAAGGTGGACATTGAGGCCGAGATGCGGAAAAGCTACATCGACTATTCAATGAGTGTGATCGTGGCTCGTGCCCTCCCTGATGTGCGCGACGGTTTCAAGCCTGTTCATCGTAGAATCCTTTTCGGAATGAAGGAATTGGGCAATCTGCACAGCAAGCCCTATAAGAAATGTGCCCGTATCGTGGGTGAAGTGCTCGGTAAATATCATCCCCATGGTGATAGCTCTGTGTATGGTGCCCTCGTCCGCATGGCCCAGGAGTGGAACATGCGATATACGTTGGTTGACGGACAAGGTAACTTCGGTTCCGTTGATGGTGACGGTGCTGCTGCCATGCGTTATACCGAGGCTCGCTTGGCCCTGATGGGTGAGGCGATGATGGATGACCTGGAGAAGGATACGGTGGACATGGTGAACAACTTCGACGATACGTTGCGTGAACCGACCGTGATGCCTACCCGTATTCCTAATTTGCTGGTAAACGGAGCCACGGGTATTGCCGTGGGTATGGCTACGAACATTCCCACTCACAATTTGTCTGAAGTGATTGATGCCTGTGTCGCATACGTGGACAACAACGAGATGACGGTGGAGGATCTGATGCAGTTCGTGAAGGGACCTGATTTCCCAACAGGTGCCTACATCATGGGTCAACAGGGAATAAAGGATGCGTATGAGACAGGTCGTGGACGTGTAATCATGCGTGCCAAGGCCGATATAGAGACCGATGAGAATCACGACAAAATCGTCATTACAGAAATTCCTTATGGTGTAAACAAGCAACAGCTGATAGAATATATCGCTCAGCTGGTACAGGATAAGAAACTGGATGGTATCAGCAATGCAAATGACGAGAGTGACCGTGAGGGTATGCGTATCGTTATTGATGTAAAACGTGATGCCAATGCCCGTGTCGTACTGAACAAGCTGTTCAAGATGACTCCTCTGCAAAGTTCTTTCAGCGTGAACAGTATTGCGCTGGTTAAAGGCCGCCCCAAGTTGCTTACCTTGAAGGACTTCATCAGTAATTTCGTAGAGCATCGTCACGAAGTCGTTATTCGTCGTACGCAATATGACCTGAAAAAGGCTGAGGAGCGTGCTCACATCCTGGAAGGCCTGATCATTGCCAGCGACAATATCGATGAAGTCGTACGTATCATCAAGGCCAGCAAGACTCCCATGGATGCTCAGCGTAACCTGGAAGCTCGCTTCAATCTGGATGAACCCCAATCCAAGGCTATCGTTGATATGCGCTTGAGTCAGTTGACCGGTCTTCGTCAGGAGGATCTTCACAACGAATATAACGACTTGATGGATAAAATCAAGTATTATAACCAGATACTGACAGATGACTCCCTTTGCCGTAAGGTGATTAAGGATGAGTTGCTGGAGGTAAAGGAAAAATACGGTGATGAGCGTAAAACCATCATCAAGCCCAGTGCTGAGGAATTCAATGCCGAAGATTTCTATGCCGATGATGAGGTGGTGGTTACAATCAGTCATGCCGGATACATCAAGCGTACCCCGTTGGCTGAGTTCCGTGCCCAAGGACGTGGCGGCATAGGCGTGAAGGGTAGTGCTACGCGTGACAATGACTTCATAGAACACATCTACCCTGCGACTATGCACAACACGATGATGTTCTTCACGGCTCGTGGACGTTGCTACTGGTTAAAGGTATATGACATTCCCGAGGGTGCTAAGAACAACAAGGGTCGTGCAATACAAAACATGTTGATGATTGAACCAGGCGACAGCATCAGCGCATGCCTATGTATTCGTAAACTCCAGAATCCGGAATTCTGCCAGAGCCACTATGTGATGTTCTGTACGAAGAACGGTATCGTGAAGAAGACGTGTCTGGCAGATTACAGCAGACCTCGTACCATTGGTATTAACGCCATAAACATACGTGAGGACGATAGCGTAATCAGCGTTCAGTTGACGAATGGTGAAAACGAGATTATCGTGGCCAATGCCGGTGGACGAGCCGTTCGATTCCATGAATCAGATGTGCGTGTGATGGGACGTGTCAGCACAGGTGTTTACAGTATCGTCTTGGACGATGATCCTATGGATTGTGTTGTTGGCATGGCTGTGGTGAACGATCCGGAAAATGAAACTATTATGGTGTTGAGTGAACAAGGGTTCGGAAAACGTACCAATGTGGAGGAATATCGCAAGACCAGCCGACATGCAAAGGGTGTTAAGACCTTGAATATAACGGATAAGACGGGATATCTGGTTGCTATTCAAGTTATTCGAGACGAAGATGACCTGATGATTATCAATAAGAGCGGTACGACCATCCGTCTGCATGCCGAAGACCTGAAGGAAACGAAGAATCGTGTTACCCAAGGGACAAAGGTTATCGAGTTGAAGAAACGAAACGACTCCATCAGTCATGTATGCGTGGTTCCTCGTGATGAAGAAGAGGATTTGCCCGAAGACGAAGAGTTGTCTGGCGAAGAGAATGTTATTGAATCGGAAACAAATGAATAAATAAACTAATTATTACTAAATAAATTTTTGTAGTATGAAAAAAATGATTGTTTCTATGGCATTGCTGCTGTGTTTCGGCGGTAGTGTAATGGCTCAGACAGACAAGGCAGCTGAGAAGGCAGAAAAAGCAGCTAAGAAGGCCGCTGAAAAAGCTGCAAAGACTCTGTTTAACGATGCAATTAAGGCCAAAGATGCCTTGGCTGCAAAAGTTCAAGATAAATCGGCTACGGAAGATGTGATCTTTGCCGAAAACAAGAAGGTTGCTGATATGACCAGCCAAGTGTTAAGTAGTGGAAACTTGCACGAATCGCGTCATCAGGAGGCATATAAAATGTTGGCTGATGCTGCTCTTCAATGCAATAATACCTATGTAGCAAATGCTTCAAATAAACTGGCGTTCGATACAGCTGCATTCGTTAAGAATCTGGACGTTATGACGGATGCTCTGCATAATGAAATAAAGTTGACAAAGGTAACAACTGGCGAAACTGGTAACGAAGGTTATATTAAGTCCAGAAAACTTCAGTTGTCCCAGAGTGCTATTTACTATATTTATGCTGCTCAGTTTGAATCTGAATGTAAACGCTATGATTCAGCCATCAAGGCCTATGAGAATGCAATGAATTACAAGACGACCTATCCTGAAGTCGCTTCAGATGTAAAACTGCCAATTGAAGATAGCCAGATAGCATATTATATTTTCCATGCTGCTCATGATGGCGGTAAGTTCGACGTTATGGAAAAATACTATGACAAGGCAATGGCTTTTCCTGATGGCGCTCAGGGTACACAGCAGGTGTATCTGCAATCTTTCATGGAGCGTGGCGATACGGCAACATGGGCCAACAAGGTTAAAGATATCTGTCTGAAGGATCCTGAGAACAACAAGGAGTATATCCAAATGCTGTTGTCTTACTATCAGAAAAAAGATCCTGCCTTGATGGCCAGTTTTGCAGATGAAATCCTGGCGGTTAATGATAAGGTGCTGATAGCAAATTATGCAAAGGCATTCATTCTGTTCAGTTCTGAAAAGTACGATGATGCCCTTGTCGTGTATAAAAAGTGTACAGAAATCAAGCCCGATTATTATGATGCATGGTATCAGGCAGGCTTGTGTAAGTACAAACAGGCTATGTCTTTGAATTCCACCATTAGTAATATTAAGAATCAGAAAGAAGCTAAGGCTGCTCTGGATAAGACCAAGACATTGTTTGGCGAGGCCATTCCATATTTCGAAAAAGCTAAGGAATGTGAACCTGATGATCCTCAAAAATGGGCCTATGAGTTGAAACAGTGCTATTCTGTTACTGGCAATTCTGCCAAGGCTGCTGAGATGGATAAGTTGCTATAACGAGCAGTTTGCTCCAAATAAAGACGGGGTGGAGCAAAGACTTTTTGCTCTACCCCTATATTATAAATAATGTATAGTGAATGATATGAAAAAACTAACGTTTTTATTTGCCTTTTTATTAGCTCTTCCCTTATGTGCGAAAAAAAAAGTAGCTGCTACACCAGCTGCTCCTGCCCCTCCGAAAATGAAAGTCCTGTATAAGACAGCCCATTTGGCTATCAAGAACAACGCTAATCAGGAGCCGGCAAAAACTGCTTTGATACAAGCTTTGGCTCGACCGGAATTGTCTAATGATGATAAGGCAAAAGTTTACTATACATGTGCTTTGCTTGCACAAAGTAACAATGCCGTACAAAATCAAAGGGCCTATTTGAAGCAAATGACAAAGCCCGAGGATTCCATTGCTCTTTTTAATACAATTCTGGATATGTATCGTCATATTCAGCTTTGTGACAGTTTTGATGCTATTCCTAATAGCCGTGGACATGTCAGCCTAAAATATAAAAAGAAGACACAGACATTAATGCAACGGCATCGCCCGAACCTTCTTACTGGTGGTAAGTTCTTCCTAAAAAGAAAGGATTATGCCAATGCGTATAATTTTCTGGATATGTATATGAGTACATCTACTGATACGACAGAAACAGATTATAACAGGGTTTCCTATTGGGCTACGATTTCGGCGTATAATACAAATCAGACATTAAATACGTTGAAATATTCTGTTCATGCCATTACCTATGCTGATGCAGAATATAAGCCAGTCCTTCAGGAATACCGTGTTCGTTGCTATCAGAAATTGAATAGTAATGAAGCGTATTTACGTGAGTTACAGGTAGGCGTAAACCAATATCCCAACTACGATTTTTTCTTTGTAAATCTAAATGACTTGTATTATCTTCAGAAAAAATATGATGAAGGTCTGGCGTTGGCTGATTCGCTTATTTCCCTAAATGGAGACAAAGCGATGTATTGGTATGCCAAGGGACTTATGTATTTGGGGAAACAGGAATTTGACAAATGTATCGTCTATAGTGATTCATGCATCAGTCGCGATCCTAAATATGTAGATGCATTTTTTAATAAGGGTATTGCATATTGCAATCTGGCCCTTGTCGCTCAGGAGAATGCGTCGAAAAGCATGAGTGATTCCAAGTGGATCGAAGATCAAAAGAAAATACAGGATCTCTACCAATTGGCGAGACCCTGTATGGAAATGGTACGAACACTTCAACCCGAGAATAAAGAGAGGTGGGGAAGGCCCTTGTACCGTATCTACCTATACTTGAATATGGGGAAGGAGTTTGACGAAATCGACAAACTCCTGAAGGCTCAATAAGCAAATAAAGGATATTTTGCCATAATGGCATTTACTTCCGAACGTACCTGGGCAATAACTGCTTCATCTTCTGGTGCATTTAGTACACGCTCGATAAATTCGGCAATTTTTATCATCAGGTCTTCTTTTGCACCACGTGTCGTAATAGCGGGTGTGCCCAAACGGATACCGCTGGTTTGGAATGCACTTCTGCTGTCAAACGGTACCATATTCTTGTTGGCTGTGATATCTGCTGCAACAAGGGCTTTTTCTGCAACTTTTCCTGTTAAGTCGGGATATTTGCTACGTAAGTCAACAAGCATAGAGTGATTGTCTGTGCCACCGCTTACAATATCGAATCCTCGTTTTATGAGCTCATCGGCCAGTACTTTGGCATTTTTCTTAACCTGACATGCCCATTCCTTGAATGCAGGTGTCAAAGCTTCTCCAAATGCAACGGCTTTTGCTGCTATTACATGTTCAAGAGGACCACCTTGAATACCAGGGAATACGGCACTGTTCAGCAAGGCAGACATCATCTTTATTTCGCCCTTTGGTGTCTTTCTGCCCCATGGATTCTCGAAATCCTTGCCCATTAAAATGATACCTCCACGTGGGCCACGCAAAGTCTTATGTGTGGTACTTGTTACAATATGTGCATATTTAACTGGGTTTTCCAGCAAACCAGCTGCAATAAGACCAGCCGGATGTGCCATGTCAATCATAAGGATGGCTCCTACTTTGTCGGCAATAGCCCTCATACGTGCGTAATCCCATTCACGGCTATAGGCAGAACCTCCACCAATAATCATTTTGGGCTTGTGCTCCAATGCGAGTCTTTCCATTTCATTGTAATCGACACGGCCTGTTTCTTTGTTTAGGTTATAGCCTATTGGATGATAGATGATTCCGCTGGTATTTACCAGTGACCCATGACTCAAATGACCTCCGTGATCCAGGTTCAGTCCCATAAAGGTGTCTCCAGGGTTCAAAACGGCCAAGAATACTGCTGCGTTTGCCTGTGCTCCACTGTGCGGCTGTACGTTGGCATACTCTGCTCCAAATAATTGCTTAACCCGGTCTATGGCCAGCTGTTCGACTTCGTCCACTACTTGGCATCCTCCGTAATATCGTTTACCTGGATACCCTTCTGCGTATTTGTTCGTCAGATAAGATCCCATGGCTTCCATTACCTGGTCGCTCACAAAGTTTTCTGAGGCGATAAGTTCAATACCCTTCAATTGGCGCTGGTGCTCTTTTTCGATAAGGCTGAAGATAGCGTTGTCTCTTTCCATAAAATAAATTTTATAATAGTTTAACTAGATTAAGTGCGATCTCTTTATTGCAATAGTGGCATTGCAATATCCCTTCCTCTTTGTTTAAGACGTGGAAGCGTGTAAGCATCGGTTCGTTGTTGCTGATGCATTTCGGATTTGAACATTTCACAATGCCGGTTAATTCTTCTGGCATGGTGACGGTTTTCTTTTCAACCACTTCATAGTCGCGTATTATACATAAGGTGACATTGGGCGTTATCACGGAAAGTTGGTTTAACTCTTCGTCGGAGAAAAACTTATCGGCAACTTTCACAATGCTTTTTTTCCCCATCTTTTTGCTCTTTAGGTTGAATCCAACCGTTACAGGGGTTTTGATTTTCTCCAAATGTAGCAAGCTTACGACTTGGAAAATTTTTTCCGATGGAATATGGTCTATTACCGTGCCGTTCTCGATGGCGGCTACTTGCATTTCCTGATGTTTCATCTTATGATAGTTTTGTCGTTTCGTATTTCATCAAGTGTAATGCCTAATGCATCACAAATAAGTGCCTGACGTGCATACAATCCATTTCTTGCTTGTTGAAAATAATATGCATATTTTGTCTCGTCAATTGAATACTCAATTTCGTTTACACGTGGAAGCGGGTGAAGAATCTTCATGTTGCTCCTTACTTTTTTCAACATATCTTTTTTCAGCAAACAGAGATCTTTTACTTTCTCGTATTCCATTAGGTCATTGAACCGTTCTCTTTGAACACGTGTCATATATAGAATATCTACATCCTGTATCGTTTTTGCATCAAACTGTGTATGCTCGGTGTATTTAATGCCTTTTTCTCGGCAATACATTTTATAATATGCGGGCATAGACAATTCTTCGGGGGAAACAAAACTGAATGTGGGGTTAAAATGCCTCATTGCAGTTAACAGGCTGTGTACCGTTCGTCCATATTTTAAATCTCCGACCAAACAAATATTGCGATTTTCCAAAGTTCCTTGAGTTTGATAAATCGTATATAGGTCGAGCATCGTTTGGCTGGGATGTTGGTTCGCTCCATCTCCTGCATTTACAATAGGTACGGGTGATATCTCGCTGGCATACTGAGCCGCCCCTTCCAGATAATGTCTCATCACAATGACATCCGCATAGTTGCTGACCATCATGATGGTGTCTTTCAGCGTCTCACCTTTCGTTCCGCTGGTTACTTTGGGATCAGCAAACCCTATGACTCGTGCGCCAAGCCTATTTGCTGCTGTTTCGAAGCTAAGACGCGTTCTGGTGCTAGGCTCAAAAAACAATGTGGCAATAACCTTCCCTTCCAGTATCCTTCTGTTCGGATGTTGTTCAAATTCATGAGCCATCTGGATCAGATACATGATTTTCTCACGCGAATGCTGAGCGATAGTCACCAAACTCCTGTTTTCCATAAAATCTCCTTGTATTTTTGTGTTTCTCATACAAAGGTACAATATTTTGCATTACTATGCAATAGAAATAATTTATTGTGAAACTTTTTTTCTTTTATATAAAAAAATACGAATTAAAGTCGTACCTTTGCACCATAAAAGTGAAATATTTTTTATGCGAAAAAAAATCATTCTTTTTCTTTGGTCTATTTTCATATTGTCTATATGTTCTCTTGCTTATGTCTTTTATGGCATTTTTACGGGTGCTATTGGATATATGCCCGATTTGCAGAGATTGGAGAATCCTGTTAACAAGTATGCGTCGCAGGTACTTTCTTCTGATGGACAATTGCTGGGTACCTGGAGCTATAGTCGTGAAAATCGGGTGTTTGTTCCTTATGATAAAATAGCCCCTTCTACAATTCAAGCCTTAATCGCAACTGAAGACGAGCGTTTTTATGAACATTCCGGTATAGATTATCGAGCATTGATTCGTGCGATAGTAAAGCGAGGCGTTTTTAATCAAAAGAATGCAGGTGGAGGAAGTACGATTACACAACAATTGGCAAAACAATTATATTCTGCCAAGGCTTCTTCTGTAAAAGAACGAATTTTTCAGAAACCGATAGAATGGGTTATTGCATTGAAATTGGAGCGCTTTTATACAAAAGAAGAGATAATCACGCTGTATTTAAATAAATTTGACTTCCTTCATAATGCAGTTGGTATAAAAACAGCGGCTAGAACCTATTTCAATAAAGATCCGGAGAATTTGTCTGTGGTGGAAAGTGCAACATTGATAGGTATGTGCAAGAACCCTTCTTATTATAACCCACGTCGGTTTGCTGATCGATGTCTGGCACGAAGAAATATCGTTTTAGGGCAAATGGTAAAAGCTGGATATTTATCAAAAGAAGATGCAAATGGCTTTTCAGATCTGCCCATTCAATTGGAATTCCATCAGGTGGATCACAAACAAGGGGCTGCGGCCTATTTGCGAGAATATTTACGACAAATCTTAATGGCAAAAAAGCCGGAAAGAAGTGAGTACTCAGCATGGCAGAAGCAACAATTCTATGACGACTCCTTGGCATGGGCCACAGATCCTCTATTCGGATGGTGCAATAAAAACATGAATAAGGAGGGAACTCCATATAATATTTATACTGATGGACTGAAAATTTATACGACTATCGATAGCCGAATGCAGAAGTATGCCGAGGAGACATTGATATCGCATGTAACTGAAGATTTACAGCCTGCTTTTGAACGTGAATTAAGTAAGAACAAGAACTGTCCTTATGCCTCGAACCTACCAGCTAAAGAAGTGGAAAATCTGAAAAACCGTGCGAAACGTCAATGTGGTCGTTACGTACAGATGAAAGCTGATGGGTATAGTGAAGCCGAAATAGAAAAGGCTTTCAAGACAAAAACAGAAATGACGGTTTATACCTCTCATGGGGAGGTTGATACCGTGATGACCCCAATGGATAGTCTTATGTATTATAAGAGATTCTTGCGTTCGGGCTTTATGTGTATGGATAATCACTCTGGACAGGTGAAAGCTTATGTCGGAGGCGTAAACTATAGTCATTTCCAATATGATATGGTTACTCAAGGTCGCCGTCAAGTTGGTTCTACAATTAAACCTTATTTATATGCTTTGGCTATGGAGAATGGATGGAGTCCGTGTGATGTTGCACCCAATGTGCAGGAAACATATACCACGGAAGCCGGTCAAACTTGGACACCAAGAAACGGAAGTCGTTCGCGTTATGGTGAAATGGTAACCCTGCAGTGGGCGCTTGCTCAAAGTAACAATTGGATTTCTGCATGGTTGATAAATCAGCTCTCTCCTGCTGCTTTTGTGCGTTTGTTGCATGAATTTGGTATTCAAAATCAGGATATAGTCCCATCCCTGTCGTTGTGCTTGGGACCATGTGATATATCTGTTTACGAAATGGTGAGTGCTTATAGTACATTCCCAAGAAAGGGCGTTCGTTGTACTCCCATATTTGTGACAAAAATAGAAGATAATGATGGCAATGTCCTGGCTGATTTTATTCCACGTGCTCACGATGTCATATCCGAGGAATCTGCATATAAAATGATAACCCTTATGCGTGGCGTTATAGATGGAGGAACCGGTGGACGTATGCGTGGCCGCTATCATATTCATGCTCCTATGGGCGGAAAAACGGGGACGACGAATGATAATTCGGACGGATGGTTCGTAGGTTATACTCCGAGCCTTACATTCGGCGCATGGGTTGGCGGAGAAGAACGCGATATCCATTTTGCGAGTATGGCTATAGGACAGGGGGCAAATGCCGCTCTACCTATTGCTGCAAAATTCTTGCAAAAAGTGTATGATGACAGCCATTTGGGCTATAACCAAGAAGATAATTTTGAAATACCATTTGATTTTGCCCCATGTAGTTCTGTATATGAAAATGACAATGAGATAATGGATGGCGAAGCCGTATTGGATGAATTAACTAATTAGTTTCTATGGATTTGAATTTTATCGGATTGATTCCAGCAAGATATGCCAGTACCAGATTCCCGGCAAAACCATTAGCTTTATTGGAAGGAAAACCTGTTATTCAGCATGTGTATGAAAAAGTGTCAAAGGTACTGGATAACGTATGGGTATGTACTGACGATGAACGAATAAAGTCGATTGTTGAATCTTTTGGCGGACGCGCTGTAATGACGAGTAATAACCATCGTAGTGGTACAGACCGTTGTTATGAAGCATATCAAAGGATTGGAAGCAATTCAGATGTCGTAATTAACATCCAAGGTGATGAGCCGTTTATTCATCCGTCACAGATTCAGTCGGTGATGTCATGCTTTTGTGATGAAAAGACGCAGATAGCTACGCTTGTAAAGCCTTTTACCCCTGATGATGGGTTGCAGGCATTGGAGAATCCCAATTCACCTAAAGTTGTTGTTGGTGCTGATATGCGGGCATTGTATTTCAGCAGAAGTGTGGTGCCATTCTTGCGAGGTGTTGATAAGGAAGAATGGTTAGAAAAACATCTTTTTTATAAACATATTGGTTTATATGCCTATCGCGCAGAAGTGTTGCGTGAAATAACGGCTCTACCTCCAGGTGATTTGGAAAAATGTGAATCTTTAGAACAGCTTCGTTGGTTGGAAAATGGATATGAAATAAAGGTTGGCGTAACCAACGTGGAAACAATAGGAATCGACACACCAGAAGATTTACAACGTGCTGAATCTTACATTAAAACATTAAAATAATGCTGTTTTTTTTGCAGTGTTGTTTTTAATTTGTACCTTTGCGAAAAATTATATGTTTAATGGCCCAAAATAAGAGATTCGTCATCCTAATATTCTCCTTTTTTTGTTTCATCGTTGTTTCTGCTCAACAGATAAAAATCGGAAATTATATTTTTCCTGACGGTGGAGAATATCAGGGCGAAATGTTAAAAGGGAAGCCTTTCGGGACAGGAGTGACCACTTATCCTAATGGGGACACGTATTCGGGTGAATACGTCAAGGGTAAACGTCAGGGGCATGGTATCTATAATTTTCCTGATGGTGAGAAATATGATGGCGAATGGTATCAGGATCAGCAGCATGGCCAAGGAACATATTATTTTTCCAATAACAACAAGTACGTAGGACTTTGGTTCCGCGATTTTCAACAGGGTGAGGGGACAATGTATTACTATAACGGCGATCAGTACATTGGCTCTTGGGTACAAGACAAACGAGAGGGGGATGGCATTTATACTTTTTCCAATGGCGCTTTTTATAAAGGTCAATGGAAAAATGACCAGAAATGTGGAACTGGCTTTTTTGATTGGAAAAACGGAAACACGTATGATGGCCAGTGGAGTGAAAACAAGAAAAACGGCAAAGGTACGTTTAAATATGCTTCCGGAGATTCATATACTGGTGAATGGCTGAATGATCAGCAACATGGAAAGGGTATTTATTCTTTTTGCGATGGTGACACCTATGAGGGAGAGTATGAAAAAGGTGAACGCACAGGCGAAGGTATTTTTAAATTTGCAAACGGAGATAAATATGTCGGCCATTTCCATTGTGGGGTTCAAGAAGGTCAAGGAACTTTTACTTGGAGCAGCGGTGCTGTGTATACAGGGAGTTGGAAACAGAACAAACAGAATGGTTCTGGAAAATATACATGGGCAAATGGTGATGTATATGAAGGCCAATGGAAGGATGGTGTTATGGAAGGGGAAGGCATTATACGACAGGCTGATGGTGCGAAGTTCAAAGGAAATTTCCATAATGGTATGAAAGAAGGCCCAGGTGTATTGGAAGACGTCGATGGAGTCCGTTATGAAGGGACTTTCCATGAAGACAAAAAGGATGGAGAGTTTATAGAAAAAGATAAAAATGGTGAAACGGTACGAAAGGTTACTTATGTAAATGGTATTGTAAGTACTCCTTCTCCCAGTGAATCAAAATAAGACTACTAATACTTGTATAAATATGGCTACAAAAAAAAGCCCAACCGAGAAATCGCGGAGGAAAAGTACGACGAAGAAATCATCTGCAAAAAAAACATCCGTTGTTGTAAATAAAGTAAAGACAAAGGAAACTCCGGTATTGCGTCTTATAAAGAACGATGCTTATCTGGAAGCCTATTCAAATGCTATTAATGGTCGGCATAATCGAGTCTTTGAAAAGTTGAATAGCCTTACAAATAAAGGTAAAATGTCTTTGAATGATTTTGCAACCGGGTATTTGTATTTTGGCTTGCATCTTCAGTCTTTGGACAATGGCGAAATGGAGTGGGTATTCCGTGAATGGGCACCCAATGCCAAGTCTATGTTTTTAGTCGGTGATTTCAATGATTGGACCGAAAACCGCAAATATGCCTTGAAACGTATTAAGGGCAGTGAAAATTGGGAAATCCATCTGCCTTTGAAGGCCATGAAGCATGGTGATCATTACAAACTGAGCGTTCATTGGGATGGTGGTGAAGGCTTACGTATACCAGCATGGGCTACGCGTGTGGTTCAAGACCCACAGACATTTCTTTTCAGTGCCCAGGTATGGAATCCCGCAACTCCGTATGTGTGGAAGGCTGAGAAATATCGTGTAGATACAAATCCTTTGCTCATATATGAATGTCATATCGGTATGGCGCAAAACGAAGAAAAGGTTGGTACCTATTCCGAATTTCGCGAAAAGGTTCTGCCTCGTGTTGTTAAGGCCGGTTATAATTGCATTCAGATTATGGCGATTCAGGAACACCCGTTTTATGGCAGTTTTGGCTACCATGTAACCAATTTCTTTGCCCCCAGTAGCCGTTTTGGGACTCCGGAAGAACTAAAAGAACTGATAGATGCCGCCCATGCCAGCGGCTTGTCTGTAATCATGGATATTGTTCATAGTCATTCTGCGAAAAATGAAAATGAAGGTTTGTCGAATTTCGCAGGTGATCCTTGCCAGTATTTTTGTGAAGGAGATCGACGTTTGCATCCAGCATGGGATAGCCTTTGTTTTGACTACGGTAAGAATCAGGTGTTGCATTTCTTACTTTCCAATTGCAAATATTGGTTAGAAGAATTTCATTTCGATGGTTTCCGTTTCGATGGTGTTACTTCTATGTTGTATTATAGTCATGGCTTGGGCGAGAATTTCACAAATTATAGTGATTATTACAATGGCCATGAGGATGATGATGCTATTTGCTATCTGACATTGGCCAATGAATTAATCCACGATGTAAAGAAAAACGCGATTACCATAGCAGAAGATGTAAGTGGAATGCCTGGACTTGCAGTTCCATTCAAGGACGGTGGATATGGATTCGATTACCGTCTGGCTATGAATATACCTGATTATTGGATTAAAATAATCAAAGAGCAACGTGATGAAGATTGGAAACCGAGTTCTTTGTTTTGGGAATGCACCAATCGTCGTTCCGACGAAAGAACCATATCATATTGTGAAAGTCATGATCAGGCCCTGGTCGGAGATAAGACAATAATTTTCAGACTTGTGGATTCTGATATGTATTGGCATTTCAAAAAGGGTGATCAGACGGCACTTGTCAATCGGGGTATCGCCTTGCATAAGATGATCCGTTTACTTACGATGACGTCTATGAATGGTGGCTACCTTAATTTCATGGGAAATGAATTTGGACATCCCGAATGGATTGATTTTCCTCGTCAAGGAAACGGATGGAGTTACAAGTATGCTCGTAGGCAATGGAATTTGCTTGACGACAAAGAATTGTGCTACCATTACCTTGCTGATTTTGATATGGCTGTCCTTAAATTGCTGAAAAAACAGCGCCAATTCCAGAAAAGTCATATTCAGGAGATTTGGCATAATGATGGTGACCAAGTATTGGCATTTCAGCGTGGAGACTATTATTTCTTCTTTAATTTTAGTCCATTCAAATCTTTTGTTGACTATGGTTTTATGGTTAAGCAAGGTGCATACGAGTATGTCTTGAATACAGACGAACCCTGTTATGGTGGCAATGGCTTCAATGATGACAAACTGATTCATTATACTATTTATGATGGAGGTTTGGCAAAAGACAATAAAGGTTGGCTTAAATTATATCTTCCCACTCGTTCTGCATGTATCCTTCGACGTGTGAAAGAATGAATCGTATATAATTAGCTGTGAGATATTCGACTGTAAAAACAAAAAGAGCCGCAAAGGTAATGCCATACCTCTGCGGTTTCCTTTTTGTCGTTTTTACTTCGTGTTATTTGTGGCTTTTCCAATCGGATTATCTGGCTCAACTTCAATCGATTCTATCAAAAGGCGTTACCTCTTATAATCCCTATGTCGGCACGATATTAATTGTCTTTTTGCTGACCATGTTATCGGCGATTCTGCAATCTGTTATGTCTTTGCCGATACGCTTTATCGCTATGGCATGGGTTCCGGCTACATTTTTGCTTTCTTTGTTGACATGCTGGCATTTCGATACGATTCGTCCGAATATGGGCTCGCAGAATATCGTGCTTATCTCTATCATTTCGATTGTATATATTGTTGTTTTGCTTATTTGCTTGAAATATCCCGATGCTTCCAGTGAACGCAGTTCTATTACCAATTATCTTTCATCTAATATTTTGATTTTGTCATTGGCTTTTCTTGCAACTGGCATGATAGGTAATTCTACGGTAAAATTCCATCACGAGAGTTTGATGGCTCAATATATAAAGTCAGGAGAGTATGAAAAAGCTTTACAAGTAGGTAAGTATGATACAGAGACAACGCCCATGATGTCTGCAATGCGTTGTTATGCCTTGTCGTGTACAGGTAATATTGGTTCCGAACTATTTTCATATCCTATACATGGCAGTCGGGATTTGTTGCCTTTATACCTTGACACTACTCGGGTAAATGATTGTACAAAACAAATATATGATTCTTTCGAGTCTCCCACTTATTTCAGCCGTATTTCGGATGCCAGAAAATTTCTAGAGCATGTATGCCGTTTAGACAGCAACTCGCATACTCCAGCTCTGGATTATTTGTTATGTGCCTATCTTTTGGATCGAGATCTGAAAGATTTTTCGGAAAAAATTTTTGAACGAAAGGATTCCTTGGAAATGCCTGTTCATTATCGAGAAGCTGCCGTATTGAATGCAGCCTTGTTGCATGATACGTTTTCATTCTATGCAGATTCGATTATGGCATTATCTTTTTTAACATTCGACTCTCTGCGTCTTAATGAACCTAATTTTGAGAACTTACGTTCAGGTAAGTATAAACATACTTACTGGTACTATTATTTTTTTGGACAATAAAAATATTTGTCGTACCTTTGTACTTGTTTTCAACTCTATATGTAATAGCTATCTGAAAGATGCCGAAAATTTCCATTCGTGGGTTTGAAATGCCCGAGTCACCAATTCGAAAATTGGCTCCATTGGCATTTGCTGCAAAACAAAGAGGTGTTCATGTCTATCATCTGAATATAGGTCAGCCGGATCTCCCGACTCCCAAAGCTGCACTCGATGCCATCCGTAATATTGATCGTCAGATCCTGGAATATTCCCCCTCACAAGGTTGTCTCAGTTATCGTCAGAAACTGGTGGGGTATTACGAGAAGTATAATATACACCTGTCTCCGGAAGATATTATTATTACGAGTGGCGGATCAGAAGCTGTTCTTTTTTCTTTCCTTGCTTGCCTGAATCCAGGGGATGAAATTATTGTCCCTGAACCCGCTTATGCCAACTATATGGCATTTGCCATTTCTGCTGGTGCTATCATTCGTACTATCGCTACCACAATAGAAGAGGGCTTTTCACTTCCCAAGGTAGAAAAGTTTGAAGAATTGATAAATGAAAGGACAAGGGCTATCCTGATTTGTAATCCGAACAATCCCACTGGCTATCTCTATACACGCAGAGAAATGAACCAAATCCGTGACTTAGTAAAGAAGTATGATCTGTATTTGTTTTCGGATGAGGTTTATCGTGAGTTTATCTATACGGGCAGTCCTTATATCAGTGCCTGCCACCTGGATGGTATTGAGGATAATGTTGTGTTGATAGATTCCGTTAGTAAGCGTTATAGTGAATGTGGCATACGTATAGGTGCTCTAATTACAAAAAACGTAGAGGTTCGCAAGGCCGTTATGAAGTTCTGTCAGGCCAGGCTGAGTCCTCCACTGATTGGCCAGATTGCGGCAGAAGCCAGTTTGGATTCTCCCGAAGAATATGGGCGTGAGGTATACGATGAATATGTAGAACGACGTAAATGCCTTATAGACGGATTGAACCGCATTCCAGACGTTTATAGTCCAATCCCTATGGGGGCATTCTATACGGTGGCTAAATTACCCGTTGATGATGCCGAAAAATTTTGCGCTTGGTGTCTGAGCGATTTCCAATATGAAGGAGCAACTGTTATGATGGCTCCTGCAGCTGGTTTCTATACCACACCAGGTGCTGGAATCGACCAGGTACGTTTGGCATACGTGTTGAAGAAAGAAGATTTGAATCGCGCCTTGATCGTTTTACGGAGGGCATTAGAGGAATACCCTGGACGCAAGTCATAATAATTTTCAATCCTTTGTATTTCTATGCTACCACTTTATATTGCCAAACGTTTGTTCTTTCACTCAGACAACAGCAAACGTGTGTCCCGTCCTGCTATCCAAATAGCTACGGCCGGTGTGGCAATAGGCGTAACTGTAATGATAATCAGTGTTTGTATAGTCATGGGTTTCCAAACGGAAATACGCGAAAAGATATTTGGTTTGGGTTCCCATATACAAGTCATAAATTATGAGAGCGGTGCAAATTCGGAGTCTCTTCCTATTGTTGTAGATAGCGCCATCATACATCGTTTGTCTTCGGTAGAGGGCGTTCGTCATGTACAGCGTTTCTGTCAGAAAACGGGTATGCTGAAAACGGATGATACCTTTCGTGGCGTAGCCTTTCGTGGTGTGGGACAAGAATACGATACTACTTTTTTGGTCAAACATCTGACAGATGGTACATTGCCTAATTTTTCTGACAGCGTGTCCAGCGAAGGGATCGTGATTTCCAGCAATTTGGCCAAACAGATGAAACTGAAAGTTGGGGATCGTGTCTATGCCTATTTTTTCGAGAAGAATGTGCGTGCCCGTCGATTCTTTGTCAAAGGTATCTATTGCACAAATTTGTCGGACTTGGACAACCGTTTGATTTTTGCTGATATTTATACCGTCCACCAGTTATGCGGGTGGAATGATGATGAATATTCCGGTGCTGAAATATTGCTGAGGGATTTCAGCGAACTGGATGATGTCTCTGCACGAATCGTAGATAGTGTCAATCATACTCAGGATGTTTACGGCCATTATTATACATCGCCTACGATCAAGGAGATTTACCCTTCCATGTTTTCGTGGTTGGATTTGCTTGATACGGATGTATGGGTTATTTTGGTGCTGATGATATGTGTTGCCGGCTTTACCATGATCAGCGGATTGCTTATCATCATACTCGAAAGAACCAATTTTATTGGTGTGATGAAGGCTTTGGGCTCTACAAATGCTCTGCTGCGCCGTACATTCTTGTATTTTGCAGGACTTATCATCCTACGTGGTCTGGTTGTTGGCAATATAATAGCCTTTCTTTTGATAATATTTCAAAATACGACAGGTGCTATTCATCTGGATCCACAGAATTATTACATGGACCGGGTACCCCTGCTGATCAATTGGAACTATATTTTCCTTATTAATGTGTGCACGCTTATTGTAAGCGTTTTGGCACTCATTATCCCAAGTCTTCTGATTTCAAATATCCGTCCTGCCAAAAGCATTCGATTCGAATAGGAGCATAGTCCATTCCTCTTCAAATCTTTTGCCCTTTAAGTACAGTCCCAGTTTGTTTGCTTGTTCTTCCAGCATCGGAATATCCTCTTGGTAGAAACCGCTTATCAGTAACTTGCCTTTCGGAGCCAGGGCTTTCTTGAACTCGGGCATATCATGCAGTAGTATGTTTCGGTTTATGTTGGCTAGCAGCAAATCTGTGTTTCGGATATCTCTTAGCACTTGGCAGTCACCCATGAGTACCTCAACGTTTTCCGTAACATCGTTTATGCTTAGGTTCTCTTTTGCATTCCTGACGCTCCATTCATCGATGTCATAGGCATATATATGGCTTGCCCCCCTCATGTGTGCCATGATGGTCAGGATGCCTGTTCCAGTGCCTGCATCCACCACGGTTTTGCCTTTCAGGTCCATTTCCAATAGTTGCATCAGAATCATCCGTGTCGTCTGATGACTGCCTGTGCCAAAGGCTTGTTGTGGATGAATCTTTATGTCGTATGTCACATCGGGTACACAGGGCAGGTCTTTGTCGTGGATGTAGATTTCATGATCTATGGAAATCGGCTGGAAACCTTCCTCCTCCCATACCTTGTTCCAGTTTTCGTCTAACGCTTCTACTTTATTATATGTTATTGCAGTTCCTGGAATAGGGAACGTCTCTATTACGGCATTCAGTTCGTCTTCGTCCAGCAATTCCTGCTGAATGTATGCTCTTAACCCGTTTTCCGTAGGTTCAAATGTCTCGAACCCAATTTCTGCAATCAGGGCGGACAGCACGTCTGCAAAGTCGTTGTTGCAGGGCTCCATCTGAAAGGTAACCTCGTAGTATTTCATAATGTTTGCAAAGGTAATAAATATAAATTATAAATCATAATGGACAATGCATAATTTTCATTGTAAAATAACAATGTATATTGGATTTAAATTCTAATTTCCGCCTTCATATATGCTCTAAATATCAATGCAAGGGATTTTCCCCCACAAAATAGGCAAATTCCCTTTGGCATTGTCGCAAAAAGAAAGTACTTTTGTAACGTGAACTTAAAAATATGTGGAATATGAAAAGGAAAATCTTACTTTTTGCAGTGCTTTTAGGCATGCCTTTCGTTCTCAATGCTCAGGACGATGACGATATGTATTTTGTTCCATCCAAGAAAAAAGCACAGACTTCCAGTATCAATAGAAATAATGTAAGGGTTGTTGAAAGAGATGCCAGCAACGATGCTGATGCCAATGCAGATTACCATACTGGAACCTTGCGCAATTCGGATGACTACAATCGTCGTTCGGGTAGAAACCCCTCTGGTGTTTCTGCCAGGATAGTGAATGACACCTTGTATGTAAATACGGATTCTGCCATTGTGGAGTCCTATCCGCTCACGGAGCAAAGGAATGAGTATTCTGGCGATAATTATTATGACGATGACTATTGCTATTCGAATCGTTTGTCTCGCTACCATGGTTATCACTACTACGATCCCATCATGTGGGATATCGCATACGGCTTCTATGATCCTTGGTTCGATCCATGGTATGGCTATTATGGACCTTACTTCCGTTTAGGTTGGAGCAGTTGGTATGACTGGGGCTGGGGACCCATGTGGTCTTGGCATCCATACGGATACGGATGGGGATGGGGCGGTTTCCATCATCACTATTACGGATGGGGATATGGTCCCGGTCATCCTGGCATACACCACGGCAATTATCGTGCTGCACAGTATGGTGGACGCAGGCCTGTTGCCGGTAGAAGTGGCTTAGCTTCTCGTGGTGGTGTCCGTGGCGGACGTTTGGGTAATAATATGGTCACAGGTACACGCTCCGGAGTCAATCGCTCTCTCAATGGCGGCAGAGGTACTGTTAACGCTGGCAGAAGTACTGGTCGCAGTAGCAACTCCTCATTGGGCTCTGTATCCCGTGGAGGTCGCAGTTCCTCACCCTCTGTCGGCAGTGTGTCCAGGGGTAGCAGTTCTACTTCCAGTTCACGCAGCAGTAGCGTCAGTGGCGGTCGTAGCGGAGGTTTTAGCGGCGGCGGACGTAGTGGCGGTGGCTTCAGCGGCGGTGGCTTCAGCGGCGGTGGTCACGGTGGCGGTGGCCGTGGAGGCAGATAATTGAAAAATAATTTAATACATTTGCAACATATGAAGAAAAGTATTCTTTTAGGAGGTTTGCTCCTGGTTTCAATAGGTTCTTTTGCTCAGAATACCTATTCCAATGCTGAACTAAGCAGCAGTTCCGATCTCATTGGTACAGCCCGTTATGTGTCCATGGGTGGTGCATTAGGCGCTTTGGGAGCCGACATATCTGCCATTAGTAGCAATCCGGCAGCCATAGGTATGTTCCGTAAGAGTGATTTCTCTCTGACGGCAGGTGCCCTTTGGCCCAAGAACAGAGACTATCAGGAAGACAACCTGACGCATGGTAGCTTCGACCAGATGGGTTTCGTGGCAGCTTTCAGGGTAGGAGGGGAGAATGTTCAGTTTGTCAACTTTGCCTTCAACTACCAGAAACATTTCAACTTTGCCAATGGCTACTATGCCGACAACCATAATCTGCGTGGACTTTCCCAAGCCGATCAGTTTGCCAGCATCTGCAATACATGGTACAGTGGCCCAGAGGAGTTGTTGGATAATGCATACGGACTTCTGGGGACAGCCGGTTATGCCTCTTTGTTGGGTTACGACAAGGCTGGCTTCTATAATGGTTACGGAGCGACCAACAATCAGTATGCCAATTATACTAAGGGTTCCACCCAGGATTTCGACCTCAACCTCAGTTTCAACAGCAACGACCGTTACTATTTCGGTTTCACCTTGGGTTGCGTGAATGTCGATTACGACCGGTATAGTACCTACACCGAGTTTCGCCCGATGGATATCAATGCCCCTTACGAGAACTATACCCTTTACAACGACCAGCATACTTCCGGCTTCGGTGTAAACATCAAACTGGGAACCATTATCCGTCCCATCGAGGAAAGTCCATTCCGTTTTGGCATTACGATGGAGACACCTACATGGTACAGTCTTCGCAATACCGTTTGGCACAGCATAGACAGCAAGTATGACGATAAGGGTAATTATTTGGAGAACGGCTATTACAACCACACCGGATACGATGATAGTTATCTGGAGTACAATCTTCGTACTCCCTGGCGTGTCCGCCTGAGTCTGGGTAGTACTGTAGGCAGATCCTTTGCCTGGGGGGCTGAATATGAATTTGCCAACTACGGCAAGGAGCGCATGAGTTACGATACGGGTGACTATTATAGTAGCTATACTACAAATGATGTAGAGATGAACCGTCTGACAAAGAATACATTGCAGGGACAGCACACTGCAAAGGTTGGCTTTGAATACAAGCCCTCTGAAAACTGGGCCTTACGTCTAGGTTACAACTACATCAGCAGTATCTACAAGAAAGGTGCCTTCCTGGATAGCCATATAGACAGCTATGCCATGGACTATATGACCAGTACCAGCTTCATGAATCAAGGTGGTGTAAACATTCTCACCCTTGGTCTTGGCTACAAGTACAAGCATTTCTATGCCGACCTGGTGTATAAGATTCGTAATCAGAGTGGTGACTTCTTTGCCTTCGATGATTCCTTTACTAATGAAACTCAGTTTGTACAGGATCATCCTGACTTTGCAGGAATCCGTTTGGATCCCGTGAATGTTGATCTTACCCGTCACCAGATAGCCATGACCCTTGGTTTCAAGTTTTGATAATGGGGCATCGTTTTTGAAAACATAGAAAATATATAATGAATAGAAGAAATTTTTTGCAAAGTACATTTATGTTGGCAGGTGCAGTTTGTCTGGATCTGCCAACATTCGCATCCAAGGTTAGTGTTTTAGGTCAACCTAATTTGCGTATAGGCATTCTCAGTGACATCCATGTCCAAGACGAGAATACACAGAACATTTTCATTCATGCTCTGGAATATTTCCGCGAGCAGGATGTAGATGGCGTCATCATGGCCGGTGATTTGGCCGACCATGGTCAGGAATCTGAATTGAAAATGGTGGCCGATGCATGGTACAAGGTCTTTCCCAAGGATACCGGTTTGAAGAAAAAACACGTGGAGAAACTCTTTGTTTATGGAAATCATGATATCGATGGACATAATTGGGTACACGACAGAAATAAAGAGAAGGGTATGACAGATGTACAGATAGAGGCAGAGGCCATAGGTCTGCATCCCGACAAGACATGGAAGAAACTTTTCCACGAGAAATATACTCCTGTATGGCTGAAGAATGTCAAGGGCTATTATTTCATCGGTGGCCATTGGCATCCGGGAAATATGCCTGGGCTGGAAGAAGTGCTCATGGCCAATCGTGACAAGCTGGTATCCGACAAACCGTTTTTCTATATCCAGCACCCGCATCCCAGAAACAGTTGCAATGGGCCCTGGGTATGGGGCATGGATGACGGTTCCGTTACCCAGTTGCTTAGCCAATACAGAAATGCTGTGGCTTTTTCCGGTCATTCCCATTCACCCCTCAATGATGATCGTGACCTGTGGCAGGGAGCCTTTACCAGTATCGGTACGTCTTCCCTTTCCTACCTGTGTCCTAAGGGCGGTCGCGAAAATTCCGTCGTAGATGGAGAACGCAACAAGATACCGTCTCAGATGCCCGCTATCTCAACTGGAAATTGCAAACAAGGTATGGTTATGCAGATTTACGATGATTGCATTACCATCGAGCGTAGGGAATTTGTATATGATCAGTCGTTGGGCGACAATTGGATCATTCCTCTGCCCTTGGGCAAGGATGAAACGATGACAGATGCCTATCGTGCCAAGGTGGCCAAGGTTCCCCAGTTTGCTAAGGGAGATGCCGTCAGCGTTACCCGTGCCGAGGGCAAGGATCGTTACGGGGTAGCACAAAAGCAGGTAACGGTTCATTTCCCTTCAGTGTTGAAGAAACGCATCGGTGTACGCGCCTTTGACTATGAGATTCAAGTCGAAGGCCGTCATCCACAAGTGACCGATGTTGTAAAGGTCTATCTAACGAAGCGTGTCTTCTCGCCCGGATGTATGTTGGGCGAGGCACAGGACGAGAACGAAGTAATCTGTGTTTTCGGCGAAGGTGAACTGCCGGAATTCCAGGACATCCGTTTCGTTGTACGTCCCTGTGAATGCTATGGTAAGAAAGGGGATCCCATCTACACTGAGTGGATGCCATCCAGAAGCTGATTTTGAAAAATCAAGGTTCAGTACGGGGTGGAAATCCGTGGTAATTGTTGCAGAATATGCATTAATGGGAAACCCCTCGTCACGACTAAATCATTGGGTTATGCCCCTTCTCCCATTGAATGGTGGTGGAGGGGCCATGCCCTGGATAAACGGTCGTGCTTTCAGGTAGTTGCATCAGTTTTTTCAGACTTTTTTTCATATCGGATGGGCTTCCCCCCTCGAAATCCGTTCGACCACAACTTCCCTTGAACAGAGTGTCGCCGCTGAACAGTATTTGCATGGAAGGGATGTAGAAGCAGATGCAACCCTCGGAGTGCCCAGGCGTATGGATGACCAGTATCTCCGTATTGCCCAGTTGCAAGGAATCGCCGTCTGCCAGGAAACGTTTCACTGTGGGCAGTTCAAAAGGTAGGGTTAACCCTAACATCCCGGCCATCTTGGGTTGCAGTTTCAGAGTGCGCAGATCCTGCGTATGGCAGATTGGGTTCAATCCGTATGTTGCTTTCAAGAAATGCAGTCCCCAGATATGGTCGAAATGCATGTGTGTTTGCAATGCCATGACGGGGTGTAGGTCATATTCTTGTATGAAACGGGTTATCTCTTTTTCCTCCTCGGGATACCATGCACCACAGTCGATAATGGCCGTTTCCTGGGTTGTCTCGTCCCACAGGATATAGCAGTTCTCGCTCAGTGGGTTTACTGTAAAATGTGTATATTTCATAAGCTTACGTGTACCACCTTCTTGGTCTTGAAGTATTCCTCGTCAAACGATTCAGACAAATTGGCCACATAGGTATGGCCTTTCATTGGCAACGTCTCATATTCCAGTTCCCCGCCTTTCAGACAAATCAGACCGTTGGGCATAGCGTTGAACTGTTCGCGGCTGATGTTCTTTTTCACAATCTTTACTAGATCCATCAGAGGCATTACGGCTCTGCTCACCACAAAATGATATTTGTCCTTTATATCTTCTGCACGTCCCCATTGTGTGGTTACGTTTTTCAGTTCCAGGGCATTTGCCACTTCCTGACAGACCTTGATCTTCTTTCCAATGGAATCCACCAGATGGAAGGACACTTCGGGAAACATGATGGCCAGAGGAATGCCCGGAAAACCGCCGCCGGTCCCCAGATCCATGATCTTGGTGTCCGGCTTGAACTGAATGAAGTCCGCTATGCCCAGGGAATGCAGTACATGGTGTTCGTACAGGTTGTCAATGTCTCGGCGGCTGATAACGTTGATTTTGCTGTTCCAGTCGTGATACAGCGCGTCCAGTGCCTGAAATTTCTGTAATTGGTCCTCGGTGAGTCCCTTGAAGTATTTCGTGATAATATCCATACCCTATGTTGTTTGTCCAAATAGCTGATGCAACTGCGAAGATACGCGTTTTTTTCTGAATTTCTATCATTTTTGTCCATATTTATTCCTATGTTACGAATAAAAGCACTACTTTTGTGAACGTAAATAGATGTTTTATATTTTTAAGGAATGGGAAAGATAGTTACAATGGGAGAGATAATGTTACGTCTCTCCACACCAGGATTCAATAGGTTCGTGCAATCAGACAGCTTCGACGTCAATTACGGGGGAGGGGAGGCCAACGTGGCCGTGTCGCTTGCCAATTACGGTCATAAGGCCTGTTTCGTGAGCAAGGTGCCTTTGCACGAGATAGGACAGGCTGCTCTGAACAGCCTGAGACGGTTCGGCGTGTGTACGGACCACATGGCCAGAGGTGGTAACCGACTGGGCGTCTATTATCTGGAAACAGGTTCTGCCATGCGTGGCAGCAAGGTCATTTATGACCGTGCCGGAAGCAGTATGGCAGAAGCCAAGCCGGAGGATTTTGACTTCGAGGCCATATTCCGTGATGCTGAATGGTTCCATTGGAGCGGTATCACGCCAGCTATAAGCGATAGCAGTGCTGCCTGTCTGCGTCAGGCGTGTATGACGGCCAAGGAATACGGCGTAACCATCAGTTGTGACCTGAATTTCCGCAAGAAACTGTGGACTCCGGAGAAGGCACAGTCCATCATGAAACCTCTGATGCAGTACGTGGATGTGTGCATAGGAAACGAGGAGGATGCTGAACGGTGTCTGGGATTCCGTCCAGAGGCCGATGTGGAAAAGGGAAATACGAATGCCGAGGGGTACAAGGGCATCTTTTGCAGTATGGCACAGGAATTTGGTTTCCGCTATGTCATCAGTACCCTGAGGGAAAGTTTCAGTGCCACGCATAACGGATGGAAAGCCCTGATGTACGACGGTCAGGATTTCTATGAGAGCCGCAGGTACGACATAGACCATATCGTGGATAGAGTAGGAGGAGGTGATTCCTTCTCAGCAGGTATCATCCATGGATTGACCACAGGCCTGACTCCGCAGCAGACGCTGGATTTTGCCGTGGCAGCCAGTGCCCTGAAACATACGCTACCTGGCGATGTGAACCTGGTAAGCAAGGAAGAAGTAGACGCCCTGATGAAATCGAGTGGCAATGGACGAGTAGAACGTTGAAAATATGGATAAGATACAAGTATTGCAATTGATGCACGAAACGGGCATGGTGCCTGTTTTCTATCATCCCGACGCACAGGTGGCCTGTAATGTGATAAAGGCCTGCTACGAGGGTGGAGTGCGTGCTTTTGAATTTACCAACCGTGGTGCCTTTGCCCATGAGGTGTTTGCAGAATGCTCACGTTTTGTCTCCCTGGAATGTCCAGGCATGGCACTGGGTATTGGCTCGGTAGTTGATGCACCCACGGCATCGCTGTATATACAAATGGGGACCCAGTTTGTGGTAGGCCCTCTGCTGAATCCCGATATCGCAGTGGTATGCAACAGGCGTATGGTACCCTATTGTCCTGGTTGCGGTACGGTCAGCGAGATAGGAAAGGCCCAGGAACTGGGCTGCGACCTGACAAAACTGTTCCCCGGCGATGTCTATGGCCCGGCCTTTGTGAAAGGTGTTATGGCCCCCTGTCCCTGGAGTAAGATCATGGTAACCGGAGGTGTGGCTCCCACCCAGGAAAATCTGAGTGCCTGGGTTGCAGCGGGAGTATATTGTGTTGGTATGGGCAGCAAACTGTTCCCCAAGGATCGCATTCAGGCTTCCGACTGGAAATACATCTCCGATACATGTGCAGAAGCCCTCGGCTATATCCGCGATGCAAGGAAAAAGTAAATAGGCAGACAAGCTCGGAGTCCGATTTTTTTGATTCGAAATTTAATTTTGGCAATTTTATACTTTTTAGGCAATAATATAAAACTACTGTGATACTATCACGGCTACACTTGTTATCTCTTTGGTATAAGGAAAACGAAACTTCGCCAGAAATTCATTCACACTGCGGTGTCAGCACACAAATAGTTCGATAATATCACTTCAAAACTTCGATAGAAATGCACTAACACTTCGATAGTAGCCCACGCGCTGTGCGATGTAATTCCACACGCAGCACGATAGAACCATACGCATAGTGCGACAAGTTCGTGCGTCTGGCGAAGAAATCATCTCACAATGGAGGTGGCTCGGGTAATTAAAAGTATATAATAGCTTTAATTTATGCATTAAGCATTATGAATTATGAATTAATTTGCGTACCTTTGTAGAAAATTTGAGAAATAGGTCAATATATAACATGGAAATACCCTCATATAACTCTCTTATTCAGCGAAGTGTCCAAAAACATTGGGATTTGGATGCCTTGTCTGACTATGGTGTGGAAACCTTCAAATACAAGGATGTGGCTGTTATGATAGCCCGTCTTCACCTGCTGTATGACCGTGTTGGTATCAAACCAGGTGATAAGATTGCCTTGTGTGGAAGGAATATGAGCCGTTGGGGAGCTGCTTATGTCAGTATCTTGACGTATGGTGCCGTGGCTGTACCCATCCTGAATGAGTTTCATCCCAGTCAGGTACATGACATCGTGAACCATAGCGATGCCAGGCTGCTTTTTGTGGGAGACAAGGTCTGGAACAAGCTGTCGGCGGATAATATGCCTCAACTGGAGATGGTCATTTCTTTGAATGATTATAGCGTACTGGTTGGCAGAACCGAAGATGACCTTTCTGTCTTCACTGAAGTAGATCAGCTGTATGCGGAAAAATATCCCGACGGACTGAAACCGGAGGATATACGTTATTATCAGGATCAGCCGGACGAGTTGGCACTGATAAACTATACAAGCGGCACTACCAGCAATTCCAAGGGTGTCTTGCTGCCTTATCGTTCATTGTGGTCCAATGTGGATTTTGCGGAAAATGCCATGGGAGACTATTTCACGCCCGCAGACCATGTGCTCAGTATGTTGCCCATGGCTCACATGTATGGGCTGACGTTTGAACTTATGTATGAGTTTATCAAGGGACTTCATATCCATTTCCTTACCAAGATAGCCTCTCCGACCATCTTGATGAAGGCGCTGGCTGATGTTAAGCCCATGGTGCTCATTATGGTACCCCTCATTCTGGAAAAGGTGGTCAGGAAGTCTGTGCTCCCTCGTATCCAGAATCCGAGGATGCGTTTGCTGATGAAGACCCCCATAGTGGGACGCATCATCAAAAAGCGTATCTGCCGTGCCTTGACAGATGCCTTGGGAGGCAGGTTCTATCAGGTCATTGTGGGTGGTGCCGCCCTGAATCAGGAAGTGGAACAACTGCTTAAAGATATCGGTTTCCGCTACACCATTGGCTACGGAGCCACGGAGTGTGCTCCCATCATCTGCTACGAGGACTATTCCAAGCTGGTTCCCGGCAGTTGTGGAAAGCCTGTCATCCACATGGAACTGAAAGTGATGAGTGATGATCCTCGCCATGTACCAGGGGAAATCCTGGCGCGTGGGCTGAATGTGATGCTGGGATATTACAAGAATCCCGAGGAGACAGCCAAGACCCTGGATGCAGAGGGGTGGTATCATACTGGAGACCTCGGTATTATGGACAAGAACGGTAACCTGTTTATCAAGGGCCGTAGCAAAAATATGCTCTTAGGAGCCAATGGCCAGAATATCTATCCCGAAGAGATAGAAGACAAGCTTGCCAATATGAACCTGGTGCAGGAATGTGTGGTAATACAAAAGGAGGACAAATTATATGGGTTAGTTTATCCTGATTACGACCAAGTTAAGGCACAAGGCATATCCCCGGAGGCGCTGGAACGGATAATGGAGGAGAACCGCAAGAATCTGAATGCCTCCATTCCCAATTATGCGCAATTATGTGGCATCCATCTGATGGAAACGGAGTTCGAGAAAACTCCTAAGAAATCCATCAAGCGATACCTGTATGCCAATGCCGAAGTGTAGTGCTTTTTTTGATTTTTGAAATTGAATAGAAAGAACAGATGGGTAATAATGTTTCACTGGAATCCATATTGGATTTAAATAGTAACAATATTTGGAACGTAGAAGCTTCCGAAGTAGCAAAACTTTGGGAAGACTCCAAAATAGAGGACAACTTTATCTCTAGCGAAGAAAAACTGCTGAATATCATTCGTTTGGCATTCGAGGTTGTACACTATAACGCCGACAATGAGCGTGAAAAGGCTAAATACGAGAACGGAGAATGGGAACTCTTTTCCCACATGGATGCCCAACGTGGTTGTGTGGCCATACGCAAAAAGCATGTTTCGCGTCTTACAGATCTCAGTTACGAGAATGTCAAGCATATCACCACAGCAACCTTGCTGGAATTGATAGACTGCAATTTCGGCGGTGGATGGGATTCTATCCAACTTAGTATAAAAGACATCATAGAAAGCGCTTTCGATATTACTACCACCCAACTGCCGGCAAGCAGGATTCATGCTCCTGGTTCTCTTGTGGAGAAGAAACTGGCGCAGGGGTACGAGGTGTTGGAAATACAAAAAGGCACCTGGGTTGAGGCCATCTTTGCTAAGAAAAAGGAGCCTCTGGAGAAACTGCGTTGCGTAAAGGCAGACAAATATGATGAAGATGGTAATCTGATAGAATACGAGGACGAAGAGGATGAATTGAGGAGTTCAGTAGATGAAGAACTGGATGAGCGTGATGATGAGGTCGATCAAAACGATGATACCTTTTACAGTAGTTATGCGCCAGAGGCGGAAGTAAAGGATGAAGACGAAGAAGAGGGTTTCTCCATGATTGAGGAATAATCGACGGATATAAAATAAACAGACAAAAGGCGTACCAATATCATGGGTGCGCCTTTTCTTTTTTTGTTTTCGGTAAATTCTGACTGTGGAATTTTTGCCATCTATTTGTCGTTCTTTTTGGCTTTTAGCTTTTTGGCCGCTTCTCCTGCGAGCGTCAGAATATAGTCTGTGGGGATACCATCTTCCACGGGAACAAACGTAGCTCCCGGACGTGGTTCGGGCACTTTACGTGCCACTTTGAAGATGGCCGTACCCTCGTTTACCTCATCGAACATGGCAAAGTAGATCGATTCAGCTCCTGCTTCAATGTAGCTGTCAATCTGCTGTTTGATGAACTTGCCACCTTCGCGTCTCACAGCATCACCCACGACACTGCCGTGCATATTATCCCAACTAAATCCGGGCCAGCAGTTCGGTGCAAAGCCGATGCCATTCTTCTTGCACCATGCGATGTCAGCCGGTGCTATGCTCTTGAACTTGTCGAAATCAGTGTTGTCGAAACGACCCACATACCAGGGCATGATGATGTCGGCCTGCTTGATGTAACTCATCAGTCGCTCATGGTCGTAAACGTCACCGCCTCCTTCGCGCCAGAAGGTCGGAACACCCAGCATAATGCTGTATCCGCGTTCTTTTAACCCTGTGATGATGGTCTGCGCCTCGTCCATATAGAAGGGTTGCCTATCTTTGAAACCTACCCCCCATACCACAACGAGTGGCTTGCCGTTGTGCCATAGATAGGACGGGCGAGCCTTGTGGTCGAACAGGTCGTATTTTCCGTTCAACTCGTCTATGTCCGCCAGGAGTGTCGAGGCCATCGTTCCTTCCTTGCCACCACTCAGGTCGTACATGATGCAGATAGCCCTATCGTACCTTTCGGCACATGACATTGCATTGTCCAATACTTTTAGATAGAAATTACGCTCTGGAACTTCGGTAATGTGTGGAATGAACCGTTGCATGAAAACACCGTCCAACCCGTATTCTTTCATCCAGCGGAAGTGAATGTCCATCGTGCTATAATCATACGCTGAATATACTTGCAGGGGACTTCCATCGGGCAGCGTTGCCGGCGCATCGTAGGTCTTGGGATATTCCAGCGACTCCGGCAGCATATCAACATGTGGTTTGCCCTTGTTAAAGTACCCCCTCTTGTAGTCAGAACCATCGCCATCGCAACCGAACCAACCTTGATATCCGGCCATGGCAAGTCCCTTGAAACTGTCGTAGCTGATGGAGGATTTTACACCCCATTCCTTGTTGGGAAGGGGGCTCATTGCCAATTCAAGCACACCTCCTGCCATAATGTCGGTGTGGCTGATTGACGGTTCTCCCCAGGGTTTACCGTTCAGCTTGGCACTCTGGATATATTTGTTTTCTGTAGAAACATTTTTTGCCTTGATTTCGAACGTTCTCCCATTAGGCAGGTGAATCTTTACATCCTCGAATACAGGACTTCCGATGCTATATTCCGCTTTGCCGGGGCATACAGGGAAGAATCCCATTGAGGAGAATACTACGAAGGATGTCAGGCCACCGCCGTCCTCATCGCCCGGAATGCCCATATAGTCGTTTCGGAACCATGTGTCCAGCATCTGACGTACACGTTTCTGCGTTTTCCAGGGAGCACCTGCAAAGTTATAAAGATACGGTACGTGCAATGAAGGCTCGTTACCCATTGAGAATTGGCCTACGTTGCCCGTATGGTCGGGCATTTTGGCGTAGAAATCGTATTTGTCCATACCTAGCGGTTCTGCGAACATACTGTCCAGTTGTGCAATGAATACCTTCTCACCGCCCATCAGGGCTATCAGGTCGTAGATGTTATGTTGTACATCCCAACGATACACCCAGCCGTTGTTCTCGTCGTAGTATTCACGTGCACCCATCCCACCTGGAAAGTTGTAATCGAACGGCTCGATGAAATTACCGTCAGAGTCTTTGGGATGAAAGAATCCCGTCTTAGGATTGAAAAGGTTACGATAATCGAATGAGTGTTTGCGAAAGAATTCCTCTCCGTTAATGTCGCCTACCTCGCGCGCCAATTTCGCTGTTGCCCAACAGTCCAAAGAATTGCCGGTAGTAACGGGTATTGGCTGACGTTTCTCAAACGAATCGAAGTTCGGATCCGTTTCTTCCTCCCCTTCTTTGAGAGCTGGCATATAGCCATGCTTCCATAGGAAAGCATCCGTCTTTCCGGCCATACCGCCACGGAACGGAGCAAAAGTACGTTCTTTCAAACTCTTGGCCGCTGCGTGATAGGCTTTTGTGTAATCAAGATCCAGTCCTTTGCACAGGGCGTCTGCCAGGGAAACAATCGTATGACAACTGTTCATTGATCTGCCGGCACCATTCGTGCTAGGGAAGCATGGAAGCCAGCCATGTTCGTTCTCGTCGGACATTCGCAGATAAGATTTTAATATTTGGGTTTCAAGCGAAGGGTCCACAATCGTTCGAAGTGGGTGGGCGGCATGGTATGTGTCCCACAACCAGTCGTCGGTGTAGTAGGGGATACCGCCATCTTCATGGACCGATAGATCCTCGCCGCTCCAATAGTGTCCATCCTCACTCAGGCAGACGGGTCTTTCAAGTGTACGATAATAGGAGGTATAGAAAACTGTCAGTTGATCCTCGTTTTCACCCTTCACTTCCAGGCGTTCCAAAGCCTCGTTCCATTTCTTACGACCCTTGGTCATCAGTTCGTCCACCCTGGTGTTAGCTACTTCGCGAGTCAGGTTTTTGGCAGCCTGAGCCTCGCTGATGAACGAAACACCGTATCTAATACAGAGTTCTGGTGCCTCGAAGACCATCTCAACCTCGTTTTCACCTGTTTGTTGGCAGGACACTGGCATATGATTGAACTCCGCATGAATGTAGGCTTTGCTGCGGCCGTTGTCCTGGAAACCCTCTACGATAGCACCCGTGGCGCTCATACGGCCATGAGATGCTTTTACGGATAATTTATGTGGGCCTTTATCGTCAAATTTCAATTCATATATAGCCGCTTGACTGGCTGTTGCAAAACGCATGTGAATCGTAGATTGAGCAAGTTCGGACTCGTAGCTATATGGCGTGATGTGCTCGTTGTCGTAGTCCAGTTTCATACCTGGGAACCCAATCGAAAGAGGTGATTCGCTTCTGTGTCCCAATACGAAAAGAGGTAATCCGTTGACATACTCGTCTGTTATCTGCCTGCGCATAGGAAACACCCTCAACATTGAATGTGGCAGGCTGACGGTTGGAAAGACCGGAACAAGCAGGTGGCTGATGTTGCCGATGTAGGGATTCACATAGTCAACCGGTTCTTGGGACTTTCCGTTGGCATTCGTTATTGACAGCAGTGCCGTAAGAAGTAATCCGGCAACTTTCATCGTTGTGTGTCTTCTCATATAGATTAAATTTTTTGTAAATTTCTAAAAATAGTCTATTATTGATATTTTACTTGTTGCTTCTTGTCGTAAATGTCAGCTCCTTCTGCGGAACTCTGCACAGATAATGCTTGTGGCAATTGCAACATTGAGACTGTCGGTTGTTGAACGGCCTGCTGGATAGTTGGGAATGAACAACATCTCGTTTACAAGTTCCTTGATTTGAGGGCTGATGCCTTTTCCTTCGTTTCCCATAACTATAATTCCATTTTGTTCTAGCTCCTTGGCGTAGAAATTTTCCCCGTCCAGGAAGGTCCCATAGATGGGGACGTGTACCTGTTTCAGCACGTCTGGTAAGTCGATGTAATGCACTCTGACCCTTGCCAAAGCTCCCATGGTAGCTTGTATAGCCTTGGGGCTATATACATCGGCTGTTTCCTTGCTACAAAGGATGTCTTCAATGCCAAACCAGTCAGCTATGCGACAAATTGTTCCCAAATTTCCTGGATCCTGTACACCGTCAAGAGCGATGGTTAGTTTGTTGTTTAGACGGCTTATATTCAACGAATCATTCGGTATGCGGAATAGAGCCAGTATGTTCTGAGGGGTTTTGAGCAGGCTTGCCTTGGAGAGTTCTTCCTCTGTAACAATATCGTATTCACAACCTTTTATGCGTTCATCGTTCTTTCCTATCCATTGTGGAAGGGCTGCAATATATGCTGGTTTCCAACTTACCAACATCTCGTTGACAAGTTTGTGCCCCTCTGCAACAAACAATCCAGACTCCCGTCTATATTTCCGTATTTCCAGTGAGTGTATAAGCTTTATTTTGGCCTTACTAATCATGTGTCTGATAATTTCCTGTACAAAGTTAATGATTTTTTACATTAATTCATTATGCAATCATCATTCATCTAACTAAATTGTGTATATTCTAATAATATTATGTGTGGCGAGTTGAAAATTCTGATTTTTTTGTAGTACCTTTGTCTTGTGAATCGTTTGGTACATAAGATTTTCTTTTTGACTATAGTAGTGTATGTACTATCGTCTTGCTCTGTCTCGCGTTTTATCCCCGAGGATAACTATATGTTGGACAGGGTGAGTCTTTATTCTGACAGTACGGAACTGAACATCGTTCCCCTGCAAGGCTATATTCGTCAGCATCCAAACAGAAAATGGTTTTCTATATTCAAAGTTCCTCTGGGTATATATTCCCTTTCTGGTACCGACAGTACTAAGCGTATAAACCGTTTCATACGTAAAATGGGTGAAGCACCTGTGATTTATGATGAAACCATGGCCATAAAAACCAAGGAAAATATAAGGTCTGCCGTCAGGAATCTTGGCTATCTGAACGCTGATGTAGAGATGCTGAAACTTGTTCATAAAGACAAGGTACATTTGCTGTTTCGTGTAGATCCTAAAAAACGATTTTCTGTTAAGTCCATTCGGTATGACATTCAAGATGCTTATGTGGATTCTGTATTACAAGAACATGGAAAAGAGTCGCTTTTGCATGAAGGCATGAATTTTGACTTGAATGTTTTTGACAATGAGCGTTCACGCATCAATACACTTTTGGCCAACAATGGTTTTTATAAGTTTAACAAGGACAATGTGTATTTTGAAGCAGATACGGCTCTTCATTGCAATATGGCCAACCTGACCATGCATTTGTCGCAATATCGTCCGAATAACGGAACAGCATTGCAACCTCACATACAATATCGATTGGGAACAGTAGAATTGCGCTACGATTCGACTTCTGTGAATAAAAGCTATGTTCGTGACAAGGTGTTGAATCGTGCAAACGAACTGCATAGCGGAGACATATATAGTGAGGAAAATGTTCAACAGACTTATGCCCGGTTGATGCGTTTGGGGGCTGTAATGAGCACCAATGTCCGATTCCGTGAGAGAGAACAAGACAGTACGCTTTTGGATGCCCAGGTGGTGCTGACTCCCAGTAGATTGAATGCCATTAATGCAGAATTGGAGGGGACAAACTCTGCCGGTGACCTGGGTGCTGCAGTAGGACTGACATATATGAACAGAAATATTTTCCATGGTTCGGAACTCTTCAATATCAAATTGCGTGGGGCGTATGAAGCCATCAAGGGGCTCAATGGCTATCAGGATCAGGATTATATTGAATATAGTGCCGAAACAGGTGTTTCATTCCCTGATTTCAAGTTTCCTTTCCTGAATGAACAATTTCGTCGTTCAGTACAGGCTTCTAGTGAGTTGAGTCTGATGTTCGACTCCCAAAACAGGCCAGAATTTCATCGTAGGGTCGTGACAGCCGCGTGGCGATATCGCTGGAATCGTTTCAATCGACTCCTCCTGCATAGGATTGACCTCTTGGATTTGAACTATGTTTTCATGCCTTGGATAAGTGAGACTTTCAGGCATAGATATCTGGATGACCCTGAGAATAGAAATGCCATCTTGCGCTACAACTATGAAAACCTTTTCATCATGAAATGGGGATACAATTTTACTTTGAATTCCCAACCTTTGAACGGTGCGACTTCGAACTATGGTACAAATGCCTATACGTTGCGAGTAGGCATTGAAACAAGCGGAAATTTTCTATATGGTATTTCCAATCTGTTCGGTACGGCCAAAAATGATGAGAGTCAATATACCTTGATGAGTATAGCTTATGCCCAGTACGCTAAAGCAGATATAGATTTCACAAAAAGTTTCCGATTCGACCAAAGTAATTCTATGGCTTTACATTTTGGATTAGGTGTGGCTTATCCTTATGGAAACTCCTCTATCCTTCCGTATGAAAAACGATATTTTAGCGGTGGTGCCAATAGTGTACGTGGATGGAGCGTTCGTGAATTGGGGCCTGGTACATTCCGTGGACATGATGGTCGGATTGACTTCATAAACCAGACGGGTGACATAAAACTGGACATGAATATAGAATACAGAACGCACTTGTTCTGGAAAATTCATGGTGCAGCATTTGTTGATGCAGGAAACATTTGGACCATACGCAACTATGTGGACCAACCTGGTGGACAGTTCCGACTTGAATCTTTCTGGAAGCAGATTGCTGTGGCTTATGGTTTGGGTGTTAGGTTGAATTTTGACTATTTTATCCTGCGACTGGATGGAGGTATGAAAGCCCTGAATCCAGCCTATACAGATGCATGTCATCATTATCCTGTCATACATCCTAATTTTGGGCGTGATTTCAGCATACATTTTGCCGTAGGTCTGCCATTCTGATTGTTTTTTATTCCTTTTCAAATATTATTTTCCTTAAAATTTGTGTAAAAAGAGGCAAAATAGTAATTTTGTATTTGGAAAGAAATAATTTAGAATGATTAAGTTCATATCATTAGGCTCTGGCAGTAGCGGAAACTGCTATTATCTGTCAACAGATAATACAAAAATATTGATAGATGCAGGACTTACAGTTCGTACTTTAAAGCGTTATTCCCGTGAGTTGGACATACATGTGGAAGACGTGGATGCCGTGCTGATAACACATGATCATGCCGACCACATAAAGTCTGTAGGGTATTTGGCTAATGAACTGAATCGCCTGATCTATGCTACAGAATTGGTGCATTTAGGCATCAATAGAAACTATTGTATAACAAGTAAGTTGACTCCGGAATTTACAAGGCTTCTGGAGAAAAATAAAACCATATCCATTGGTGACTTTCAGGTGACCCCATTCGAAGTTCCCCATGACAGTAGCGACTGTGTGGGTTATCGGATAGAAGCCGAAGGTAAGACATTCTGCCTGATAACAGATGTTGGGCATGTAACCCACGACATAGAAGAAGAGGTCGGCAATGCCAATTATTTGGTTGTAGAGGCAAACCATGATGTAGATATGCTGATGATGGGTACTTATCCGGCTCATCTGAAAGGTCGTATTCGCAGTGGTCGTGGACATTTGTGCAACAATGAATCAGCAAAACTGATCGCAGAACATGGAACTCCCAAGCTGCGTAACGTGTGGTTATGCCACTTGAGCGAAGAAAATAATCATCCAGAGCTTGCGCGGAAAACGGTAGAAGGTATAATGCGTGGCTACGGTATTGTACCCGGGGTGGATTTTGAATTGGAAGTTCTTCGTCGGAAAGTTCCATCCGATGTTTATGAATTGTAAGTTTTTTGAAAAAACGGCCTAAAAAGATTTGGCTGTTTCGAGAAAAGTTCATACCTTTGCAACCGCAAATCGGAAACGTATGCGTCCTTAGCTCAGTTGGTAGAGCAATTGACTCTTAATCAATGGGTCCAGGGTTCGAGCCCCTGAGGGCGTACGAAAATAAATATTTGCGATGCGTCCTTAGCTCAGTTGGTAGAGCAATTGACTCTTAATCAATGGGTCCAGGGTTCGAGCCCCTGAGGGCGTACAAGAGAGGATGAACTGAGAGGTTCATCCTCTTTTTGCTTGAATGTGATTTAAATTTTATATAATGTACAGAAGTAAAACATGTGGTGAGCTGAGGCTTGCCAATGCAGGGGAAAAAGTGACTCTTGCAGGATGGGTACAAAGTGTTCATAATCTGGGGGCATTGACTTTTGTCGATTTGCGCGATCGTTATGGTATTACACAATTGGCTTTTACCGAAGAAGCACCAGAGGAATTGCGCCTAAAAGCAGGCAAATTGGGACGTGAATATGTTATTCAGGCAACAGGTGTTGTTGCTGAAAGATATTCTAAAAACAAGAATATCCCTACGGGAGACATTGAAATTCTTGTTTCTGAAATGAACGTCTTGAATGAGAGCTTGACTCCTCCTTTCACGATTGAAGAGAATTCAGATGGTGGTGATGATATTCGCATGAAATACCGCTATTTGGATCTTCGTCGTCCTATTGTACGTCAAAACCTGGAACTCCGCCATCGTATGACGATGGAGGTCCGCCGTTATTTGGACAGCAAAGGATTTTTGGAGATTGAGACACCTATGCTCATTGGTTCTACGCCTGAAGGAGCACGTGACTTTGTTGTTCCTAGCCGTATGAATCCAGGCCAGTTCTATGCTCTTCCTCAGAGTCCACAGACATTAAAGCAGCTGCTGATGGTGGCTGGTATGGACCGATATTTCCAGATTGTGAAGTGTTTCCGTGATGAGGACCTTCGTGCAGACCGTCAGCCAGAGTTTACTCAGATTGATTGTGAGATGTCTTTTGTCCAACAAGAAGACATTATTCAACTTTTCGAGGGAATGGCAAAGCATTTATTTAAGGAACTGCGTGGAGTAGAGTTGGCGGATGCTTTCCCAAGAATGACATGGACAGATGCGATGCGTCTATATGGGTCAGATAAACCTGACACTCGTTTTGACATGCATTTCGTAGAACTGATGGATGTGCTGAAGGGTACAGGTGAATTCTCTGTATTCAACGATGCTGTATATATTGGTGGTATTTGTGCTGAGGGACAAGGCATTTATACTCGTAAGCAACTTGATCAGTTAACGGATTTTGTCAAGCGTCCTCAGGTTGGTGCCAAGGGGCTTGTTTATGCGCGAGTTCAAGAAGACGGTAGCGTAAAGAGTAGCGTTGATAAGTTCTATGCTCCAGAAGTGATGAACAAACTAAAAGATGCCTTTGCAGCCAAACCTGGCGACCTGATTCTGATTCTGAGCGGTGATGATGCAATGAAGGTGCGCAAACAGTTGTGTGAACTTCGCTTGGAAATGGGTGCCCGTATGGGACTTCGTGATAAGAATAAGTTCAGTCTGTTGTGGGTAGTGGATTTTCCCATGTTTGAATGGAGTGAAGAAGAAGGCCGTCTTATGGCAATGCACCATCCTTTTACACATCCCAAGGACGAGGATATTCCCTTGTTGGATACTGATCCGGCAGCCGTTCGTGCCGACGCCTACGATATGGTGTGCAATGGAGTGGAAGTTGGTGGCGGTAGCATCCGTATCCATGATCAGAATTTACAGGCAAAGATGTTCCAGATACTTGGATTCACGCCCGAAAAGGCCCAAGAACAATTTGGTTTCCTGATGAATGCTTTCAAGTATGGGGCACCTCCACACGGAGGTTTGGCGTATGGTTTGGATCGTTGGGTCAGCCTCTTTGCCGGTCTTGATAGTATTCGTGACTGTATCGCATTCCCGAAGAATAATAGTGGACGTGATGTAATGTTGGATGCTCCTGGTTACTTGGATCAGAAACAGTTGGATGAACTTTATTTGCAATTAGTCTCCGTTGAACAATAATAATTTTTTATAATTATGGACAAGAAATTTTCCATGAATCCGAATCGCTTGGTGCAGTTCCTGCAGAAGTCACCCAAGGATTTCACCCACGAGGATATCGTGCGGTATTGTGTTGAAAATAACGTAGAGTTTGTAAATTTCCATTATTGTGGATGGGACGGCAAACTGAAGACTTTGAACTTCGTTCTAAACTCTCAGGCTCATTTGGAAGAAATCCTTACTGCCGGTGAACGTGTCGATGGTTCTTCTTTGTTCCCCTTCATTGAAGCAGGAAAGAGTGACCTGTATGTAATGCCTCGATTGAGTACGGCATTCTTGAATCCATTCTATGAAGTTCCAGCTGTAGATTTCCTTTGTTCTTATTTGAATCGTGATGGTGAACCTTTTGAGAGTTCTCCTCAGTATATCCTTCATAAGGCAAATGAGGTATTCAAACAACAAACAGGCCTTCAGATGGAAACTATGGGCGAGTTGGAGTATTACATCATAGGTGATGCAGAGGAATTGTATCAGGTTCCAGATCAACGTGGCTATCATGCAAGTAAGCCTTTCTGTAAGTATGCCGACCTGCGTACAGAGGCAATGAGACTTATCGCTCAATGCGGAGGGCTAATTAAATATGGTCATTCAGAAGTCGGCAATTTTACTCAGGATGGTAAAAACTACGAACAGAACGAAATAGAGTTCCTGCCAACGAATATCGAAGACGCAGCCGACCAGCTTGTGCTTGCAAAGTGGGTAATGCGCCAACTGGCTTATGAATACGGAGTGGAACTGACTTTTGCGCCCAAAATTACTACGGGAAAGGCTGGCTCTGGAATGCATGTTCATTGTAAGTTCTCTAGCTTGGACGGAAAAGCTAATCCATTGCTTCAGGCGTCGGGTTCTGAAAGTGTCAGTGAGGCGTTTAAAAAGGCTATTGCTGGTTTCATGATGGCTGGTACATCGTTACCTGCATGGGGCAATCCTCATCCGTTATCTTTCCAGCGTCTTGTTCCTCATCAGGAAGCACCTACCTCTCTCTGTTGGAGTTTCTCTAATAGAAGCGCTTTAGTTCGCGTTCCTCTTGGCTGGAGTTTTATGCCAGAATACAGTTACAAGCAGACGTTTGAATGGCGTGCAAGTGATGCGTTTGCTGATATGTATTTGCTAATGGCGGCTCTCTGTTGTGCGGCACGATATGGTTTCGAATCAGCAGAAGCCAATGCTGTTGCAGAGAAAACATATGTGGGCCTTGGCGTAAATATTCACGACGCAAGCAATGAAGCTTTGCTTAATAGTTTGGAGCAGTTGCCTGCTTCTTGTGCTGAAGCCGGTGATGAGTTGGAAAAGGATCGTTCCATCTATACGGATAAGAACATTTTCTCTGATGCGCTGGTTAACTATCAGATTAAATTCTTGAAGTCATTCAAACAGATTGATGCGTCTGAAATGTTTGAGGCAGTGAAGGAAAGCATTAATAATGGCTGATTTTTTACCGAATTCGGTACGTGCCATTGTCTTTGATTTGGATGGTACACTACTGGATACATTGCAGGATTTGACAGCAAGCACAAATTATGCACTACGTTCCCACGGGATGCCAGAAAGGACTGTTGAAGAGGTCCGGCATTTCGTGGGAAATGGTGTTCATAAACTTATATGTAGGGCTGTACCTCAAAGCACTTCCGAAGAAATGGTTGAAAAGGTCTATTCTGATTTTTGTCGACATTATTTGGAACATAGTTTGGATGCAACTTGTCCATATGAGGGGGTACTTCCTATGTTGATGAGGCTGAAAGAACAAGGTTTTCTAATAGCTGTTGTAAGCAATAAATTGCAGTCTGCTGTTTCGTTCCTGTCAGAACGATTTTTTGGAAAGTACGTAGATGTTGCTCTTGGAGAATGTGAGTCGATGCCTAGAAAACCTGCTCCCGATATGGTCTTGGCGGCTCTTAGATATTTAGGCGTATCAAAGGATGAGGCTGTCTATGTGGGTGATAGTGACGTGGATCTACTTACAGCTGAAAACTCTGGTCTTCCATGCATCAGTGTTCTATGGGGATTTAGGGACAGACAATTTCTGATGGAACATGGTGCAACTATATTTCTGTCTTCTCCGGAAGAATTGGAGTGAATATACTTTTCGGTTTTTTAATAGATTCTTGGGACGCTAATGGATTACACGTCTTTCCAATGGTCTATATGAGCAACAAAAGCCCTTTTCGCATTTCCCGCATTGTGCATTTTCAAGGCTATTTTTGTGAATGGAGTCAAAAGAAGCACAGTTATGGGGTGTATGGTAGCTAACATTATAATAAAATATCTAATCCCATGCCAACGGAATGGGAGAGGGTAGGTGTGCAGGGATTTTAATTTCTTCAACTTTTCTATAGTCATCCGTATACTTGTGGTATCTCTAAGTAATGTGATAATGTAGCACATGGCCATGATGTCAAGTCTTCGTTGTAGTGCTTTACTATAAGTGGGCCGTATCTCCAGTTGCTGGAGGTGTTGCATGACTGTGAAGAAATCATTGAATCTTTTTTCTGTTATTTCCTGGCTGTTGTTGTGGGTTATGGAATTATCCCTCAGCCGATAAAAATAGCCGTTTTCCGTGGTTGTCAGCAAATGTGCCCTTAGTAGATGCAACTTAGTGCAGAATTCCTCATCTTCATGGAAAATGTACGGTGAAAAACGAAGGTCTGCCAATGTCTCTCTCCGAATAATGTATGAACAGCAACTTGGACAAATGTCCTTGTCCATCATGTATTTGATGGCTGGTCCGGAATATTCTTGAAGGGTTCCGTGGCACAGTATGTCGGGTTGTTCCCGTATCAGTTTTTCTAAAATATAATAATATGTACCATATATTAGGTAGTCATCGGCATCTACGAATGTTATGTATTCACCTTTTGATTGTTCAATTCCAGTGTTTCTGGCTCCCCCGGGACCCAGATTTTCCTGTCGTATGGCATGAATGTTCTCTCGTCCAAGTGATGTAACCCATTTGCATACGACATCATCTTTGCTTCCGTCGTCTATAATCCATACGTCATATTTCATCAATGTGTCGATGAATTCCATGCTTTCAATGCACTTTTTCAACATAGCCAATGGTACATTGTAGCAAGGCACGATGATGCTTAGTTTGGCTGTGTTATCCATGACATGAAAATTTATACCAGAGTGCTTTGATTCTCTGTCGTGTCGTAAGTGAACTATGGAAAAAGTAACTCCACGGAATCTGTTTCCTGGGAACGATTTTTCCTTTTCCTCCGTATTTCAGAAAGCTTTTCTGTGCATTGAGACACTGGATATACAAAGATGTATTTTGAGAGTTTTCCTCGAAATTGAATAAATGAAGTAATGCTTCGAGATAATCGTGTAAAGCCTTTTTCTTAGGCGTATTAGTTATACTTCCGTCCCTTTTACAGTAGTAATAGATACCTTTGTCTGTAGATGCTATTTTGTAAGCTTTTTTTAATACGTATGGGATGGTGAAGATGTCCTCGTAATATTTGTCTTTAGGGAATTTTATGCCGTCCCATAGCTTGTGTTTGAATACCTTGTTGCATGCGTAACAATGGGTGAAACCATTATCTTTCATCCAGGTCTTAAAATCCTTTGTGACGTTTCCTGGTTGCCATAACTGAGCATCATCGGATAGGTGATTAATCATAACTGGGTACTCAATGACATCTGCATCTTCAATGGATGCCATGCAAATGCTCAACGTTTCCGGACCAAGGAAATCATCGGAATCCACAAAGGTGATGTATCTGCCTGTTGCTTGCGAAAGGCCTGTGTTACGTGCCTCACTTAACCCTCGATTCTGTTCGTGCCTGAAAACTTTGAATTCTTTGTGCTCATTACACCATTCAATACAGATGCCCAGGCTGTTGTCATGGCTTCCGTCATCTACCAGAATGACTTCATATGAGGGCAATTGTTGGTCAAGAATTGACTGTAGACAATGGCGAAGGTATTGTGCTACATTATACACGGGGATGATTATGGAAAGTTCGATGTTCACTTTATTCTAGATTCCCAAAAATTAATATATTGTTCAGCAACTTTTTTGTAGTCATGATGTCGTTGGATGTATTCAATGCTTTGTCTTTTTAGTAATGGAATCCTTTCGGAATTCAGTACTAACTGTTCCAGCGCATCATATACGCTTTCTTCCGAGGGACGGACATTAATGATGGGACGCAATTCCTGTTCCCCCATTAGTTCGTATTGTTCTTCTTCTCCACCTCCTACCAGTACGATACCCTTGCTCATGGCCAGTAAACCGTTCATTGCTGGAGTATAACTGTACAGTTGATCCAAAAGTATGTCGCTTTCTTCGATTCGTTTTTGGTATTCAGCAAATGGGACGTTCTCCGTCCGGATGACTTTTACTCTGTTCCCGTAATTGCGCTCTAATCTTTGGAGTGCTTGTAGCATGATGTCTGTTCCCTTGTATATATTTCTGGTTTTCTGTATCCCGATAAAAAAACTTATTTGCTTACCCACTTTCAGCTTATTTTCGTCAACTTTTTGGGGCTGAATGGGAAAAGGTATGAACTGGAGTTTCTCGTCTGGGAAATAGGGCCTGTAGCTCATTTCGTATTCGTACAATCCAGAAATGATTCCTTTACAATCCTCTGCAATAAATTGATTTAGTCGTCCTTTCTCTCCGAAAAGCCAATCTTCGATAAAGATGTCGTTTTCAGGCGAATGTCTTTCTTTATCGCCCATATTAAAATCAGAATATCGGAATGTCTTGCAGTCTAATGCCGTCTTTACCCAATAGTGATCCATACCGTATGCCCCCAGAAACAAGTTCCCGTTTTGCTTTTTCAGTTGATGGTAGTATTTCCATATTCGTTCGGCCTTCAGATCCAAAAAGATGGGATTGATCAGCTGCACAATATCATATCCTTTTAGTATGGGCATTGTTTGGTGTATCGACCAAAGATATTTCAGGGTGTCTATTTTTCCTGTTGATTGTCTTTTTAGGTTGATGTCCCTCGGATAATTTTTCCATAAATCGCCATCGGATACCACGGAAACCTGATGCCCCAATGTCCTTAGTCCTTCGGCCAAAGACCAATGGACATTGCTGTATTCGCCCATCAACAGAATTTTCATTTATAGACTTTTTGTATAGATATTACGCAAATGTATAGTTTTTTTAGCTATTGGACAAATATTATGAATAAAAATCGTACCTTTGCAAAGTGAATAAGTAAATATAATGGAAGAATTGAATAATCTGCATAATTCCGAAACTACGGACGATTCCTATAATCATGTCCTGAAATATACCGGTATCTTTGGTGGAGTACAAGGCTTGAAATTGCTAGTCTCTTTGTTACGTAATAAATTGACTACCTATATTTTAGGGTCAGTTGGACTAGGACTGATTTCTGTCTATAATTCAATATCAGAGTTTATTGTCAGTTGTAGTAATTTCGGCATTCCTTTAAACACAACACGTGTGATGGGTGAATTGTTTGAGGATGGCGAGGAATCACAGATATCTCACATGGTAAGCGTCATCCGTACATGGGTTATTTGGACGGCTATCTTGGCAGTAGTGTTGAGCGCTTTGCTTTCACCTGTTCTTAGCTACTTCTTTTTTGAGCATGATTGGGGCCATGTGTTGGAAATTTTTCTTGTTTGTCCTATTGTGATATTACTGCTTGTTGCCGAAGGGGAGTGCTCTATCCTAAAAGGATTGAGGCAGTTACGTAAAATCGCAATAATAGAAACGGTGGTTGCGGTCAGTACTCTTCTGACAACTATTCCTTTTTATTATTTCTGGGGCATGCATGGCATTATTGTGGCATTGATAATCAGTACTGCTATCTCTGCAATCGTACACCTGTTCTTCTCCGTTAGATTGATACCCTATCGTATACGGCCATTTAGTATGGAGGTGTATCGAGAGGGTCTGCCTATGATACGTAAGGGTATTCCTTATGTTTTAGCCGGCATTGGTGGTTCTGGAGTTGCCATGGCTATTCCGGCATTGATCATGATGCATGGTACTTTGTCTGACGTGGGATTTTACCGAGCTGGTTACGCTTTGATGGTTGCCTATGCTGGTATCGTGTTTGTGGCATTGGAGGCTGATTATTTCCCTCGCTTATCCTCCGCGAATCATGATATCGCTCGTATGAATGTGGCTATTAACAAGCAGATTGATGTGTGCGTGTTGCTGGTTGCCCCCTTCCTGATAGCCTTGATATTATGTATGCCTTTGGCTTTGCAAATTCTATTTCAACCAGAGTTCCTCATCGTTAAGGATATGGCTGTATGTGCCTCGTTCTATATGTTCTTCCGAGCCATCATGTTACCTATTGCCTATACGCCTTTGGCAAAGGGCGATTCGATGTTCTATCTAATAGTAGAACTTCTATATGATATTGTATTCGGACTTCTCATTTGGTTCTTCTATAATAAATTAGGACTTTTGGGAACAGGCATAGCCTTGTCTGTTTCGGCGTTGGCAGATTTGATATTTGTCCTAATTATGTATGGTAAAAGATATGGCTGTCATCTGGACATTCATACCATAAAGTTATGCATGTTCCAGTTCCTATGTCTGGGTGTGGGTGTAGTTGTTTGCCTTCAAGGCAATGATTACATCAAATATGGTGTTGGTGGAATTGTCCTACTCCTGTCTGTGTGGCGTTCGTGGCAGTTGCTTAAAAATACGAAGAAAGACCTGAAATAATCAGGTCTTTCTTTTTTGAGGTGCCTGGCGGATTCGAACCGCCGTTCACGGTTTTGCAGACCGTTGACTAAGCCACTCATCCAAGGCACCAATCTGCTTTTGCGCTGCAAAGATACAACAAATATTTTAAACACCAAATCTTTGAAGCGAAAATTTTTCTAATATTTCACAAATACATTCAGTTCTTAGTCTTGTCTGAACACTAACTAATGTATATGACTTAATAGATTTCCGAAATTTGATAAAATTGTATGATTTGCACAATGTTTTGATAAGCTAATCTTATTTTCTGCTTGGCAAAATCCCATTTTCGTGTAAAAAGAAAAAAGCGGTGGCTAAATTAGCTGCCGCTTTTCCATGTGTGTCGGGGTGACCCGACTCGAACGGGCGACCACCTGGTCCCAAACCAGGTGCGCTACCAACTGCGCTACACCCCGAAGGCTTTTTCTTTTGAAAAGCGTTGCAAAGGTAGTGCTTTTCCTTGAACTGACCAAATTAATTGACGTATTTTTCACTATCAAAGATAAAAACATGCATTTAACTTCTTCCAGTCTTTTATTTATGTAATTAAATTAGGTGTAATGAAAAAAAAACGTTAACTTTGCAACCTCAAAAGATAGAAAAAGGAAATAATTTAATCATTTTAAAAAGAAATATGAAAAAGTACAATTTTAATGCAGGTCCCTCTATTCTTCCCCGTGAGGTAATAGAAGCAACTGCTGCTGCTTGTCTTGACTTCGAAGGAAGTGGACTTTCTTTGATGGAAATCAGCCATAGAGCGAAGAATTTCCAACCGGTAGTCGATGAAGCTGTCGCTTTGTTTAAGGAACTTTTAAATATTCCTGAGGGTTACAGCGTCATATTCCTGGGTGGTGGCGCCAGTCTGGAATTCTGTATGGTTCCCTATAACTTCTTGGAGAAAAAGGCTGCTTACCTAAATACGGGTGTATGGGCAACAAAGGCCGAGAAGGAAGCCAAGCTTTTTGGTGAGGTCGTTGAAGTCGCATCCAGCAAGGATCGTAATTTTACTTATATTCCCAAGCAGTTCGACATTCCTACGGATGCGGATTACTTGCACATCACCAGCAATAACACGATTTATGGTACGGAGTTAAGGAAAGACTTGGATTCTCCTATTCCTGTTATCGCAGATATGTCATCTGATATTTTCTCACGTCCTCTTGACGTAAGTAAATATGGAATGATCTACGGTGGTGCTCAGAAGAACCTTTCTATGGCAGGCGTTACTTTTGTTATAGTTAAAGAAGACTTGTTGGGCAAGGTTTCCCGTCCTATTCCTACTATGTTGGATTACCGTACACACGTCAAGAAAGGTTCTATGTTCAATACACCTCCAGTTGTTCCGATTTATTGTGCTTTGCAGAATCTGAAGTGGATCAAGGCTCAAGGTGGTGTCAAGGAAATGGAACGTCGTGCACAACAGCGTGCTGAAATCGTGTATTCAGAAATCGACCGTAATAAGTTGTTTGTTGGAACAGCCGAGGAAGATAGCCGTTCACTGATGAACATTACATTCGTACTGAAGGAGGAATATCAGGAACTGCAAGACGAATTCTTGGCATTTGCTACCGGCAAGGGTATGGTTGGCATCAAGGGTCATCGTGATGTAGGTGGCTTCCGTGCAAGCTGCTATAATGCCATGAGCATCGAAGGTTGCCAGGCGTTGGTTGAATGTATGAAAGAATTTGAAAAACTACATTAATGAAAGTCTTAATTGCAACAGAAAAACCATTCAGCAAAGTTGCTGTAGATGGTATTAAAGCAGTAACCGATGCTGCTGGATATGAACTTTCTCTTTTGGAGAAATACACCGAGAAGAAACAATTGTTGGATGCTGTAGCTGATGCTGATGCTTTGATTGTACGCAGCGACAAAGTAGATGCCGATGTCTTCAATGCAGCCAAGAATCTGAAGATTGTAGTACGTGCCGGTGCAGGTTATGACAACATCGATTTGACTGAAGCAACAGCCCACAAGGTTGTGGCCATGAATACACCTGGCCAGAATGCCAATTCCGTAGCAGAACTTGTTTTCGGTCTGTTGGTATTTGGCGTTCGAAATTTCTTCAATGGTACAAGTGGTACGGAACTATTGGGTAAGAAGTTAGGTATCCTTGCTTTCGGAAACGTTGGTCGTAACGTTGCACGTGTGGCAAAAGGTTTCGGCATGGAGGTGATGGCATTTGATGCATTCTGCCCTGCAGAGGCCATAGAAGCCGCAGGCGTAAAGGCCGCCAAGAACCAAGACGAACTTTTTGAAACCTGTGATATCGTTTCTCTTCATATTCCTGCTACTCCTGAAACAAAGCAAAGTATCAATGCTACTCTGGTCGGCAAGATGAAAAAAGGCGGTATTCTGGTAAATACGGCTCGTAAGGAGGTTATTGACGAAGCCAGTTTGCTGCAATTGCTCGAAGAACGTACGGACTTGAAGTATCTGACCGATATCAAGCCCGATATGGATGCTGAATATGCAGAGAAAGCGGCAGGTCGTTATTTTGCCACACCTAAGAAGATGGGTGCACAGACGGCCGAGGCAAATGTTAATGCCGGTATTGCAGCAGCAAATCAGATTGTTGGTTTTCTGAAGGATGGAATTACGAAGTTCCAGGTAAATAAATAAGGTATGGCCAAAATAAAACCTTTCAAGGGTATTCGTCCTCCCAAAAATCTGGTGGAACAGGTCGAGAGTCGTCCATACGACGTGCTTAATTCCGAGGAAGCTCGTGCCGAAGCTGGTGACAATAAGATGTCACTCTATCATATCATTAAGCCGGAGATTGATTTCCCTGTTGGCACAAGTGAGTATGATGAACGGGTATACCAGCGTGCTGCCGAGAATTTCGCCAAGTTCCAAAAAGAAGGTTGGCTCGTGCAGGATGACAAGGAAATGTATTATATCTATGCACAGACGATGAACGGCAAGACACAATATGGACTTGTGGTTGCTGCTGCCGTAGAAGATTACATGAATGGTGTCATCAAGAAACACGAATTGACCCGTCGTGATAAGGAAGAAGATCGTATGCGCCACGTACGCGTGAACAACGCAAATCTGGAACCCGTATTCTTTGCCTATCCCGATAATGAGGTTTTGGATGCCTTGATTAAGCGTTGCACATCACAAACTCCTGAATACGATTTCATCGCTCCTATAGACGGATTCCGTCATCAGTTCTGGATGGTCAAGGATGATGCAGATATTCAAACGATAACAGATGCATTTGCCGCTATACCATATTTATATATAGCAGACGGTCATCATCGTAGTGCTGCTGCAGCTCTTGTTGGTGCAGAGAAGGCAAAACAGAACCCCAATCATCAGGGCGATGAGGAGTACAACTATTTCATGGCTGTATGTTTCCAGGCCAGTCAATTGACGATCTTGGATTATAATCGTGTCGTGAAAGACCTGAATGGATACTCTTCGGAAGAATTCCTTAAAGCTCTTGGACATAATTTTGTTGTTGAGTCCAAGGGCAATGAACCTTATCGTCCACAGCAATTACATGAGTTCAGTCTATACCTTGATTCCACATGGTACAGCCTGAAATTAAAGTCAGGCTTATGCGACGAATCCGATCCTATCGGTAGTCTTGATGTCAGTATCAGCAGTAAACTGATTCTCGATGAACTTCTTGGCATTAAGGATTTGCGTAGTGATAAGCGAATCGACTTTGTAGGAGGTTTACGTGGATTGGGTGAATTGCAACGTAGGGTTGACAATGGTGAAATGAAAATGGCTTTGGCACTATATCCTGTTAGTATGAATCAAATTATGAATATTGCAGACACAGGAAATATCATGCCGCCAAAGGCAACATGGTTCGAGCCTAAATTACGTAGTGGTCTGGTTATCCATAGTCTTGACTGATGATAGACGAATACAAGACCATTAAATCAAATAGCGAAGGAACTTACTCGGAATTGCGGAGTAAGTTCCTTGCTTTTGCCCATCCGGCTTCCTCCGTTGAGGAAGCGATGAATCTTGTAGGTCAGTATCAGAAGAAATATTTTGATGCCCGTCATGTATGCTGGGCGTATATGATTGGTGCTGAAAGGGATTGTTTCCGCAGCAATGATAATGGGGAACCAAGCGGAACGGCAGGTAAACCCATCTTGGGACAAATAAACAGCAACGGACTCACGAATATCATTGTGCTTGTCGTGCGGTATTTCGGTGGAGTCAAACTGGGTACCAGCGGTCTGATAGGTGCCTATAAGGCAGCTGCTGCAGATGCCATTTCAAAGGGCGAGATTATTACTTGTACCGTGGACGGTGAATATACCTTCTCGTTTGAATACCCATTGATGAGTGCCGTTATGAAGGTTGCGCGAGATATGGACGCCCGTATTGTTTCTCAATCGTATGATGGGGATTGCCAAATGACGCTTTCTGTACGGATGGGGAAGATGAAAGAACTGCAGGAAAAAATAGCAAAAGCCCTTTCTCCGTTTTAGGAAAGGATAAATTTGCGTACCACTTCTTCTATTCCACATTCTTCGTTGGATTTGGCAATGTAATCTGCCACCTCTTTTACCTCCTGTTGTGCATTTTCCATAGCCACACCTAATCCGGCATACTCCACCATACTACGGTCGTTGAATCCATCCCCACAGGCGATAAGTTCTTCTCGTTTTAGGTTTAATTTATCAAGCAGAATTTTCAGGCTGTACCCTTTGTTTATTTCATAGGGTAATACTTCCAGCAGGAATGGGTCGCTTCGGCAAATGTTTAGTTTACCTTCGAACGCTTTGCACATTTTTAGTTCCAGTTCGTGCAAGGGCTCCGGATCCCCGACAATCAGGTATTTGGGAACAGGATAATTGACAGTTTTGATGAAATCATCGGTCTGTCTTGCTTCCATCCTGTTAGCGAATGACAGGTATTGAATGTATTTATTGTCTATGTCCTCGCAGATGATGCGATTATCTTTGTAGCTTGTTATTTGGAAATCACCTGTTTTGCTGAATTCATATACTTTGGGCAGTATATCAAGCGGCAACAGCTTTTGGAACAGGATTTCATCTGTCTTGCAATTCGTTATCATTCCGCCATTGAAGGCCATGATGAATCCTCCGAACTTTTCCAACTGTAATTCTTTGGCTATGTGCATGGTGCCAGGTGTTGACCGTCCGCTGGCTATTACCACTATTAATCCTTTTTCCTGAGCCTCCAGTAATGATTCCAGATTTTTTGCAGGTATTTCTTTCCGACTGTTCAGGAGCGTTCCGTCAAGGTCAACAGCTAATATCTTATACATAGAAGATGCTCTTATTCGTCCTTTTCGTTTGCCGTACGCAGTATCAATGTAGTGGCACCGATTGTGATGATGTCTCCTTCATGCAGCTGGATTCGGTCCTGATCTCGCAGGATTTCATTCATATAAAAAGTTCCGGTATTGCTTGGCGCATCTCTGAGGATGTATTGCAACTGGTTTCGCTTGTTGCGCTGTACCCGTATGATGCAATGTTTGGTATCTATGCTTGGATCAACGGTTTCGATGGGTTTGTTGATGTCGGTTCCTTGTACATAGCGACCAAAGACATTGTCGCCCATTTCCAATGGTATGATTTGTTTATAGTGAAAGACATTTTCTATAACTACGATGCTGCCCAGTTCCTCGTTGTTGGCCGTTTCGTCCAGCACTTCTTCCTTTCTTGTCTGCTTGACTTTGGCAGAACCCATTCTTATTCCGAATTGTTTGTGGCAGTCGGGACATTCAAAAACCAGTTGCTGGCCTTGAATGTATTGGGTTTCGTCGAATGTTATGTAGTTGTCGCATTTGGGGCAACGAACTCTTTTCATAATAAATATATAGGATAGGTTATTTGTCAAGTTTTAGCATCCAGACGTTTCCAAACTCCTTTTTGTCCAATGCTTTAAGTTCGGAAATCATATCGTGTGCTTTTTCGCGAGTGTCAAATCCGGGTATGACAACGCGTGTCATTTTTCCGTTACTCAATATTTCAGCCTTTATCTTTCTGCTCTGCAGACTCTTGGTATAGGCTTCGGCATTAGCCATACTTATGGAACTGGCCAAGACTACGGCGTATCCGCTGTTCGCGTTCGCTTTGTCGGGCTGTATTTCATTGTCTTGGGCATTGTTGACAACCGGTTCATCAGACGGAACGGTATTCTCTGCATTTTCGGTAACGGTTTCCTCTTGGGTGGGGATGTCGTCCGCTGTCAGGCTTACGGCAGATGGGTTGTCCAATGATATAGGGATGAGGTTAGACGGAATAAAGAGCTCTGCATCGGTTGCATCCATGTTTGTCGCGTTTTCTACGGGAGTCGTAAACGTAAGGAATAGTATGATGCTTGCTGCAATCGTTGCCACGTAACTGGCAACGGATTTATTCACACGGATGACAAAGTGCTTGTCGTCCGTGTGTATCGAACCGGTACGGCTGCTCCTTTCTTGTTTCTTCCTCTTGTTTTCAGCCTTTGCCCTTTGTGACAGGACTTCGAATTGGAAGGAATCCAAACCGTAAAAACAGGGCGAGGATATTCCTGCCGTACACGGAATGAACCGGATGTTTTCGCCTTCCTGTTGGAACACTCCTATGCTGCCGAAATCGTATGTGCCGTACTCAACTAGCTGTTCCTGAATGTATTCAATATATTCCTGACACCACCGGTCAGCCTCTTGTTCGGAAATCTTGTAGAATTGTCGTAGCGAATTGGTGAGTAGGGTATCGTTGTGCCGTATCTGCATGTTGAAGTGTACGGTACGGGTTGGTGGCAGGAACAAACGCTCTTCAACCACAAATTGACATTCTTGTGTCCTAGCCACAAATGCCCCAAATTGTGGAATAATCACGCAGTCGTGATTAAGCAGCAAATATTCAATATGTTTACTCAGTTCCTTCACTTTTATCAACGGATATGTTCAATTCTCCAGTTTTTCTCTTTGCGGATTACCGATTTCTTTTCCTTTGCAAATATACGTGTTTTTTGTGAAATATCCACCAAATATTTTCTCTCATTATGGATAAAAACAGATGTTTTTTATATCAATGCATCTCATAATGGCGATATTCCCAAATAACGATGGTTTGATGAATTTCTTTCATCGAATAATCTTGTTGTTTATTTAGGGGTATCAAAATAATCCGTACTTATATGTTTTTTCCTGTTCGGTCGGTATGCCCATAGTTGTCGTTCGTAACCATCATGCTTACGTCTTGTAAGTACCATACTTTTGCATCCTAAGTATGGTGTTTATGCATCAGGAATAGTATGTTTTTCTATACGCGAGATGAGGCTTAACTTATGCCCGACCTTTGTCATTACTAATGATCAGCCTTTGTCATTACTAATGTCTGACGCTTGTAATTACTAATTTCCGTTGTAAGTTGGAGCTTTTTATGTATAACGTATATAGGTATTCGCGAACTTTTTTCCCTTATTTCTTTGTTTGTAAATAACTTTTCTGTACTTTTGCATTGTCTTGTGGAACTTCCCACCTATAAGTGGGATGCCAGCCACTTGACCAAGAAGGCGTTCCGCGCTTTCATCCTTTGCTCGAAATCTGGTAAATTTCAAAACAAATGAAGGATGAGGGAGTCAAGAATGCCCGTTCTGAGTATATGTATGTGCATACAGCCCCGCGCTGTAGGCAGCTGCTATACTTACAGCGCGGGGTGATTCGTACTCAGTTCATTTCATTTGTGGGTTTACCAGAGCCTAAGAGCAAGATGAGCAAGGACAATTCCCTGCGTTTTCTTGTATCTGATGATAAATACCATTAGAGGGAGTATGGTGAAAACATTTTTGTGTAATAACATACGTTTTTATGAAAAAGAAATTGTGCCTTTTGCCTCTCTTGTTAGCTTTATGCATACAAGGACGATGTAAATCCGTACAGCTTGTCGTACACGCCAAGTCGGGTGGTGAGGTAAGCTATGCGTTGAGTGAAAAACCCGTTGTGACGTATAAGGGTGATGTGTTGATTCTGACAACCGAGAGCACAACGGTGGAATATCCGTTGGCCGACTTACAGAAATTCACTTTCGAGGAAACGTCTGATGCCGTGGAGAGCGTGTCTATGAACCAGCCGAAAGGAGATGGTACGGTACGCATCTACAATGTGTCCGGCACTTTGGTGCGTACTATTCAGCCATCGGAGAACGACGGTTCAGATGCGAAGTTTTCCACACAGGATTTACCTGCCGGTATCTACATTATTAAACAAGGAACACAAACCTATAAAATCAGAAAGAAATGAGAAAGTTTATTGCCATAACAACAGCTGTTTTGTTGAGCGTTATTTCTGCCAATGCCCAGTACAAGATGAAAGTGACATTGAAAAACGGGCAGGAAACAGAATACAAGGTTTCGGAGATAGAAAATGTCACGTGGTTAGAGGAAACAGTAACTCCTGGCGATTCCGATGGTGTTCATAATGGACACGAGTATGTAGATTTAGGGTTGCCAAGTGGCACGAAATGGGCAACCTGCAATGTGGGAGCAAATTCTCCTGAGGAGTACGGCGGCTACTATGCCTGGGGAGAGACGGTAACAAAAGACTATTATTATTGGGATACGTATGCTTATGGTTCCGAAGATTATGACTGCCAGTACATCGGTTCGGAAATCAGCGGAACTCAGTACGATGTTGCCCATGTGCAATGGGGCGGCAACTGGCGTATGCCAACGCTGGCCCAATGCCAGGAACTTATTGACTGTTGTTCTTCATCTTGGACAAGCGTGAATGGCGTATCGGGCACAAAAGTAGTAGGCCCTAACGGTAATTACATTTTCCTCCCCGCTGCCGGCTTTCGCGTGTTCGGCAATCTGGACATTGCAGGTTCGGACGGCTTTTACTGGTCGGGTACGCTCAGCAACGAATACAGCGACTACAGCAGCGCGTACGTTTTGGATGCCGATGGGAGTTTCGACTGGTGCAGTGGTCACAGATGCGAAGGTCATTCTGTGCGGCCCGTCTGGTCGGAATCAGACACGGAATCTGTAAAGGTAACTGGCATCTCTTTTGATAAGTCATCTTTGTCCCTCACGGTTGGTAACACCTATACGTTGATGCCAACCGTATCTCCATCTGATGCCACGGACAAGAGTTTGACTTGGTATTCATCTGATCCTTCCGTGGCAACGGTCAGTTCTTCTGGTGAAGTCTCTGCAGTCAATGCTGGAACGGCAATAATTACGGCCATGGCCAATGATGGTAGCGGAGTAGAGGTGACATGTATGGTAGCTGTGACATCTTTATTGCAACAGGACACGTCTTATGCATTTATCGGTAATGGTACGGCAACCAGCCTCCTTGGTCCGGCAGATGCAAATGGAACCTACCAATCCGACAAGACTATCGAATTAAAGAATCTGACCAGCCAAGTTACCGTAAATTCCACCAGCACGGCTGCCACATTGACAATTGCCGGTTTCGCATGTGGAAGGCTCCAAATGGAAGAAGTTACTTTCTCGAATCTGGTATTGTGCACCAATTTCGATGGAAAGAGCAACACGCTTGCCGTAGGGGACCATTCATCGGCCACAGGTTCCGTAACCTACAACGGTCAGAGCTACGATATTTTTAACCTGTATATCGAGTGTACATTGAACGAACAAAACATCAGCATCAAACAGATGTCCATCTATTTTGGTTACGACGATATTTGTGTCATGAACATCACCTACGAAGGAAAAATCCAGGCAGTCCAGTAAGTCCCATCATTCGTACAACGCATCAAAATTGCTACGGCATTATCATAAGAGCAAGGATTTCCCTGCTCTTATTTTCGGCAAGTATCTGCGAGGGAACTTTGGACGAATCCCTCATGGCGTTTTTTCGATTTTTCTGCAATCCAACCATAAAGTTGCGTATAAACCCATAATGTCCATTTGGAATTATAATTCGTGCTCTCAATTGTATGTCATTGGAATTGTGTTGTTTGCGAATTCGATTTTCTAATGACAGTCATTAGAGAGTTAACGATATTTTGTTTCCTCGCGATGTAGCGAATGTTGCGTCCCGAGGAAACAATTTTTTTGTTCCCTATAAGCGAAAGGGTGAGATAGTAAGAAACACAGAAATTGTATGAACCGGTTTGGTTGAGGCAAAAAAAGATGCCTTATTGTTTGTATAAGGCATCTCTATGGGTTTGTTTGGATAAAAAACGTGTGCCGTTCAATGGTCGATGTCTATTAGTTTCCCCTTTTTGTTGAAGGTTAGCTCCAAATGGTTGGACAATTCTAGTTCATATTCATTCTTGTCCTTTTCAATGCTCATGATTTGGTCTTTGGGGTAATTCTGCTTGACATGTTGGCCGATTTTCTCTGGTACGATAGCGTTGGGGATGGCCTTGGTGCGGCTTTTTACTCCAGTCCATGCACCTTTCCGGTCAAACTCCATCGTGCTGCCGTCTTTCATTATTACATCGTAGCTCGTGTCTAATATCTCAGTGTCTTTTTTGACAATGCTGACGTTGGACTTTCCAAAATACGTCTGCACAAAAGTCTGGGCATCAACCGGTAATTCGTCCATAGTGATTATCTTGTCTTTTCCGGCACATGCACTTAAACAAATAGATTGGGCACAGAATAGTGCCAGCGCGATTCTTTTAGCATTTGTCATCATAGGGATTTCGAATTAATTGTTATGTAATTTTCTGCAAATATATATATTTGAATTTAATATAAAAAATCATTTGTGATAAATAAGGCGATTTTAACGTTTTATAACTATGTTTGAACCAAATAATTCACCACAATTCATGGAAACTCTAAGACACTCCCGCCTGTAAAAACTAAATAGAATTTTGTTTTTTCTCCCGCTTATTCGTATCTTTGTGGTAATTTTAATATTAATGTATGAAAAAGATTGTTTTATCTATTAGTTTGTTGATTTCCTCTTTTGCCTTTGCACAGGAGGCGACAAATAAGCCTCATGGTGGAGCTGATGAGAAAACGCCCTCCAAATCCGAGTATTTTGCTTGGATAAACAGTACCTGGGAGGGTTCTTCGGAGAGTGTGACACTTGCCAACCTGAATTTCTTCCGTTGGCTGAAGGATACGTACGGCATGCAGTTGGACATCTATGCCATGGATGCCGGTGTCATTGATGGATGGCAGGATTACGGCGATTTGAATGCCAAACGTTTTACCTCACTTTTTCCTAATGGCTTTTCTGCCATTGCCAAGGTTTCTTCGGATATGAATACCGGCCTCGGTTTCTGGGGTGGTCCTGATGGTTTCGGTAATACACCGGAGGAGGCGCAGAAGAGGGCCGACATGGTGGTAAAACTGGTTAAGGATTACAATATCAAACTCTTTAAGATGGATGCCTGTTGTGGTTCGATGCGTTCCAGTAAATACAAGGAGTTCAACGATATGATGAACCGTGTAAGGGCTATCGTTCCCGACTTTGTCCTGCTGAACCACCGTATAGATCTGGGCGAAGCCACGGCACATTCCACAACGTACCTACTGGGGGGACAGGAAACGTATGCCGATGTCCACATGAAGAATCCTGTTACGGCTCCTCATCACAGGGTGGAGAACCTGATGAGGCAGAATACACCAGAGCTGACCCGATTGTCCGAGGACCATGGTGTCTGCCTGTCTTCCTGTCTGGATGCGTGGGACGATGACCTTATCTTGCAGGCTTTCTGTCGTAACTTGATCCTTTCTCCGGAAATCTATGGCAACCCTTGGTTCCTGCGTGATGACGAGTTCTCCTATATGGCCTATATCTTCAATCTACATCGTGATTACCGTGATATTCTGGTCAATGGTATGGAACTTCCGAACGATCGATATGGACTAAACTCCCTCAGCCGCGGTGATGAGGGCACCCGTTTCATTACGCTTCGTAATATGTCGTGGGAAAAGCGTACGTTCAGCATTGCCCTGGACGGTAGTATCGGTCTGAAAAACAACGGCCATAAGGTAAAAGCCCGTCTCTATCATCCCTATATCGAGGACAAGGGCGATCACTCCTTCGGCTCTCAGGTTGACATTACGGTAGAGCCGTTCCGCGTGGCGCTGGTGAAGCTGACGAACCGTGCAGAGAAGGACAATGTCCTGATAAGTGGTGTTCCGTATCGTATCGTGAATGACAGGGTGGGGAATACGCATCAGGTCATGCTACTGGGTGAAGCCGGAAAGACTTATGATGTACGTGTCACCCGTGGAAAGAGTGAAAAGAAACATTTCAGTATAAAGTTCGATGGTGAGGAACTGAGAGAGAGTGCCAATCGTATGGTGGCAGAGATGAAGGAATGTCCGATGTCCGATGATCTGCAGTCAATCTATTATTCAACCATATATGCAGCCGATAATGACTGTTTGGAAACACGTTGTATCCGACGTTCCGGCCCAACCTCCATTCCTGAGGTTCAGGCTGCCCGCGATGCCTTCTTTGCACAGGATTTGTTTAAGGGTAGGGAATGTGACAGCCGTAACCTGTTCGATTCTGATCTCCATACGGCATTTTCCATTGGTGCGCCTTATTATTCAAGCTATAAACAGATGAATTTCATGCTTGACATGGGCGAATCCATGTCCCTTGACAGCCTTGTCATAGATTATCCAGATATCTATTCTATGCAGGAGCAATTCTACGATGGCGGAGCTGGATGCCATGTGTCTGACAATTTGCAAGATTGGACCAATCATTCCTACGTCATTACAGAACATACCGTAATAGATTGCAGTAAGTACGGTTCTTTCCGCTATCTGCGTTTTGACCATAATGCGCTTCGTGTGGCAGAAATTTTCGGTTACAAGGATGGGCATAAGGTTGAACGCAAAGCTTGGCATGCAAGCAACCTGTTCCCTGCTTACAACAGCCAGATGTGTCATCCCCACAAGACTTGGAGTACGTCATTCAAGCTGGATCAGATACCTGCCAACTCGTATCTGTGTGTTGCCATAAACGGTAAATGCGGTGCTGATGGTGTCTATGCCGGTTTCCGCATCAATGGTAAGCCTGTTGGTTGTCCCGACCGTGCTCCTTCGTACAAATCAAACACTTGGGAATGTTCTGTCAATACGACCGACCATGACTATACTTACTATCTGCCTTTGACCCCCGATATGCAAGGTGCCACCTTTGATGCCTACGTGATGAGCATTATGAATGATGCTCAATATCATGACCTTGACATTAAGGTCTATTTGAGTGCTTATCCATACGCGATGAACGGTAAGATGATAGAATTGAAGAAGTAGGCAATAGCTGCCTATTCAATATGACAAAAAAAGAGGTCGTGTCAAAAGTAGCTCTGACACGACCTCTTTTTTTGCTATCTTATGAGTTTTTCTTTTTTACCAGAAATACCAATAGAATGCAGCGGTGAAACCAAGGATGATAACCGTATGTATGACATCCCATTTTGTCCAGCTCTTTCTGGTTATTTCTTTTTGTTCTGGAGTTGCCGTACCGAAGACTAAGCCTTGGATTTGTTTTTCATCAGGAGCCTTGGTACATAGACTGACGATGATAACTATAATACAGCAAATCAGCAGCATCCATCCGCTGAAGAACAACCAGTTCAGATCGTAGAAGACGCTCTTGAAAAGACTGTCTGCTGCATCAGGTACGTTGCTGTAATAGATCTTTGCTCCCAGACGTGTAAGACCTATGATCAAACCGGAGAGCAATCCCCACATACCGCCCATGGCAGAGGTTCTCTTCCAGCAGATTCCCAAGAGGAAGGCACTTGCTATACCAGGAGCCAATACACTCTGAACATCCTGCAGGTAATTATAGAGCACGTTTCCTACACTTCTCATGACTGGAATCCATAGAATACCAAGCACAACGATGACAACGGTGGCAATCTGTCCAATGACAACCAGTTGCTTTTCTGATGTCTTCGGGAATACACGCTTGTGAAAGTCTATTGTGTAAAGCATGGCGGAACTATTGAACAAAGATGCCAATGACGACATAAGTGCTGCCAGGATTCCACATACGACCAAGCCCTTGACGCCAGCAGGCAATAACTTAGATACCAAAGTGGGGAAGGCTGCATCGGGGGTCGATAAAGTAAAGATTTCGCCGTTTATGCTAATCTGCTTTTGTGCCAAGGCAAATGCAATCATACCTGGAATCAAGAACAGGAAAACGGGTAACAGTTTCAGATAGGCTCCGAAGATGGCACCACGGCGTGATTCCTTCTGGTTCTTTCCGGACAGGACACGCTGTACGATAAACTGGTCGGTACACCAATACCAGAATCCAATGACGGCACTGGCAATCAATGCGCCAAGCCACGGATACTGTGGGTCTTCATTGCTACGCATCAGATGAATCATCGTGCCTGTGGCACCTTCGTAGTTGGGTGTCACATCGCATGCCTGCAACATCTGATCCCATCCGCCTAAAGCCTTGAAACCAAGGAATAGGATGATGGCAGAACCCAGCAATAGGATAGGTGTTTGTAAGACGCTGGTGTAAAGGACACTCTTCATACCACCGATAATGGTGTAGATGGCTGTTATCAATACAAGGCCAATGGCTGCAATCCAGAAGAAATCAATACCCCAAAGTTCTTTGATACCGAATACCTGCTGGAAAACCAGACCTCCGGCAAATACCGTAACGGCAACCTTTGTCATCACATAGCTGATCAGGGAAATAGCGGTCAGGATACTTCGACTGGTGCTATTGTATCTTCTTTCCAGAAACTCGGGCATTGTCATTACCTGACTTCTCTCATAGAAGGGTACAAACACCCATGCTAAAACCAGGATTATCCAGCCTTGGATTTCCCAGTGTGCCATGGCCATACCGCTGGCTGCACCGCTACCGGCCAATCCGATTAAATGTTCCGATCCGATGTTGCTGGCAAAAAGGCTTGTTCCTATGGCAATCCATGTGGCATCACGTCCTCCCAGGAAGTAATCACCGGAGTTCTCATTTTTTTGTCTAAGGACATAAAAGACTATTCCTATCATGAACAGGGTAAAGAGTGCGATGACACTCCAGTCCTGCCATGCAAATACGCTTAATGGTAACATTTTTGTGCTTTAAATAATTGCCCCTTCAGACGTTGCTGCCTGAAGGGGCGATAAATGATTAAATAGGATTGAATTAGCAGAGTTTGCGAGAACCGTCACCAATTACGACATCAATGATAATCGGGGACTTGCCGTATTTCGCGCTAAACTTCTCTGTTACGACTTTCTTGAAGTTGTCAACCAGTTCTTCTGCAACCAGGTTGATGGTGCAACCGCCAAATCCACCACCCATGATGCGTGAACCCGTTACGCCTTCTTCTTTGGCTATGTCGTTCAGGAAATCCAACTCTTCGCAACTTACTTCATATTCCTTGCTCAGCCCATAATGTGTCTCATACATCATCTGACCCACGGTTTCGTAGTCGTCTTTCTGCAAAGCGTCGCATACAGCGAGCACACGCACTACTTCACCGATTACATAACGAGCCCTCTTGTATTCGTCAGCTGTAATCTTGTCTTTTACCTCTTCCAGCATCTCCATTGAAGCATCGCGAAGAGATTCTACTTCAGGATGCAAGGTCTTGATGACTTCTGCTACATGTTCACATTGCAGACGGCGCTCGTTGTAGGGTGAACCTGCCAGCTCATGCTTAACGCAACTATTTACTAATACCAACTGATAGCCCTTCGGATTCCAGGGGAAGTATTCGTACTCACCGCTACGGCAATCGAGGCGCATGAGGCTACCTTTCTTACCTAATACGCTGATGGCCTGATCCATGATACCGCAGTTGCAACCAACATACTTGTGTTCGGTACGCTGACCGACACGTGCCAGTTCCATTTTCTCGATCTTGTTGTCACCCCAGATGTCATTCAGTGCGAAAGCAAAGGTGCTTTCCAGTGCGGCTGATGAACTCATACCTGCACCCAGAGGTACGTCACCGGCAAAGGCTGTGTTGAAACCCTCTACGGGTACGCCCAAAGCCATCATCTCGCGACATACGCCAAAGATATAACGTGCCCAAGATGCTTTGGGACCCTTTTCGTCATCGAGGGAGAACTCGGTATAATCTTTCAGATCGATGCTATAAGCTCTGACTGTACGTGTCCCATTTGGCTTGATTTCTGCAATGATTCCCTGCTCAACAGCACCGGGGAAAACGAAACCGTTGTTGTAATCTGTATGTTCACCAATCAGATTAATACGGCCTGGTGAAGCATAGACGGAACCAGTGGAGCCATCGAAATGCTTTATAAAACGACTTCTAACGTCTTCAATCGTTAATTTCATAATATCCTTATTTTATATAAACATTTTATTCTACGGGAATATCTTTATTTACGTTCTTGCAACCAATTACGCTATAGTAGAGCAAGTAAGCCAACATGGCAATTACCAACCAATAGCTAGTGATAGGAGTGGTAGCCTTGGCAATGAAGTCCTGGATCAAAGGCATGATACCACCACCGACAACCATCATCATGAAGATACCGGAAGCTGCGGCTGTATATTTGCCCAGACCTTCTACAGCCAGGTTGAAGATGCAACCCCACATAACGCTGGTGCAAAGACCGCAGATGGCGATAGCGAAGCACTTAACAGGAACGGGATTGCCCTTGAACTGGATAGCGCAAGATTCGGGCAACATGATGGCCAGAATCAGCAACAGAATAGCTACAATAGAAACGGTTGCCATCTGCATCTTGGTGGAAATCTTACCACTGATAGCAGAACTGAATGCACGACCGATCATCATCAAGAACCAATAGGCAGCGGCCAATGCTCCACCGACAGCTGCGGCACCTTCGAAACTCATTCCGGACAAGTAGAAATTCAACTGTGCTGGAATACCAATCTCGATACCTACATAGAAGAAGATGGCAATAGCACCCAGTACGAAATGACGGAATGACCAAGGGCTGTGTGCATTCTTCTCACCATTAACAGAACCGCTTTGTGGTTCAGGGATATTTACCATCTTAATGATGACGAAGCTTATGGCGAATACAGCAATACCAATCCACAACAGAGGAGCTACATTGCTCATGCTGGTAGATTCAGATACGGTACCGATCATTACACCAACCAACAGGGGAGTTAAAGTTCCGGTCAGAGAGTTCAGTGTACCGCCAATCTGGATTAACTGGTTACCTTTGTTGCCACCACCACCAAGCAGGTTCAGCATAGGGTTAACAACAGTGTTCAGCATACATACGCAGAAACCGCAGATGAATGCGCCCAGCAAGTAGATAATCAGGTTCATGGCAACAATCTGGCCATCATATTCGAATGCCTTGATGTCAGCACCAAAGATACTGCTTAGGTATTGGATAAGCAAACCGACGATTCCTACGATAAGGGCAATCAGAGCCGTTTTCTTGTATCCATACTTCTCCAGCATCTTACCTGCGGGTATACCCATGAACAGATAGGCCGCAAAGTTCATCATGTTACCCATCATGCTGGCCCATGAATACTGATAACCCCAGATGTTTCCAAATGGAGCGCCCATGTTTGTTACGAATGAGATCATCGCGAAGATGAAACACATTGTGATAATGGCAATTGTCTTACCGTTGTTCTTTTCTTGACTCATTGTTCTTAATGTTTTTATTGTTAGTAATTTATTTGGATTTTAGTCTTCTGTACCGAACTTATAGATCGTTCTTTGCTTGTAGATTTCTCCAGGTCTCAGAACGACGCTTGGGAAATGGGGCCTATTTGGGCTGTCGGGGAAATGCTGAGCTTCAAAGCACAGGGCGCTTCTTTTGCCGAATGTTGCACCATGAGAGCCGGGGAAACCGTTTGCCCAGTTGTCGCTATAGAACTGAACGCCGGGTTCTGTTGTATAGACTTCCATATAACGACCAGAAACTGGTTCCGAAATCTTTGCAGCAAAGCTGAGTTCACCTGGTTCGTTCTTTTTCAATACGAAACAATGGTCGTATCCGGCACCGTTCTTTATCTGCTCGTTGTCGGCATCGATCAAATCCCCCACAGCATGAGGCTTGCGGAAGTCGAACGGAGTACCTTCTACCTTTAATATCTCACCTGTTGGAATGCTTGTCTCATCAATGGGGATATAGAAATCAGCATTTATCTGGCAGATATTGTTCATGGCAGATGGGGTAGGGTTGGCTATGCCAGCCAAAGAGAAGAAACCGTGGCTTGTCATGTTCACGATGGTCTTCTTGTTTGTCGTGCCACGATAGTCAATCGTCAGTTCATTGTTATCGGACAAACTGTATTTTACAGCCATGGATAACTCACCGGGGAAACCTTCTTCATAATATGCGGAAATGTATCGAAGTACCAATTCCTTTTCGTTGATCTGTTCTGCATCCCATACTCTTGCATGGAAACCGGTAGGACCACCATGCAGATGATTGGGGCCGTTATTCACAGCCAGAGAATACACCTTGCCGTTCATGGTAAAGCGTCCTTTGCAGATGCGGTTGCCATAGCGACCTATTAGGGTGCTGAGGAATGGCTCGGGACTTTCCATGCAACTCTTTATGTTGTCGTGCCCCTGAATGACATTTGCCATATTGCCATTCCTGTCAGGAACCATTATTGCTACCAAAGTGCCGCCATAGTTGGTAATGCACACTTCCATACCATTCTCGTTTGTCAGGGTGTACAAGTCTGTTTGCTTGCCTTGTACTGTGGCTTGAAAATTTTCTCTTTTCAAACCGGATATTAAAGTATTACCCATTCTTTTGCGTTTAGAATTAAAGATGTTTCTAGCGCAAATTTATGATTTTTTTTACATATTGACAAATGGATTATGTAAAAAAGATGCATTTATTCATACAAAAAGATTAAAAAAGGGATTTTAGTAGGTCTGCAACAATGAAAGTACTTCCACCGACAAATATTATGTCGTTGGATTGGGCTTTTTTCAGCGCTTCGCTATATGCAATGTTTACATCGGCGTATTCTTGGCCTTTTAGTCCGGCTGTACGGGCTTTTTCTGCGAAATCTTTTACGGGAAGTGCCCTTTTTACCGAAGCTTGCGTAAAGTAATATTCCGCCTCTTTCGGTAACATAGACAATACGGTGTTGATATCTTTGTCGCTGACCATGCCGATGATGATGTGTAGGTCGTTGTGTGGGGTTTTTACCAATTGGGATGTTATATATTGCATTCCTCCTACGTTATGGCCTGTATCGCAGATGACACGTGGCTCCGTCTGAAGTGTTTGCCATCGTCCCATCAACCCCGTCCTATCGCAGACGGACAAGAATCCTTCGCGAATTTGCTCGTTTGTTATCTTGTACCATTTGTTTTGTTTTAGGAGATTTATGGCAGTAAGAATGGTGCTTGTGTTCTTTTCCTGGCAGAAACCGCCCAGTTGGCCTTCTATTTGTCCATATTTTGTTGTTTTGTATTGATATCCCCCGGTTGGCAGACATTTCGACTCGCAGATTTCTGGATTATCCTCTGCAAAGATGATCGGTGCTTGTACTTCGTTTGCCTTCCGCTGGAAAACATCTCGCACACCTTCGTGTCCGTTTGTTTCTCCTATGACAACGGGTATGTTTTTCTTTATGATGCCCGCTTTCTCACCAGCTATTTTTTCTAGGGTGTTTCCCAAAAACTGAATATGGTCGAAACTGATGTTCGTTATGACGCATAGGTCGGGCTGTATGATGTTGGTGCAGTCCAGTCTGCCTCCTAGTCCTACTTCCACCACGGCAATGTCTATGGATTCTTCCCTGAAATATTGGAATGCCAGCGAAGTGGCTAATTCAAAGAAGGATGGATGGAGTGGTTCGAAAAAGAACCTTTCTTCCTCTATAAACCGAACGACCCGTTCCTGAGGAATCATTTCACCGTTCACCCGAATGCGCTCTCTAAAATCTATTAGGTGAGGACTAGTATATAATCCTACTTTGTATCCTGCACATTGTAGAATGGCGGCTAGGGTATGACTGACTGATCCCTTTCCGTTTGTCCCGGCCACATGAATGGTTCTGAAGCTTCTGTGGGGATGATGGAGGTGAGCATCTAGCAAAAGCGTATTGCTCAGTCCTTCTTTGTATGCGCCCGCCCCGATATTTTGAAATAGCGGGGCGGAGTTGTATAGATAGTCAGTAGCTTCTTGATAGGTCATTCGAATATCTTTTTAAAACGATTGAAGAAATTGTCACTTTGAGAATTTGACGGTGCAAAACTCTCACTACCGACCATTTTTTCGAACATTTGCTTTTCGTCCCTATTCAGGGTTTCAGGGATATAGACACTGAGGTTCACAATCAAATCGCCTGTGCCGAAACCGTAACCTTGTACAGATGGTAAACCTTTTCCACGTAAACGCATGACTTTGCCTGGTTGTGTGCCCGGGTCTATCTTTATCTTCACACGACCATCTAACGTGGGGACTTCTGCACTGCCGCCCAGTACGGCTGTCGGTAAATCGAGCAATAGATTGTAGATGAGGTTATTGTCTTGGCGCACAAGATCTTTATTGCTCTCGACCTCAATGAAAACTTGAATGTCGCCTGGTATGCCGTTTAACTTGCCTGCATGACCTTTTCCACTTACGTTCAGCACCATTCCGTCGGATACGCCGGCTGGTATTTTTACCTCAACGACCTCTTCGCCGTTTATGATGCCTTCTCCGTTGCATTCATGACATTTGTTTTTGATGATTTGTCCTGTACCGCCACAATGTGGACATGGTCGCTGTGTCTGCATTCTGCCGAACATTGTGCTTACAGTCTGCACCGTTTGTCCTGAACCGCCGCAGTGGGGGCATCTTTCCTCATGGCCGTCCTCGCTACCGGTACCATGGCAATGTGTACATGTCACCTTCTTACGAACCTTGAACTTCTTTGTTACGCCTGTTGCAACTTCGTTCAGCGTGAGACGCACCTTCAATCGCAGGTCATTTCCACGATATTGCTGTCTGCCTCCACCATTGCCGCCGAAACCACCGAATCCACCACCGAATCCACTGCCAAAGCCGTGACCACCGAAGATGTCACCGAACATACTGAATATGTCGTCCATGTTCATGCTGCCACCGCCGAAGCCCGAAGCACCACCGTTTAGACCTGCATGACCGAACTGGTCGTATCGCTGCTTCTTCTGCGGATCGTGCAGTACATCGTACGCTTCAGCAGCTTCCTTAAACTTCTCTTCGGCTTCCTTGTTGCCAGGATTTCTGTCAGGGTGGTATTTGATAGCCAGTTTCTTGTAGGCCTTCTTAATCTCGTCCTCAGTGGCATTCTTGCCAACGCCGAGTACTTCGTAATAATCTCTTTTCTCAGCCATAATTGTAGAAAGTTTAGAGTCCAACTACTACTTGAGCGTGACGTATGACCTTCTCGTTCAGCTTGTATCCTGTCAGGGTGCAGTCCATTACTTTGCCTTTCAACTCGTCCGTAGGAGCGGGCAGTTGTGCGATGGCCTCGTGCACATCCACATCGAAGTCTGCATTTTCCGTGCAAATCTTCTCTACGCCCTGCTTCTCCAGTATGCTGATGAATTTCTTGTAGATAAGTTCCACTCCTTCCAGTACGGCTTTTACATCCTCTGCACTCTGCATGTTCTTTATGGCACGTTCCATGTCGTCCAATACGGGCAGTATGCTCACGATGGTTTTTTCGCCGCCGTTCAGAATCAACTCTGTTTTTTCCTTCAACGTACGTTTGCGGTAGTTGTCGAATTCTGCTATCTTGCGCAGCAATTGGTCTTCCAATCCGGCAATTTTATCGTTTGCCTGTGCTAATAATTCCTCTGAAGTGGCAGGTTGAGATTCCTGTGTCTCTTCTGTGTCTTCGGCTGCGACTTTCATGTTGTTATCCACTTGTTCTGTTCTTTGTTCCTTTACTGCTTCGTTTTCAGCTTCCACGTTCTTGTCTTTCATTTCTTCGCTCATAATCCGTAGTTGATTTTGTTCGTTCTGAATGGTTCCCTACAAAAACCATGCCAAACTCGCTTATTCGCCATATAATTTTGTTTTCTGCTCCGAAATGCCTTCATTGCTGATGTAGTCATCATAGTCCATCAGCTTGTCTATCGTACCATTTGGTGTCAGCTCGATGATTCTGTTTGCCACCGTCTGGATGAATTCATGGTCGTGACTGCTGAAGATGATGTTTCCTTTGAACAGTTTCAAGTTGTTGTTGAAAGCCTGAATACTTTCCAGGTCCAAGTGGTTGGTGGGCGTATCCAGTATCAGACAGTTGGCGTTCTTCAGTTGCATACGGGCTATCATACAACGCATCTTCTCGCCACCCGATAGCACGTTCACTTTCTTCAATACTTCCTCTCCGCTAAACAGCATCCTTCCCAGAAATCCCTTGAAATACACCTCGTTGCCTTCTCTGTATTGCCCCAGCCAGTCTACCAGATTCATTTCACTCTTGAAGAATTCTGTATTATCCAGTGGCAGGTAAGCCGTGGTGATGGTGATTCCCCAGTTGTAAGTGCCATTGTCTGCTTCTCTGTTACCGTTTATGATCTCGAACAGTGCTGTCATGGCACGTGGGTCTCGGCTTAGGAAGACTGTCTTGTCTCCCTTTTCTATGGTAAAGTTTACTTTGTCGAATAGTATAGTGCCGTCCTCTGCTGTAGCTTTCAGGTCCTGTACTTCTAGGATTTGGTTGCCTGGTTCGCGCTCCATCTGGAAGATGATGCCCGGGTACTTTCTGGTACTAGGCTTTATCTCCTCGATGTTCAGTTTCTCCAACATCTTCTTTCGACTTGTTGTCTGCTTGCTCTTTGCCACATTGGCAGAAAAACGGCGGATAAACTCTTCCAGTTCCTTCTTTTTCTCCTCAGCCTTGGTTTTTTGATTTTGAGCCTGACGTAGGGCTAACTGGCTACTCTGGTACCAGAAACTGTAATTGCCGGCGAACATGGTAACTTTACCAAAATCGATATCTACGGTATGGGTGCAGACGCAGTCCAGGAAATGTCTGTCGTGACTCACCACCAACACCGTATGCTCAAATTCGCTCAGGTACTGCTCTAACCACTGTACGGTATCCAGGTCCAAGTCGTTCGTTGGCTCATCCAGCAGCAAGTTGTCCGGATTGCCGAACAGTGCTTTAGCCAGCATTACACGCACTTTTTCCTTACCGGATAGTTCTCCCATCAGCTGATAGTGCTTTGCTTCTTTGATGCCCAGGCCGGAAAGTAAGGCCGCTGCATCGCTCTCTGCTGTATATCCGCCCATTTCGGCAAACATTTCCTCCAGTTCTGCCACGCGGATGCCGTCCTCGTCCGAGAAATCAGCCTTGCAGTACAGTGTCTCGCGCTCCTTCATCACGTCCCACATGGTCGTATGTCCCATCAGCACGGTATTCAGTACTGTCTCGTTGTCGTATTGGAAATGGTCTTGGCTCAGTACGCTCAGACGTTCGCCCGGCCCCAGTTCCACGGTACCCTTCGACGGCTCCAGTTCACCGCTGATGGCTTTCAGTAGGGTGGACTTTCCGGCACCATTGGCACCGATAACTCCATAGATGTTACCGTTTGTGAACTTCATGTTCACATCCTTGTATAAAACTCTCTTGCCGAACTGAACGGCGATGTTAGATAGTGTTATCATGTTTAGCTATTAATCGTTATTTTTATCGTATTCTCAGAATGTCTCCCACCTGTGGTGAGTAGGTTGCATCCAGTCCGTTCATCTTGTATAGGCTCTTCATCTGGATGCCGTAAAGTTGAGCGATGTCGAACAGACTCTGGTTCGGTTCCACGATATGGATGGGATTTTTTCTGAACTCGCGGCTTGCCTCAGTACGCTTCTTTTGCAAGTAAATTACATCACCTTGTGTGGGGGCATAATCCCGGCTTAGGTCATTGTACTTGTACAGTTTCCTGAGGCTGATGCCCGTCTCGCGGCTGATGGTTGCCATGTCGTCTCCCAACTGGACTACGATGAAGTAGCGCTTGTTGGCCTTCCATATCTGGTGGTTCGCCCAGAAATCATTGCTCGGCTGCTGGGTCTGGCGTTTCAGTTTGCCTGTGTCGAACTGGTACAAACTGTACATTTCTATCAGGTGAATCAGTGATTCCGCGTATGCTGGGTTCGTGGCATATCCGCATGCCTTCAATCCACGGGCCCAACCTTGATAATCCGTGATGGCCAGTTGGAATAGTCCCTGATATCGGCGGCCGTGCAGAAATTTGGAATGGTCCTCGTAACTCTCGCTAGCGTTGTTGTATTTCCTGAACTTCTCGTTCGGTGCATCATCGTTTCGCAGCACGTAAGGTCCTGTCCACGAAGAACCCACCTTGATGCCAAAGTGATTGTTTGCCTGGGTTGCCAATGTACTCCGTCCTGCGTTGCTCTCCAGCAATCCCTGAGCTAGTGTGATACTTGCCGGAATCCTATAACGGTTCATTTGGTCCACCGCCATGTCCTTGTATTGGTTGATGTAACTCCAGTAGGCCTGTGTCTGGCTTTGGTTTTGTGCCAGTCCCATCAGGGCACATATCAGACACGCAACCAGCAGTTGAAATCGTCTTGTGATCATTGTTTTGGGTTGTGCAGCGCAAAGGCTGACTTTTGTTTCGGGCACAAAGTTACTAATATTTCTCCATATTTCATAATTATACCCCCTGCACTTCACGCACAGAGGGCATAAATGAGTCCTAATTTATATATAAGGTATAGGAATAGGGTAGTCTTTAGCTCACGAATACTCGTCCTTTCGGCTCGGATTCATCGGGAACCACCCTTTTTTCACCCTATTGTGTTGGGCAAAAATTTCTCCAATACTCCAAAAGGAGGAGAACGCTACCACGCCCAGGATTATGCTACCGTACAGGTTGGCGCAAATCAGACTCAATGCCAGACAGACAATGCCCGTCACCAGAAATACCCACCAGCATCGTTTTCCGAAGTAATACTCCGCTTTTATCACGATGGGATGAAAGAGACCGATGGTCAGAAAGGTTGCCAGTCCTATAATGATGCCGCTCAGATTCATGCTATTCGTTCCAGGCCTTCTTCATACCGTCCACGATACCCTTCAACTGATTGCTCACGTTGGCCACTTTGCCGGCAACGTTTCCAGCCACGCTCTTGGCAAAGTAGCTGTAACATTCACCTTTCAGTTCGCCGATTTCTTTTTGTTCCTCGTCCGTGTAGTTATGCTTGGCCAGTCGCTTCTCTATCTTCTTGTATTTTTTTATGGCATGTCTCCAGTCTAATATACCATAGTCAATTCCTTCGTCTCGAATGTCGTTCCTCAGGTCCCTCAAGTCCTCAACAGCAGCCATCCTGCTTGACTGGCAACTAGGCAACATGCATAACGCGCACAGGCAGAGCAATAAGGTAATAGTGCTTTTTCTCATATATTTTTGTCTAAAATTTCTGCAAAGATACGATTAAGCGAATGTAATGACAAGGAAAAGCATGTTTTTTTTCCATTGCGGAGTGAAAGTATCTTCTGCTGAAAACCAAAGCATGATTAGGTGAGGGATTTGAGTGTAAACTTAGTGGCTGGCAAAATAGTAGCACTTAGACCACTGGATTTCGATGTGTTATGTGAATTTCTCGAATATAAAGAATATCGCAATGTGATTAGACGTTGGTAACCAGTTTCTATACGGCTTATTTTTTGCAAATCATTACACAGAAGGTTTTTTTATGTCCAGTTACTTCTCTATTGTGTTTCTTTTTAGTAAATTTGTGCCCGTAAAAGTATAACAATCAACAAATCCAAACATAAAATTAAAGATTATGGCAAGTAAGATGACTCGTGGTCAGTTCCTGAAGACCATGGCCTCCTCTGCCGCAGCCCTCTCTCTGGGCGCATGTGCAGGAGCTCCCGAAAAGAAGGAAGAGTGTGAGAAAGCGTGTTGCGCAGAGGGTGAGATAAAGTTTGCTAAGAAGTTGCCCGTGGGCGTTCAGCTTTACAGCGTGCGCACCGACCTGGAGAAAGATTTCTATGGTACACTGAAGGCTATTCACGAGATGGGCTATCATGGCGTGGAATTCTACAACGAGTACTATGGCAACTCGATGTTGGATGTGAAGAAAATCTGTACGGAACTAAAATTGACTCCGTTCAGTAGTCATGTTCCTTTCCAGACGATGATAGATGATCTGGGTCGAGTAATTAATGACTATACGACGCTGGGTTGTCAGTATTTGGTTTTCCCTTATATGGATGAGGCAAGCCGTCCCGGTGTGAACCTGGATCAGTTCAAGGCTACCGTAGCCAAGCTGGGCGAGATTGGTGCTCAGGTGCACGAAGCTGGTTTCCAGTTGCTGTATCACAATCACGACTTTGAGTTTGTGGATACAGGTGATGGCAAGCTGGGCTATGACATGCTGTTTGAAAGCAATGTACGCGAGAACCTGCAACCCGAAGTTGATGTTTGCTGGGTGGACTATTCAGGTCAGTGCCCAGTGGAATACCTGAAGAAATATGCAGGCTCCATTCCTGTTGTTCACCTGAAAGACTACAAGTTGGAGGGTAAGCTGAGTACGGCTCCCTATGCGCTGATTGGCATCAGTACAGACAACAGCATGAAGGACGACGGCGGCTCGTTCGAATATCGTCCATTGGGTATGGGTCAGAACAAGATACCGGCCATCATACAGGCTGCTATCGACGGCGGTGCACAGTGGCTGTGTGTGGAACAAGATGAACCTTGTGAGGGACTCTCCCGTTTGGAAGGTGTTGCCAAGAGCGTAGAATATCTGCGTGGTTTAGATCTGATGTAGCCTTGGCTCTATATAATCACAAGAGCGGCTTTTATGGGCTGCTCTTTTCGTTTTTTGTTATCTTCGACAGAATTTTTTCAGAACAAAATCGGGGTGAACTCTGAAATAGAGTCCAAAGGAAAAGTTGAACTCGTTCTGTCCTGGAAGCCAGCACTGATAAGCTTCTGCCTCGGCTCCCAGCACATAATTGCGGGAGAAGGTGTAGGCATAATCGACTCGAGTATAGGCAGTACTGAGACCATTGTAATTGCATCTGTCTCGTCGGCTGATGGTCGTAAAAAAGGGTGAACCGTACAAGCTGACGAAATGGTTGGGCGTGCGTAGGAAACCGGCTCGCATATTGAGTTTGTCCCATAGGTTTACCTCTCCAGTTGCATGATACGCTACACCAGAATTAAAAGGCCATAAGTGGCCGCTCTGCTGGTAGGTTGTTAATACGTTGGCTTCGGCTCCCACGTGGTGCAGTACCTTTCTGTTTGCATGCCATTTCATTCCAACTCCAGCACTGGCATTGCAGATCGTCTGTACGCCCATGTCGGTGGTGTCCTGCTCGCCACCCCGGTGTTGTATGACCAATTGCAAGGGGGTGTACCATTGAACGGGATTGTCCGGTAAAGAATACAGGATTTTCCAGGTGGAACCTACGGTAAACGCTTCTTGATGGCAATCCTCCTCAAATATGTAGCTTTGCCAGTTGACCCATGTGTCGCAATGCAGATGAGTACGGTCCCACAGAATCTGGAAACCCATCTCGGGGTCTTGCGACAGGTTGGTCTCGGTATTAAAGAGGGGTTCTATCAGTCCGTGGTTCTGACCTCCATAGATATTTCCCAGCACAATGGTCATATGGCGAAACTGTGCCTGAGCCCGTAACCATGGAAGGACATGGGCACCTCGTTGGTATTGAGAACCTTTCCATGTGCCTATGTCGTGATACACATAGTTGGGGTATTTATTGGCACCATTGAAAATGAGTGCGTGCATACCCAGCTCCATTTTCACCTGAGTCAGGGGAACGTATGTCAACTTTGGCTCTACCCACAATCCGGGCAAGGAATAGCCCTTAGTAAGCGTACTACTGTACTCATTGTCGCGAAAGAAATCCAGGTTGTCCACCTCGGCTTTTAGTACACGTACATCGCAACTGTCGATCTGATAGTTGCTTGTGGCAAGCCGGTCCCACATCTGTGCTGAAACTGATAGGGTTGGTAAGCAAAAAAGAAAGGGGAGGAGCCGTCTCATTTCCGGCATCCTTTATATATAAGGTATAGGACGACGCCAATGCCTAGGGCTATCATCACGTATTTCAGCTCGTGACTATATTGTGCCACTTGAGCATCGAGCTGTTCGTAGGGCACTACACTGGCTAGGTAATAACCAATGGCTGCCAAAATACTGTTCCATATACCGGCTCCCAATGTAGTGTAAAGTAGGAACTTGCTCAGTTTCATACGAGCCAGTCCAGCTGGTATGCTGATGAGTTGTCGTACGGCAGGGACCAATCGGCCAACAAAAGTTCCTAGGGCTCCGTGGTCGGAGAAATACAGTTCTGCCTTCTGTACCTTCTCCTCGTCGATAAGACAGACATGTCCCAAACGACTGTTGGCAAAGGCATACACGATGGGCCGTCCCAGATAGTAGGCCAGGGCATAGTTGATTAGGGCACCGATACAGGCACCCAGGGTGGCGCACAACACGATGAGGAATACATTCTGCTCACCGTTAGCAGCGGCCATATAGGCAGCTGGCGGTACGACAACTTCGCTCGGAAAAGGGATGAAACTGCTTTCGATGGTCATCAGAAGAACGATAACCCAATAATTCAGATGCTTTAAGCACCATGAAATGAAAGGTAAACTTTGCATAATTTTTTTCTATACAAATTTTTTGCGGAAGGTCTGTTTCTTTGTAAACCTATGTGCCAGCCAGGCTTGTATGTCCCAGCATGGAATCCTGTGCAGCATCCATGGAAGACTGAATAAGAAAGGGTTGATTCCCATCTGTCGGGCTGTGGAGTTGAAACATACGATGCTGCATACCTGTTGGATAATCCAGCATAGTACCAGAGGTGTTATAACATACAGATTTGGAATGAAGTAGATGCTGAGTGCCAAGGTGTAAAGGGTATAAAGAACAGGCGTACATGCATTTATTGCATACCATATTCTATAAAGGAAAGTATGGCGCATGTGTTCGCGTGTCTCCATGAAGAAGAGGCGTTCTTGAGACCAGAACCTCTCCTGAGGCGTTTTCTGGATGGTAATTGCTTCAGGGTGTACGTTGATACTGCAACGTTTCTTGTGTATGTTCTGGTTGACCATTAGCGTTTCGGCTCCGGCAATCAGATTGGCATGGGATGCGAAACCATGGTGGCTCAGGAAAATACTTTTCCGGTAACAAAGACAACTGCCATCGGCGCGATAGGGGGCATGATGACGGGCACAGGGCAGCCACAGCATTTGTTGCCATAAGCGGAAAAACTGACAACGGTGTGCTCTCCAACCTTTTACATCGGTATAACGTGTGAAGCCCAGTACTGCATCTACCGTATCCGTACAATGCGAGGTAAGGGTTGACAACCAGCTTGAACCACAAGGTTGGCAATCGGCATTCGTAAAGACGAGCCACTCATAACAGGCCGAACGTACACCTAAGGTCAGTGCCAGTCGCTGCATGCTGATGTCGCGGGCCGTGGAAGGTATGGACGTATGATGAAGATATGGGTAATCCTCCTCCATTCGTTCCAGGTAACTCTGGGTATCGTCGGTACTGAGCATATCTACCACTATCACCTCGTATCCGGCGGAAAAGTCTTGCGCAAGAATCAGAGGTAGATGCTTTTTCAACAGATCGCATTGGTCATGTGAGGTGATGATGATGGAAACCGGTTGCGATAATGGTGGCAGGTTGTTTTCTTTTTTGCTTATGCGTCCCAGTTTCAAGAAATGGGTAGCTGTCAGTATGCTGGCTATCCACAGGCATAAGTCCAATATAAGAAAAGGTACGGTCTCCATTGCAAATCTATAATGTAACCTTTAGATGAAATCTTCTGTCACATAACCCTGAGGCATACGTCGGCAGTTGTACTGGCAGGCCATGATTTCGCCGTAGGCTCCGGCCGAACGGACGGCCAGCAGGTCACCTCGGCGCGTTGCATTCATCTGATAGTCTTTGGCGAAAACGTCTGTACTCTCGCAGATAGGACCTACCACATCATAGGTTTCCTCCGCTTTGTCACTTGTTAGGTTCTCTATCCGATGGTAGGCATCATACAGGGCGGGACGTATCAAGTCGGTCATTCCGGCATCCAAGATGACGAACTGTTTCTGTGTTCCCTTCTTTACATACAGACAACGGGAAATCAGCGAACCGCATTGTCCTACGACAGCACGGCCCAACTCGAAATGCAAGTGTTGGCCCTTACGCAGTTGCAGATGCTTGACATAGGTGCTGAAGTAAGCCTTGAAGTCAGGAATAGGGTTGCTGTTAGGGTTCTGGTAGTCAATACCCAGTCCACCCCCTACATTGATGTTCTTGGCTGGTCGTATTCCATTGGTCTCCAGTTGATCCTGCAACTCATTTATGCGCTTGCAAAGTTCCTCGAAATCATTCATTTCAAGTATTTGGCTGCCAATATGGAAGTGGAGACCTACATATTCCACATGCTTCATACCTATAGCCATCCGTATGATATGCTCCATATCGCACATCTCGATGCCGAACTTGTTCTCTGCCAGCCCGGTTGTAATGTTGGCATGGGTATGGGCACCCACGTTCGGGTTGATGCGGAAACTTACTTTCGCTATTTTCCCAATTTGTCCGGCTATGGTATCAATCACTTCCAGCTCGGGAATACTTTCCACGTTGAAGTACTGAATACCTGCCTTCAAACCAAGTTCAATCTCCCAGTCAGCCTTCCCCACACCAGCAAAGACGATTTCATTGGCAGGAAAACCTGCTTGCAGGCAGGCTTCTATCTCGCCACCACTCACACAGTCGGCACCGAAACCGGCTTCCGTAATCTTGTGTAATACCTTCGGATTAGCACATGCTTTGACGGCATAGTGCAGATGAAAGCCTTCGTGGCACTCCGTCTCAGACTTGATGGCTTTTAGCGTTTCACCTAATATTTCACTATCGTAATAGTAGAATGGGGTACGTATATGCTGAAAAGCCTTTATAGGAAAGGAGCCTTTGTTCATAACGTTGTATTATTTGCTAAACAAGGTATCGCTAAGTGCTTGCAATGTCCGTTTCTTATCGTCGGCATTTACCAGGAATGAGATATTATGGTAAGAACCTCCATAGCTGATCATACGAAGAGGGATTTGCTTGAAAGCCTCGCTGGCAAGTGTCTCGAAACCGATGTTGTTGGAACTCAGATCGCCTACGACGCAGATGATAACCATATTCTGATCAACAGAAACCGTTCCGTATTTTTTCAGTTCATCTACAATGTCTTTCAGTCGGGCATCATTGTCAATTGTCAGAGAAACACCAACTTCGCTCGTACATATCATGTCGATACTTGTCTTGTATGCTTCGAATATCTCGAATATCTTACGCAGGAAACCATGTGCTAACAGCATACGGCTGCTTTGTATCTGAATACAAGTGATGCCGTCCTTTGCGGCTACTGCCTTGATCGTTCCACGCTGAAATTCATTGTTGATTATGGTGCCCGAAGCCGTTGGGTCCATCGTATTCAGCAATCGAACAGGCACACCGGCGAACTTGGCTGGTTGGATACAGGTCGGGTGAAGGATCTTGGCTCCAAAGTAAGCCAGTTCAGCTGCTTCCTCGAAGTGCAGTTGGCGTACGGGTTCTGTATGCTCTACAATACGGGGGTCGTTGTTGTGCATACCATCGATGTCCGTCCATATCTGAATCTCATCGGCCTTTATAGCTGCTCCTATCAAGCAAGCCGAATAGTCGCTGCCACCTCTTTGCAGGTTGTCAATTTCTCCGTATGCGTTACGGCAGATAAATCCCTGGGTAACATAGATTTCGTAGTTGGGATTCTCCTTCATGGCAGCCTTGGTCTTCTCGGTGATATAGTTGAAGTCCGGCTCGGAATTCTTGTCGGTACGAATCATATCCAATGCTGAAAGCAGAACAGCGTTTACGCCACATTCTATCAGGTAGTTCGTCATCATGTTGGTGCTGATGAGTTCTCCCTGGGCCAGAATCACTTTCTCCTCGAAAGAGGTAAAATGTATTTTTGTGAAGGAACGCAGATAATCAAATTCATCGTGCAGAAAACTGATGGTTTTGTTCTTCCATTCCTCGGTGCTATACAGTTCTTCTGTATGTGCAATATATTTCTGTTCCAGACGGTTGATGATTGTATTTGCCCCCTCCGGATTCTTCTTGTAAAGGTAATCCGATATTTCAACCAAGGTATTTGTTGTGCCTGACATGGCCGACAAGACGACAACCTTAGGTTGTCCGTCAGCAGTTATCAGACGTGAAACGTGTTGCATTCTTTGTGGTGTACCTACGGATGTACCACCAAACTTCATTACTTTCATTTTTCAATCTATCTATTACCAATTAGTATTATTCATTCTCTTTTTTCATAAGCCCCTCTTCAAAGCGGTAGATGGTACCAGGGAAATATTGCGGCCATGTCAAGTTGTGAGTGCTGATGATAAGGGCAGTATGGTTTTGCCTGCGTATTTCATCCAGTAGGGCCAGGATAAGTTCGCCGTTCTCTTGATCGAGGTTGCCTGTCGGCTCATCTGCCAGTATCAGTTTTGGCTTGTTCAGAATGGCACGTGCTATGCAGACTCTTTGCTGCTCACCTCCAGACAGTTCGTATGGATATTTCTTCAATTTATCAATCAGTTTTACCTGATCCATGACTTCCTGGATTCGCTTTTCTCGCTCTTCCTTATTGTCCCATCCGGTTGCACGCAGGATAAAATTCAGGTTGTGATGAACGGTTCGGTCGGGCATCAGTTTGAAGTCCTGGAACACGATACCCAGTTTCCTACGTAGGGCAGGTGTCTCTCTTGGCTTTATTTTCAGTAGACTTATTCCCATGACCTCAGCTTTCTTGCCGATACAGGGCAGTTCGCCATAGATGGTTTTCATCAGGGATGTCTTTCCACTTCCGACAGATCCTGTCAGGTAGATCATTTCCCCTTCTGCAACCTGGAAATTGACATTCTTCAGGACAAGATGATCGCCCTGGTGTATATAGATGTCTTTGTAATCCAGTACCATGTTGTTTAGTGCTTTTTCCATCCTGGGTTATGGCGTTCGATCAGTTCTTCTGCCATATCTTCTATCCTTAATCCCTTGCTGGTCAGTAGGACGATGAGGTGATACAGCATATCGGAACCCTCGTAGATCAGTCGGTCGTTGGTACCGTTGGTGGCTTCAATGACAAGTTCCAATGCTTCTTCTCCCACCTTCTGTGCCATTCTGTTCAATCCGTCGCGGAACAAAGAAGTCGTGTAGCTTCCTTCCGGCATTTCCTGATGACGTTTTTCGATGAAATCATTCAGTTCGGAAAGGAAGAGTAGGGGATTTTTCTTGTTTTCTTCTCCCCAGCAAGTATCAGTACCCGTGTGGCATGTAGGTCCATCGGGATGTACCTGAATGAGTAATGTGTCGTTGTCACAGTCATTCTTTATGTCCACCAGATGTAAATAATTCTTGCTTGTTTCTCCCTTTGTCCAAAGTGTCTTTCTGCTACGGCTGTAAAAGGTAACAAGCCCGGTTTCCATTGTCTTGTCAAATGCTTCTTGGTTCATGTAGCCAAGCATCAGTACGTTTTTCGTGTCTGCATCTTGAATGATGGCCGGTACTAAACCGCCACATTTCTCAAAATCTATAGTCATTGCCTTACGTTTATGTTATTCTCTTTTAAATATTGTTTCAGTTCTGGGATGCCTATTTCGCCGAAATGGAAAACACTGGCAGCAAGGGCTGCATCAGCGTGCCCCAGGTTGAACGCATCCCTGAAGTGCTCTTTTGCTCCAGCACCACCGGATGCTATGACGGGGATGGTCAACTCATCGGACAGTTTCAACAGGGCTTCATTGGCAAATCCTGTTTTTACGCCATCATGGTTCATGCTGGTAAATAGAATTTCACCAGCCCCTCTGTCGTTTGCCTCTTTTGCCCATTCAAACAAGCCCCGTTCGGTTGGAATACGGCCACCGTTCAGGTAACAAGTCCACCCGTTTTCGTCGTTTCGTGCATCAATGGCCACCACACAAACCTGACTGCCGAAATGTTTGGCTATTTCGTCAATCAGTTCGGGCCTGCGCAGGGCTGCGCTGTTGATGCTTACCTTGTCAGCTCCGGCTGATAGAAGCCTTTCTACGTCTTTTAGCTCTCCGATACCACCTCCCACGGTGAAGGGAATGCTTATTTCGGCAGCCACCCGTTGCACCATGTCGGTAAATGTCTTACGGCCTTCATGACTGGCGGTTATATCCAGAAACACCAGTTCATCGGCTCCTTGTTCGCTATAAGAACGACCTAATGCCACAGGGTCGCCGGCTTGCCGAAGGTTTACAAAATTGGTGCCCTTTACCGTTTGTCCGTCCTTGACATCCAGACAGGGTATGATTCTTTTTGCTAACATAGGTACCTCCTCGATAATTCTTTCATGTCAAGCCTTCCTTCATAGATGGCTTTTCCAAAGACAACGGCCGGAATACCGGCTGCTTCCAGTTCCTCAATGTCCTGCATGCCGCTGACACCTCCGCTGGCAATCAAGTGGCAATTGGGATAGGCTTTCATTACATTTTTGTATAGGCCTGTGGCAGTACCTTGCAACATTCCGTCTTTGCTGATGTCTGTACACAGGACATTCTTCGTGCCAACCTCCATGTAGCGTTTCAGGAAGTCCGTCAGAAGAATGTTGCTGTCTTCCTTCCATCCGTTGATGCTGATGAAACCATTCCGAATGTCGGCACCCAGAATGATATGCTCAGAGCCATACTGTTCCAGCCACTCCATATACCGTTCGGGGTTGGTAACGGAAATGCTTCCTATCGTTACCAAAGTGGCACCTGCTTCAAACACCTTTTCTATGTCTTCGTCCGTCTTTATGCCTCCGCCGAAATCAACGGTCAGCCGTGTGTGGGAAGTAATGTCGCGTAATACCTGGTCGTTTACCACGTGCTTGCTCTTTGCCCCATCTAAATCAACCAGATGCAGCCGCTTGAAGCCTAATTGTTCAAATTCACTTGCGATGGCAACTGGATCATTGGCATATACTTTCTTCGATTCGTATTCGCCCTTGGTCAGTCGTACGCACTTTCCCTCGATTAAATCTATGGCAGGAATCAGTTCTATCATAAGTCCAGGAAATTCTTTAATATTTTCTCTCCCACACTTCCGCTTTTTTCCGGATGGAATTGTGTCGCGTAGAAATTGTCTCGATGAAGGGCCGCGCTGAACGGGTTGATATAATTCGTCGTGGCTATCGTGTCGTTGCATACGGGCACATAGAAACTGTGAACGAAATAGACAAATTCGTTACCGTTGAATCCGTCGAACAACTTGCTTTTCGGCTGTTCCAATTGATTCCATCCCATGTGGGGGACTTTGTCTTCGTGCCTGGTGGGAGAGAACCGCTTAACCTCCACATCGAAAATGCCCAGGCAATCCACATCTCCTTCTTCTGAATGTTTGCACATGAGCTGTTGACCTATGCATATACCCAGGATGGGTTGTTTCAGTTGGCAAATGGTCTTGTCCAATCCATGACTTTTCAGGTACTTCATGGCATTGCTGGCTTCACCTTGTCCGGGGAACAATACTTTATCGGCGCTTCTCAGCTCTTCTGGATCATCGGTAAAGATAGGCTCAACGCCCATACGTTGTAAAGCATGAATGACGGAATAGATGTTTCCTGCGTTGTATTTTACGACTGCAACTTTCATCTTTTAAATTTTATCGGTTGCAAAGGTACAATTTTGTCACGAAATTAGGAAATTTTCATTTCACAAAGAATGCATAATGTCTTATTTCTGCCTCTTTAAGTAAATGTCATGGTCGATACAGAGGGGCAGTTCGCTTTCATAATGCGTTACCATAACCAATGTCTTATGTTCTCTTTGGCAGAAATATTCTATTATCTCTTTTACTTTTGCCCTGTGCTTGTTGTCCAACCCGTGCAGGGGTTCATCCAGGATCAGCAGTTCAGGGTCTTTTACAAAGGCACGTGCCAATAAGCACAAACGTTGCTCGCCGCTGCTCAGTTTCAGAAAGGTCCTGTCTGCAAGTCCTTCGATGCCGAAGACTTTCATCCATTGTTTGCAAACCACATCCTGACCTGGTTTCGGACGTGTGTAAAGTCCGATGGAATCGTTCAATCCGCTGGCTACGATGTCTATGGCGGGCAGGTCTTTCAGGTAGGCTCTGTGCATTTCGGGGCTAACATATCCGATGTGTCGCTTTATTTCCCAGATGCTTTCACCCGATCCTCTTCTATGTCCGAACAGTTCAATGTCACAGGCATATCCTTGTGGGTTGTCGGCACAAACCAGGCTTAGCAAAGTGCTTTTGCCCGACCCGTTTTCTCCTTTCAACGCCCATCGCTCTCCTTCGTGAACCGTCCAGCTAAGGTCTCTTAGGATAGTTCGCTCTCCGTATTTGATGCTGACATGATTGAATTTCAGAATCTCGTCCCCGTCCTGTGGATAGAAGCTTTCTTTCGACAAGTCTTTTGTCGGCAGAGATAGTATCCAATCCTTAATGTCTTTATTTATGCGTATCTTCTCACTATTTTGATAATCTGTCAGATATTTTTCTCTTGTAATTTTGTCTTTTAGGCTTAATCCGACAATGGGCAGAACGTGCGTCACGAAGGTTGGAATGTCGTCCGTCTTGCTTAAAACCAAGATTACATTCAGGTCTGTTTCGTGAATAAGCGTGTATAGAAGTTCATGTAGCTGATCGCGTGTCGAAGCGTCCAAACCGATGAACGGATTGTCCATGATGAGAATCCGGGGGCCGGAAAGAAGGGTACGTGTCAGTTGGAATTTCCTCAGTTCCCCGCTGCTCAGGGTAATGATATACTTGTCCATCAGATCCGTCAGGTGGAACATCTCGTACAGTTTCTCTTTCAGATGAATCCTGCGTTCGTGAGCCAAGGCTTTTCCACTTTCGTCCAACCCTTTTCCCATATTGCTCTCTGCCTGCTCCAGAGCCTGTTCCAGCAAGTTCCTGACGGTGGGCGTGTTCTCGTCGATGTCGTGCTGGTTCCATCGTTGTTGGTAATAGTAGGTACTGTCAGATTCACCATACGAGTCGCGGAAGCTGATGTATTTCAGGTTCTCGCTGACCATTTTATAGGGGCTGGGCGAGAAGTCGTACCGTACTTCGTTCATCAGGAGAGGGTAGTGGCCGGTAAGCACTTCCACCAATCGGCTCTTTCCTGCTGCATTGTCACCCACGATGGCAATCTGCTCGCCCTTGTTGATGCACAGGTCTATCGGTTCTGCCATTCTCCAGTCGGGATGGCGGGTCACTCCATTCTCAATTCTTACGAGGAAATCCTCTTGGGGATTGTTCTCCTGCGATGAAATGGTTGGTTTTGATGTATATGATGTTTCCATTATTGGCCGTGAATTATATTCTTGTTCTTGTTGGCAAAATCTTTCCAACTGCTGTATTTCTTGTCCGTTTCCGGTCGCCCCATTTGCTGGTAATGACAGTAGGCTGCTCCCAATGCGTCCGATGCATCCAGGAACTTGCCCATTTCTTCGGCATCTAACTTCAACATTCTGCGCAACATATCGGCCACTTGCTCCTTGCTGGCATTACCATTTCCCGTTATGGCCATTTTTATTTTCATGGGAGCGTATTCCGTAATGGGGACCTGCCGGTGAATGGCAGCCGCAATGGCCACACCTTGTGCGCGTCCCAGTTTCAGCATACTTTGTACGTTTTTCCCGAAGAAAGGAGCCTCAATCGCCATTTCATCGGGAAGATAGGATTCAATAATGCCGTTTACCCGTTCAAAAATATGGCCAAGTTTCAGGTATTGGTCGGCAAATTTCCGCAGGTCAATGACGCCCAAGGCCAGCATTTCCGGCTTTTTGTCCATTACTTTCAACAGACCATAGCCCATGATGTTCGTACCAGGGTCAATGCCCAGAATTATCTTCTCCACAGCCATCTATTTCTTCCATTAACGTGCTGAATCCCACAATGCGCTTGTCGAAGATCTTCAGCATTTCGTCATTCATCTGCTTCCCCTGTGTCAGATACCATTTATGCAAGGTGGCGGTGGATTCCACGGAGAATTGCAGGCAGAAGCATTCGCTGTCCTGGTCGTTGTGGCTCAGGATGCGCATAAAGCGTGGGGCACTCAGTATTCCGGATTCCAGAATCTTCGGAATGTAGGATTGGTTGGTCCAGATGACGAATTCACGTGCATCTGCCACCGGCATGGTGTATGTAGTGTTATAGACAAGCATTTTCGCAACATTTATTTTTGCAAAGGTAGTGTATTTTACGTGTAATAGCAATTATTCACACTTTTTATATTTTCTAATTCGGCAATTTGAAAATAAAGAAGTATCTTTGCATCGGAATTTTGAAAAAATCATAGTTTTATGAAGAAAATACTTGTATCCCTATTCTTTATTCTGCCGGCTCTTTTCGTGCAGTCACAGACACAGACACCCAAAGTATCTACAAGCGAGGTGAAGGCAAAACCCGTATCCAAGGCAGAGAATTATGCAGAAATCAAGTTCGACACATTGCGTTATAATTTTGGTGCTTTCAGCAAGGATGCTCCTGTCGTAAAGTGTGCCTTTACCTTTACCAACATAGGTACTGCTCCGCTCATCATCCATCAGGCCTTTGCCAGCTGCGGTTGTACCGTTCCCACCTTTACCAAGGCACCCATTAAACCAGGCGAAAAGGGCAAGATCGATGTAACGTACGATGGTACAGACAAGTTTCCCGGTCATTTCCAGAAGACGATAACCATTCGTAGCAATGCCGTTTCCGAGGTCGTTCGCTTGACTATAGAGGGCGAAATGGAATAGGAACTATCCGATTCCCATCAGTTCTATTTCAAATATCAGGGTTGAGTGACCGGGAATATCCCGTCCGGCACCTCGTTCTCCATATCCCATCTCGCTTGGGATGTAAACCATCCAATAATCACCTATATGCATGTTTGTCAGCGCAATCTGAAAGCCGCTGATAAGCTGGTTCACACGGAATGCCTCGGGGCATTTCCTGGCGTATGAGTCATCGAAAACCTTACCGTTGATGAGTGAACCTCGATAGTGGCAGGTAACGATGCTTCGTGGATTAACAGGTCGTTCATCCTCGCCCGATTTCAATACCTTATATAATACACCACCGCGAAGTTCTTTCACGTCAGCTTGCTTCCTTGTTTCTTCCAGAAACGCTTTGTTCTTCTCTACATATTCACCCTTTTTCATCTTACATACCTTGAAAGTTTTGTGCAAAGTTAATAAAAAATTTCCAATATGCCTATAATGATGCCCGACCTTCGTCATAACTTATCTTCGGCTTGGGCATCATAAAAACATTGGGCATGACAAACATCTTTTGTATGCCGGAAATTTGCTCACGAACCCTAATGTCTGAGAAAAGTGCGTGTATGCCCGTAGAAATCTGTTTTCGTGCCCGATAAAAATTGCCAATGAGGAAGTAGAAGTTTAAGAGTGAGCCTTTGAAGCTTGATTTTGCCCCCTATTTCAAACAATTTATCAACGGTAATGGACGTTGTTTGAAATAAAATCGTTATTTTTGCGGTCGTAATGACTGCTCAAAAGGTCTCTATTTATATGGCGACCTCTATGTGGCTGATGTTTACATGAGAGAAATTTATCTGTATAATTCGCAAAAATTAAAGTAGCATGTCAAGAGAAGAACATAACACAGCAGGCTATGTGGTAGCTCTCGTTAGCGAGTTTGCAGCAAGATACGGCATCCTGCCTCGTCAGGCATACGCGTACCTAAGCCGGTTCAAAGGCCTTGATCATCTGTATAATCACTATAATGTTCTGCATACATACTCGTTTGAAGATACTGTTGATGCAGTATCAGAGGTGTGCAGACATAATGGAGGGAAGTTGTAATGAAACTGTATCATGGTTCAAATATGAGGGTCATCGTACCAGACCTCGGCCATTCAAAACCTTTCAAGGATTTTGGACAAGGTTTCTATCTGTCGGCAGAAGAACAGCAAGCAAAAGACCAAGCGTTTTCTAAGGTTGATCAGATGAAGACAGGAGAACCCATTGTCAATGAATTTCTCTTTGACGAAACGCTCATGACTTCGGGCGAACTGAAGACAAGGATCTTTGATGACTATAGCGTGGAGTGGGCAGAATTTGTCCTTATGAACCGAAACAGCAAGATTGCTCAGCCTTCACACGATTATGACATTGTCTATGGTCCGATTGCAGATGATGGTGTCAACTATCAGCTGCGTCGCTATTGGGGTGGTGTAATCACGCTGCCAAAGTTAATTGAAGAACTCAAATATGCGAAGGGAATTACCTTCCAGTATTTCTTTGGTACGGAACGTGCCCTCAAAACTCTTAAAGCCTTATGACAAGATTGAACGAACAACAGATACAGACAATGAAAGAAGAGTTGTCGGTAGAATTGGCTGACTGGCTGATGGATACGTACGGTTATTCTCCACGTGAGGCACTTGATATTCTTTATACTTCCGAAACCTTCGATCGTCTGCAAGATACCAATACCAACTTCTATTTCCAAAGCGTAGGTTATGTTGCCTCGTTCCTGAAGAATGAGATAGAAAACGCTGTATTCTGCTAAATTAATATAAGTGTATTTCCTCTTTCTCGGCAACCCCACTGTTCAAGAGCAGCAACCCCACGGTATTTGCTCAGCAACCCCGGGGTTGCCGAAAAAAGCAGCCTTTTTGGGAAAACGAAGTCGAAGCCGAAGCTCCTTGAACTTTTTGAACCTTTTGAGAGAGTTTTGGCGAATGTTGCCAAAACTCATTCGTTTATCGGAGATATAAGGACAAGAATGTAGGCAACCAGCGAAATTTATGTAAGCAACCAGCTGTGCGCGTATGCCTGTGGAGATCTGTTGGTGTGCCCGATGAGAATTACCAATGAGGGCGTAGAGATGTAAGAGTGTGCCTGTCCATTCCACCTTTTGTGCCCTTTGAACTATTTGAGCCCCTAGGTTTTCGTACCTTATTTATATTTATAGTAAAATTATTTCTTCATTTCTTTGTTGATAAAGAATTAATCCGTATTTTTGCATTGTCATTTGGAACTTTCCACCCTAAAAGTGGGATGCCAGCCATTTGACCAAGAGAGCGTTCCGCGCTTTCATCCTTAATTCTGAAATCGCCAATTTCAAAGCAGAAGGATGGAAGAATACAGGATACGCCTCCGGTATGCTACGCATGCATGCGGTTAACTTACGCCGTATAGCTTGAGCATATACGGCGTAGGTGTGTTTAGATTCCTTTCATTTCTGCGATGGTGTTTGGCGATACCAAGAATTAGGTGAGTAAGGACAAATCCCTACGCTCTTCTTGTAACTGATAGTGAGTGCCTTTTGGGGGAGCATGGCTAAGGGTAAAAGCAAAAGTGTACATTTAATCAATCAATTTTTATTTGCTTATGAAAAGAATTTTTACTCAAACTTTGGCTGTTCTTGCTATGGCAGCCTTCTCTTCTACGGCTATGGCCGGCAGCGTAGTCATTAACCCAACCAACTTCCCCGATGACAATCTCCGCGAATACCTACTCGATTTCGATTGGGACGGAAACGGCATCCTGGAAGGCGACGAATACGATTCTCTCGGTGAGCCTTGGATCACAGACGTTACCAACTTCAAGGGGCTTGAACTTCTCTCCTCCATCTGGTTTCTTCACATCGGATACAGTTCCCCTGATGAAAATCCACTTGCCACTGTGGTGAAGACGATTGACCTCAGCATGCTCCCTGACGTAGAGTACCTTTATGTTTATGGAAACTACGGTCTTGAGACCCTCGACATCTCACACAACACGAAACTCATAAGTCTGTACATATCGGATTGCCCTGTGCTGAAGGACATCAAGTGGTCCAGCTCGCTCTGGAGGATGGATTTAACGGATCTGCAGAGCCTTTCGACCATCAACGGCAACGATTTACCCAACCTAGCAGAACTTAATGTTACAAGCTCGGTTGTCGAATCCTCCGTCAGTAACATCAATTTCGCAGGACACCAGAGTATCACACACATCGAAATCAACGGCAATGAGGACTTTACCCAGAACGTCAACACCTTCCATGTGGAAAACTGTCCCAACCTAGATAATATCCTAGTGTCTTATGCCACGGTTCCGGACTTTACGATGAAGAATCTGTCTAGTTTCCGTTTCTTTTCCATCAGGAACACCACGGCCGAGAACATCGATATTCAGGAGTGCCCTATGTTAGAGAGTGTGGTGTGCGAAGAGAATGAGCTCGGCACCCTCCAGCTCAGCAACAACCCAAAACTCTGGCAGGTACAGTGCAACGACAATAAACTCCGGAGCTTCATCGTCGACAACTGCCCCAATCTCTATGACGTGTACGCCTTCAACAACCAGCTCATGTGGCTGGACATGACGGATGTGGTTCGCGATGGCAGTCTAGTCGCCCAGTTCCGGGTCGACAACCAGAACCCCACCGTTCAGGCCGTAAAGATTTCCCCCACCGAGGTCGGCCTTCGTGTTCACGACCGTCTGGATGTCAGTCGCGTGCTGAACCTGAAAGCCAAGGGTCAGGCCATGGAGCCGAAGGAAATCTTCGTGGACGGCATCCGCTATTTCGTCATCTACAACAACGGCCCCGAGGTAGAAAGTTTGGTAGGTGCAGCCGGTACGGAATACGAGTATCAGACAAAATGGCCCTATCCCTTCCACGCAGCAGAGGGTTATTACGAAGGCGATTCCAAGGACGACAACCTGCCTGTCACCCTGAACGTTACCAACTGGACCAAGCATCCCGCCTTCATCAAGTTGAGTCAGAACACCGTGAAGGGCGTCTATGGAGAGCCCGCCCCCCAGGCTCCTGCCGTAACCCGTTCCCAGGACTATGACGGCAAGCTCACCTGGAAATCCAGCAACGAGAATGTAGTGAAGGTTAATCCCGAAACAGGCGAACTGACCGTAGTGGGAGCCGGCACGGCCACCATCACCGTCAGCGGAGCAGAGACCGACTACCGTCTGGCTCCCTCCAGCATCAGCTATAGCGTAGTCATCGAAAAGGCTACTCCCGAATTTGCCTTCGAGCAGGCAGAGATAGAAAGTGCTGACGGCTTCGTACCGCAGAACAAGCTCAGCATCGGCCTGTATGACGGTACGGTTGTCTATACCTCTTCCGACGAGGAGATAGCCACGGTAGATGCCGACGGCAAGGTAACCGCCAAGCAGGCAGGCAGCGTCACCATTACGGCCACAGGAGCCGAAACCGCCAACTGCAAGGAGGCAAGTGCACAGTACGTCCTCAACATCCTGAGTACCGATGGCATCAAGGGCATCCAGGCCGAGGACGGCGAGGCTGTTATCTACAACCTGTCCGGCCAGCGAGTCAACGGAAATGCCAAGGGCATCCAGATCAGGAACGGCAAGAAGGTACTGGTGAAGTAATTTCAGCGTAACGTTACGTCATGTTACGCTAAAACCGATATTTGTTTCCCCGAGATGTGGCATGTGCTGCGTCCCGAGGAAACATTTTTTTGTACCTAAAAATGAAGTTAAATCAAAGTGTTGCAGAATCAAGGATTATGAAAAGAACATTCCTATTATCGGTCATCTGTCTGGCATCGGTTGCCGTGAATGCCCAGAAATGGATGAACATCAAGGATCGGGAAGGCAGGTACGTGAGCATCGAGGTGACTCCGGACCTGGAACTGTCCTGGAGTAAGATGCTGAATGCCGACGGCTCGGAAGCGTCATCCCCCTTCCATCAGAAAGCACCCAACGCCCTGCGCCTGTCGTTGAAGGACGGAACGGACCAGGAGGTGATTTTCACCAAGCTCCCTAAGGTATCCCATTCCAGCGACGGCAAGGTAGTCCTGTCGTACGAGGACGAAAAGATGGAATACGCCCCCTCGGACATCAGCAAGATGTGCTTCTTCTACAACGACGGAGCCTCCTCCCTGCTCAATGTGTACAGGGAAAAGTCCCGCAAGACGGGCATCTACACCCTGGGCGGCGTGAAAGTTGAGAAAATAGAGAAAGGCGGCTATTACATCATCAATGGCACAAAAGTTTTAGTTAGATAACCCCCTTACACGAATGATTATGAAAAAGACATACTGTTTCCTGGTGCTTTGCATGGTAGCCATAGCCGCCGATGCACAGTCGTGGCTGAACGTCACCACCAGTCGGGGCGATTCTGTGGATTTCGAGGTGACTCCCGAACTCGAAGTCTCCTGGGACGATGAACCCAGGGATACCCTGGGCGTTCAGTACGAATATACCGACGTCGATCTGGACAACTACATCTATCCAGAGGCAGATGCCAAGATAAACCCCAACCTCATCACGTTCACCGATGGCGAGGACGAAGTCCTTTCACTCGACACCCTTCTGAACATTGCCGTACTGAAGTTTGCCCATGCCGTACCCAAGCTCTATCGCGGAGCCATCGTGCCCGTCATATACCGGGACAGGGCAGAGGCCCTCTTTATCCTTGAGGCACAGGTGGACGGCAATGTGGCCACCATCCACTACCGCAATGCCGCCATCACGGAGATATTCTTCAACCAGACCATCCATTTCGGCAGCGACGGCGTGATGACGCGAAGCACGGCCAGCGACTATGACGGAAAGGTGATGCAAAGCTTGAAGTTGCTCCGCTTGGTGGAAACGGGCATTAGGGTGAGCCTTGACGAAGTTGACATCAATTTCGACGAAACCGATTTCGACATTACCCTCGGCTCACTCAGTCTGCTTTTCGACGGCAAGAGCCTCAACTGCCCGTTCGAGCGTATCAAGGCAGTGATGGGCGGAGAGGTGACAGCCACCGGCACATTCTCCGTGGAACCCTCCTTCAGCGCCTCGAAGGGAAAGGAATGGGACATCAAGCAGATGCTGCTTACTTTCCACCAGTTCTTCATAGTACACGGCGTTCCGGTAAATGTCGATTTCGACTTCGATGTCTGCGGTTCCCTCGAAATGAAGTCGGAAATCTCCAGGGCCATCAACTATGCGCAGAAGATAGGAGGCACACTGAAGGTGAAAATAGGTGCCGAATACGACTTTACAACAGAGACGATGACTCCGCTCAATTCCATCGAAATCCTCCCTGTGGAAGCAAAGCCCGAGATGAGCGACCTACGGGAAAACATCCACTTCTCGTTCGACGCAGCGGTCTTCCCACGCATCAAGCTCTATTTCTACAACATCAAGGCGTTGGGATTTGGATGCGACCTGAAACCCGTCTTCGCACGGCTCGCCTTCAATTCCTGCAAGAAGAACGGCCATGTCTTCTTCGACACCACCTTTTCCCTTGGCTCCAAGATAAGGGGATTCATTTATGTGTGGGACAAGGGCAAGCACGCCAACCACTACTTGGCCGACACACCCGAAATAGAGAAAGTATGGTGGAGCTGGAAATCCCCTAACGACATCAAGGACAAGACGGAGGATGTATGCGAACGGCTCAACTATGGCGGACAGAGCCAGAGTCAGTTCAGCGTCACAGACCTGGCCTACGAATGGAATCCGCAGTCATTCCCCCCGGCAGCAGCCGACGAGATGACAATCGAGGTAGAGAAATTCGGAACCATACCCGACCCGACCCTCAATCCGGAATACTACGAGGACATAAACAAGGAACAGCATGCCAACGCACAGAAGAAAGCACCCGTCACCGCAGGCGACGGATGGTATTCCTATGGACTGGAGTATTACCCGCTCGACAAAGACGGCATGGCAGATGTACCCCTCACGGTGGAAACTCCATCCTGCGAGAACTTCAAGCTCGTGGCACGCATACTCGACGGAAACGGTGATGTAATCAAGGAAGTGGAACACCTCACTCGCGCCGGCATCAAGGCCTACGATGCCGTGCAGACCATGACAGATGGAGGTACATCGGTAACGGTTAATCTTCAGGTAAGGGACTATGGCGCATGGGTACACGAAGTATGCACCGCCCCCGATTTCAGGTCTAATGTCACCTTCTCCAATGGAGCCGCAAGCGGCACCATTACGGCAGGGCCCGTAACCGTTGCTCACAATTCTTTAGTGGGTTCCGGCCATTTTCAGGCAAAGATTAACCCCGTCCCGTATGGCCTACAGGGAGATAAGAGAATCAATCTGTCCGAAGGGTTCGATTTTACACGCTGGGCACATGACAAGCTCGGCATCAGCACCGCCGGCATGAGCTTCACCGACACCAAATGGAAAGATATTCCCGCCACACGCGTCAGTGTACCCGGCGGAGGCCAATGGACGTATATCGGCAACTTCGTGCCTATCCTCGAAGCCGATGGCGTCACGGTGACAACCCAGTCGTCCACCATCGTAGAAGAATAAACGATAGGCTTGACCTGTCGGTCAAGCCTGCTCCCGCTCAGCTGAATCGAAATAAATTTCACTCTGCTCTCGCTTACTCGCAGCCTTGAGGGTGGGGGGATAAATCCCAACGGATACAGAAAACGAAAACAGCCCGGGACGAATCCGCTCCGGGCTGCTGACTTCTTGTCTTGTATGGGTTATTGGCTTATAATAGCTACATAACCGCCGGCATTGGCCATCTTTATGGTAAGGGGCTTTCCGGCTTTCTGTTTCACCGTCTTGTGGTCGCAGGCCTTGGCATCCACATTGGCTTTCTTTCCGTCCTGCCAGTATTCCACGGTGCAGGGACCATCGGTGATGGCTGACAGGTCAAGGTTTATCGTGCGCCCTTCGCTGTTGTTGATGACACCGATGAACCACTTGTCGCCGCTCTTCTTTGCCAGGGCTACATACGTGTCGGGGGTTCCGTCGAGGAAACGGATGTCGTCCCATGTGGTGGGAACAACCTGCATGAAGTCTTCTCCCGCCTGACCATAGACATGATCGGGATGGTCGCAGAAGACGGTATAAGGACTTTCGTAAACAACGAACTTGGCCAGCTCTGCCGCACGGGTGTTGCTGACGAGCGTGGGGCACTGGTTCTTGAACTCCTTCTGGGTGACATTGAGGAAACCGCCGGGGGTGTAGTCCATCTGTCCTGCCAACAGTCGGGTATAGGCCAGGGTGACGTTGTGCTCGGGTGTCATCTTGTCGGAGAACTTGTAGTATTCGTTGCCCATCACACCTTCGCGAGTCATCATGTTGGGATAGGTGCGCTCTATGCCGTCGGGCAGATAGGCTCCGTGGAAGTCGAGCATAAGGTGGTTTTCTGCCGTGGCCTTGATGATACGGCGGTACCAGTTGACCATGTCCTGGTCGTCGCGATCCATGAAGTCGATCTTGACGCCCTTCACGCCCCACTGACGATACAGGGGGAACGCCTTCTTGTATTGGTCGTTCTGGTTCGTGTCCTCGCTTCTCAACCACAGCCAGATGTCCACATTGCGGTCGTTGGCATACTTGATGAGGGCGGGCATATCCAGGTTCTCGGCCGGCGTGCTAATGTCGGCGCTCGGTACGCAGAAGGGGCCGTACCACGTCCAGTCTATCAGCATATAGGGCCAACCTTCCTTGGCTGCCAGGTCGATGTATTGGCGGATGACATCCGGTTCCATCTTTATGTCGCCGCTCCACCAGTTGTCCCATGCGCTCATGCCGGGCTTTATCCAGGAAACATCTTCGATGGCACAATCGGGATTCAGGGAACGGACAATCTCGCTTTCTATGAACTTGCCGGGATTGTGCCCTGCCATGATGATACGCCAGGGGGTGGTCACCTTCTCTGTGAAACGGGCTTTCACACCGTTCTCGTCTTCGCCCCAGATAGGGGTGAGCTTCGTGTTCAGCATCAGGAAACCGTCCTTTGTCTGAGTGGTGCTGCCAAGGTAGAAGGCAGGGAAATTGTCCAGGTTGGCTTCCAGAACTGCCATGTAATTCTCCTTGTCCACCTCGATGAGGCCGGGGAGTCCGGCGTGGATGTCGCTCTTGATGTCCTTGACGGCTGTCTTGATGAAGGGGCCTTCCTGGGAACTCTTATACCCCTTGCCATCGTCGTTGTATCCGAACTGGGGAACCCAAAGGCTGGATTCCTGGGGTATGGCATAGCCGGTAAGTTCCTGGAGGACCTGACGGGCGGCTGTTTCGGGCGTACCGTAGAGGGAATAGCGGAAGGCCACACCGTCGTTCATTACGCGGAAGGTGAGGTCCATACGGCGATACATGTCGCTCTTTTCCTGAAGCTCAAGAGCCAGCTCGTTGTAGGGGACGGAACACTTGGCGTGCTTGTTGCGTACAACAGGTGTCCAGGCTTCTACTCCGCTCCTGACCTTGGCATCGTTCTTGACCTGGAAGTTCCCGCTCATATCCTCCTCGCCACGGAACTGGAATCCCATGGGAGAGGGGGCAACGAGCTGCTTGCCGTCCATCGTTATGGAATAGGTCAGCTTCTCGGCGTTGTTTAGCTCGATGGCGATATGGCCGTCGGGGGACTGAACCTTATATGTCTGGGCCATGACGGGCAGACACATCATACCCAGCAATAGGGTAAGGGCTTGTTTGAATTTCATCATGTCGTCTTTTATTTTTTTGCGTTTATGGCTGCCTGCTCTATGGCCAGACATGCCTTGTAGTTCTCCAGATAGGCATTGAAACCGGCAATCTCCTCGGCCGTGGGGACAATCTCTTCGCCCATACTGTCGGCAAAGACTTGGTTCCGGAGCCATTCGGACAGGGAGGCTCCCTTTCCGGAAACGGCGTATGCTGCCAGCAGGGCAATGCCCCAGGCACCACCTTCGCCGGCTGTTTCCATAACGGAGATGGGTGTTCCCAATGCGGCGGCCAGGAAACGCTGTCCCACACCTTTCGTCTTGAAATAACCGCCATGTCCCATGATACGGTCGATGCGGATGTTCTCCTCGCGGAGCAGAATGTCGTTGCCTAGTTTCAGCACGCCGATGGCTCCATAGAGATGGGCGCGCATGAAGTTGGCCAGATTGAAACGGTCGGAGGCCGAGCGGACAAAAAGCGGACGCCCTTCGGCACAGGAGGTGATGGGTTCGCCGGACACGTAATTGAAGGACATCAGGCCGCCGCAGTCAGCATCGCCCTCCAGCGCCTTGTTGAACAGGCGGCCATACAGCTCGTTCATGTCAACCGGCTGGCCCATGAGCTCCTGGAACTCGCGGAAAAGACCTACCCAAGCGTTGATGTCGCTCGTACAGTTGTTGCAATGTACCATGGCAACAAGCGAGCCGTCGGGGGTCGTTACCATATCAATGGGCTCGTAGGCTTTCGTCAACGGCTTTTCCAGTACGACCATAGAGAAGCTGGAGGTGCCGGCTGACACATTTCCCGTGCGTTGCTCAACGGCATTCGTTGCCACCATACCCGTTCCGGCATCACCCTCGGGTGGACAGAACGGTATGCCGGACTTCAGGTAACCGGACGGGTCAAGCTTGCGTGCACCCTCCTCTGTCAGCATACCGGCATCTTCTCCGGCAACCAATACCTGGGGGAAGATATCCTGCAGTTTCCAGCCATACCCCTTGGGGGCGATGAGGCTGTTGAACTTCTCTACCATACCGGCATCGTAGGTCTTGGTGGCGGGATCTACAGGAATCATGCCGGAGGCATCCCCTACGCCCAGTACCTTGCGACCTGTCAGTTGCCAGTGAACATACCCTGCCAGCGTGGTCTGGAAATCAATGTTTCCTACGTGCTCGTCGTTGTTCAGGATGCATTGATAAAGATGTGAGATACTCCAGCGGAGGGGTATGTTGTAGTTGAACAGGGAGGACAGCTCCTTGGCAGCCGCTCCGGTATTCGTGTTGCGCCAGGTGCGGAACGGAACCAGGATGTTCCCTCCCTTGTCGAAGGCCATATAGCCGTGCATCATGGCGGAAATGCCGATGGCGGCCAGATTCTCTATCTCTACGCCATAGTGGGTCTTTACGTCATCGCGCAAATGGGCGTAGCAGTCCTGCAACCCCTGCCATACGGCATCGATGGAATAGGTCCATAGTCCGTCCGCCAGCTGGTTCTCCCATTCGTGGTTTCCCTGGGCGATGGGCTTGTTGTCCTCGTCGATGAGTACCGCCTTGATACGGGTAGAGCCGAACTCGATTCCGAGTACGGCCTTTCCCTCTTGTATTGTCTTGCTTGTTTGTTTCATATTACATCATCAAAGCTCTGTTCAGCATATAATAGACTTCGTTCACGCGCATATCCTGCTTGATGCCGCTGACGGTGGTGTCCTTGTCGATATGGAGATACTCGATGCCGGCAATCTCGGCATAGTCTTCCCAGTATTCCGGGGTGATGTCGTAGGACATACAGGAATGATGGGTTCCGCCAGCCAGGATCCAGGCTTCCGTACCCACCTCGAAGTCGGGCATGGGAATCCATAGCGCATTGGCCACGGGCAGTTTAGGCAGAGGCTTCGGAGCGATACACTTCACATCGTTCACAATCAGACGGAAGCGGTTGCCAAGGTCGATGACCGTGGCAGTTACGCCATTGCCGGTCTTGGAGTTGAAGACCAGACGGGCGGTCTGCACCTTGCGGATGCCGATACCCAGGAAGTGTACTTCCAGGCGAGGCTTGTCGGCTGCGATGAGCGGACAGATTTCCAGCATGTGGCTTTGCAGGATGGAGGAGTTGGCACCGTCGAAGTTCAGCGTATAGTCCTCCAGGAAAGAACAGCCTGAGGGCAATCCCTGTGTCATGAACCATACGGTACGATACAGGGCGGCCGACTTCCAGTCACCTTCGGCACCGAATCCATATCCCTCGGCCATCAAGCGCTGGGAGGCCAGGCCGGGAATCTGGTCGAAGCCTAGGAAATGGGGGTCGTTGACATCGGCACCGCCCAGGTCGTCGAAGTTCGTGGTAAATCCTTTGGCGCCTTCGTCTTTCAGGACGCGACTGATGGCGATTTCTGCCTTTGCGGCATTCTTCACGCGCAACCAGTATTCATCGGCTCCCTCTTCGCCGATAACGATGTCGTAGAGTTTCTTGTATTCCTCTACCAGTTCGTCAGCCTCGGCATCGGTAACCTTGCGATAATAATCCATCAGTGAGCTGACGGGGTAGTAGTCGATATGATAACCCAGACGCACTTCGGCCTCCACCTTATCGCCATCCGTTACGGCCACATTGTTCATCTGGTCTCCGAAACGAAGGATGCGCATATCGCGGGCATCAGCCCATGCGGCAGCTACACGAGCCCATACGGCAATGCTCTGCTGGGGTTTGGCGTCCTTCCAGTAACCGCTTACCACCTTGCGTGGCTTACGCAGATGAGCGCAGATATGACCGAACTCACGGTCGCCGTGGGCACTCTGGTTCAGGTTCATGAAATCCATGTCCATGGTATCCCAGGGAATCTCTGCATTGTACTGGGTGTGGAAATGGAGTAAAGGCTTCTGCAAAGCCTGAAGGCCCTTTATCCACATCTTGGCAGGAGAAAAAGTATGCATCCATGTGATGACGCCGACGCACTGGGACGCGTTGTTGGCTTCTTTCATCACGGTTTCCACTTCCTTGCTGGAATTGGCTGTCCCTTTATAGACTACCTTTATAGGAATGATGCCACCGGCATTCAGCCCTTCTACCATTTCACGGGAATGCCCGTCCACGATCTTTACGGTCTCACCACCGTAGAGCAACTGTGCTCCGGTAACCCACCAAAGCTCCATGTTCTCAAATGCTTTCATACTTTTTTATTTTAGAAGTTATATGTGTTATTTCTTTTTCTGTCCATAATAGGCATTAGGCCCATGTTTACGCATGTAATGTTTTTCAATAAGCAGGGGATTCATTGTAAGTGACGGGTTGACCGACAAGGCAACGAATGCCATTTGTGCGCATTGTTCCATGACCTTGGCGTTATAAACGGCTTTGTCGGGAGAGGTTCCCCAGGAAAAAGGACCATGGTTCCTGACCAATACCCCAGGTGTATGGTCGGGGTTTATGCGGCGGATGTTCAGGAATTCGTCAACGATGACATTTCCCGTTTCCAGTTCGTATGCTCCCTTTACCTCGGCTTCGGTCATATCCCGTGTGCAAGGGATGTCTTTGTAGAAATAGTCGGCATGGGTGGTGCCGATGTTCGGTATGTCCCGACCCGCTTGTGCAAAGGCTGTAGCGTAGGTCGAATGGGTGTGTACGACTCCCAGGATATTAGGGAAGGCCCTATACAGTGCCAGATGCGTGGGGGTGTCGCTCGATGGGTTCAGAACGCCCTCCACGGTCTGTCCTGTGTTCAAGTCCACCACGACCATATCATCGGGCTTCATGTTGTCGTAATCTACTCCGCTGGGTTTTATGACAACCAACCCCTTTTCTCTGTCTATGCCAGAGACATTGCCCCAGGTGAAAATGACCAATCCCTGTTTTACCAAATCCAGGTTGGCCTTGCAAACTATTTCCTTTAATCTTTCCAACATATTCTATTGTTTTGTTTCTTTTCGGCTTTTCCGAGAATATTATCTATCTGTGTGACTTGTCTGGAACTTTATGGCACAATGGTTTCCTTGGGAGTCTGAAAGATTGGCCACATACGTGTCTTTTGCGAGTGGACCGACAGGAATGACTGCATGGCTGTCTTCCGTTATGACATCTTGCGACATGACTTCCTGACCACCTAAGGTGCATACGATCAAATGAACATTCGCATCGTCTTCGCTCTTGATGTGCAATCCGTCGGGGGCAATGAAGAGCCCTAAACCACCACTGCGGCTTGGCAACTTGATTCCCGTGACAAACGGGTCTGTCCTCAGATATTCTGTATTAGATGTCATGTAATTGTCACCATTGATGCTGGGACGGGACATGACATAGATCTCATCGCTCCCATCCGGGAACCGACCGACCGACTCGTCTCCGTTATGACTTGTATAGGTAAACGTGTCGGACCAACTGCCGTCGGCAGCCGTCAGGATGACTGAAGCACCGTCGTCGTTGGCTAACTTGAAGGGTGCATGAAGTTCTGCCTTGGGCATTTCTTCGTCGCACCAGATAATCCTGTAACTATGAGCCGGTATGATGGTGCGGGCACTGGATCCCTCTGATGAGATGATGTATTTATATGGGTCAGATGGGTCGTCGGACAGGGCCATGCCTTTTATGTTGACCGGCTTGTTGCTGGTGTTGTAGAGCTCTATCCAGTCCCTTCTCTTAAAATATTCGTTTACATAAACGCTGTTGGCCGCACTCACTTCGTTGATAACCACCGGGCGGACGGTGGGGTATGTCTTGTCGCGACTGAAGCAGGCTTGCAGTTCGATGTCGCTGTTGGGAAGCGAAATTTCTTCGTCTTCGCTGTAATATTCCTCGTCGCTGGTAGAGTTTATTTCCTTCCATCCATCGAAAACATAGCCGGCGGGGGCTTCTGCATAGATGGAGGTGGGGAAAAGATAACCGTTGAAAGAGCCCGTCGGTACAATCTGACCTCCGATGCTGATTTTGGCGAGCGAGATGTTGCTGCTAAGCTTTATCTTGCGCATGACAGGGTTCTCGGCAAAATCCGTGTTCAGGAAATCTTGTAGTAATTCGCACATAAGCTGTTGCCGGTTCCGGAGCTTATCAATGATAAAGTTGGCTCTGTCCCATGGCGACTGACTCGTATTCGTACTTTCATTACTTATAATCTTGCATCTGTAGTATGGATTTTTCGGATTGTTGTATTCATTGGGGAGAATTTGCATAGGAGCGACCTTCTGTGCCCATTCGTTGATAAGTGGAGTACAGCGTGCAGGGTTGAAAATACTGCCTCCAACAATACAGAAGGTGTTGATGAACTGCTTTCGGAATTCCTTGTTCTTCATCAAGTTCAGGAACAGTGTTACGGTTCTTATCTCATGCGTAAAATATGCATCGCCCCCCAATTCTTCAACTTCTCTTTCGGACATATCGCAGGGCGTGTTGAATCTATAGTACTGCTTCTTCTTGAGCTCGGTAAAAGGATCCTTGTCGCGTTTGTTATTCCTAGAGGAAGGAGTGAGGTCGAAGGCATAGTCCAAGTCAAAGAGTATGTATCGGAAGCGGCCTCCCTTGTATGCCGGTCTCCACCACTTCGTGTTGTTTTTCGGCCAATCCCAGTTGCCCAGGAATAATTGTAGGGCGATGTAGTTACAGAACTCATCCACATCCAGCAATTCCTTTATTCTTGTGTAGTTGGTTTCTCTTACTGCATTGCTGCTCAGGTCAAATAGCTTGTCGAAAGCATCACTTGTACCGCATTTCACCATCTCGCATGAATCTGAGCTTAATTCAAAGAAGTCTATTTCGTCGTCGTCATACCCATAGTTGGCATAAACGTATTGCTTGTTGCTGGGTTCGCGCATATTGATGACGCCATAGTACATGCCGTTGATGTAATGTGCGATAGGTTGGTAAGACAGGACATCGACGTTGAACCCGCTTGTAAGAATCAGCTTTTGTATGAAGGCATCTATCACTCTGCATTCCGTGTCATTTCCGCCATTTCTTATTTGGAGCATTTTGTGCTTTAAATAAGGCTTGTCCTCGAAGAATGGATAGTCAAGGGTGTTTTTCCCCTCGCAGGTTTTTACGGCATGAACCTTGAAGCAGTAAGGTAGGTCGTCGCGACTCCATCCGCCACATCGTAGGATTTCGGTTTCCTGGTTGACCAGCGATTTCCCGTTTTTGTCCATGAACTCGAAATTAGCCGGCCGGTCCCAATCCATCATCCAGTTGCAAAGTCTGTCGGGATACTGGTGGCAGGGCCTTCCGTTTACTCCATCCACAAAAATACCCATTTCGTCGCTGTACAGATTGTTCGGGTCGGTGCATAGGGACATAATTGGGAGTGAGAAATCCTTGTCCCGAAGCAAATAACTGCGGGTAATGACGGGGCTGCTGAGAAAACCTTCCTGGAAGAGCGCAAAACGGAATACGGTATTGTTGGTCACGGTGAAGATACCGTCCGTGCTGGTTTCCCCGTTTTCCAGTGTAGGCGTGCTGCCGTCTGTCGTATATCGGAGTGTGGCCCCTTCAGGAATGTCTATCTTTGTCGTCAGGGATGTGCCTTTGTCGAACAACGTGCTTTCAACATCCGGCTCTGGTGCGGGCAGACGCAACGTGCAGAGGAGAAGATCCCCATTAGAGGCCGAAGGCGTACACTGGTTGGTATAGCCCCATTCGTCTGCTCCATCGTGAATACGTGCCCAGCTGGCTCTGGGGATGGCCGTGGGGTATTCTTGGCTGGCAACAAGATTGCCATCCGGGTCACTTAGGTAGATGGTTCCTCCGTCGGCATCCAGTTTCATGTTTACTTGCGTCTCACAGTATTTGTCGTGGTGATCGAACCATAGGTTCAGAAACCCGTTTCCAGGTACAATCATGGATTGCGTCAAGTGCCGTTTCTTCAAGTCCTTGGGGTCATCGCTTACCCAATACCCTTGTATCTGCACCGGATTACTTCCAGGGTTGTACAACTCTACCCATCCTCCGTAGTTCCACGAAGGATCTACATAGGCATCCAAGTTGGCTGCCATGATTTCATTGATGATCAGGTCTGTCTGGGCTTTTGCCGTCAAACAACACAATACGGATAATGCCGTCAGAATTGTTTTTGAAATGCGCATATCGAAACTATTTATTTCTTTTTCTTGCTCTTTTTGGGCATCCTGCGCGCCCATCCTTCTTCGCTGAAATCCGGTTCTTCGCCCATCAGATCGTTGTTTACTTTGTTCCCTTTTGGCAGGAAGAATTGCATCCAGTCTTCTTTCCCGAATTTCTTTTGCGGTATGTCGTTGTTGCGCCCATTCTTCTTTTGGTCGGTGAACCCACGTTTCTTTTGAGTAAATCCTTCGTTGTTCTTGTCTTTCTTTTTGTCCCGCTTGGTGTGATCGGAACTTCTTTCCGGTTTGTTGTAATTCTTTGTCCGAGATCCGTCACGATCAGATTCCGACTTTTTCTTTTTCTCCTTTTGTGTTGGTGCCGACGGACTTTGTGCCTGACTGAGGTCAATCACCACGCTGCGACCTTTTACCGTCACGCCATGTTTCATGGCTTTCATCACCCTGTCGGCATCGGCTTCGATAACTTCTACAAAAGAGAAATTCTTCATTAGGTCGATTCTTCCTATTTCCACCTTGTTTCCTTTCACGTTGGCATTTATCAGGTTGATGATCTCCCTTGCATACATGCCGTCTATTTTTCCCACGTTCAGGAACAGCCGAGCATATCCTTCTTCCGCGTTGCGGTCGCCTTTCCGCTTACGTCCCGACTTCCCGTCGGTATGTTCCTTCCCCTGGGATTTGCCGTTTACATCCTCGATTTCCGGTGCGGAGGCGTAGTATTGCAGGAAACGGCCGAATTCTCGGCTGACGATACGCTTGATCAGGTCTTCTTTGTCGAGCCATTCCCAGCGTTTCGTTACTTCCGGCATAAATTGGGCTATTTCCTCTTCGTCCACTTCCACCCGTTCAATGTCATCTATCACATGGTAAAGCTGTTTGGCGCAGATGTCTTTGGGGTGGGGCAAGGTTTCCTGAACGAAGTCCTTCTTTATCTGCTTCTCCACCAGCCGTATCTTGCTCCGTTCCCGCAGATGAATGATACAGATACTGGTGCCCTTCTTTCCGGCTCTTCCGGTTCGTCCGCTTCGGTGCGTGTAGCTTTCTACATCGTCCGGCATACCATAGTTGATGACATGCGTCAGGTCGTCCACATCCAGCCCACGGGCGGCCACATCCGTAGCCACCAATAACTGTGTGCGATGCTGACGGAATTTCTGCATGGTCAAGTCGCGTTGCTGCTGACTCAGTTCCCCGTGCAGGGCATCGGCGTTGTATCCGTCGCGTATCAAGTTGTCGGCCACTTCCTGTGTCTCCATTCGGGTACGGCAGAAAACAATGGCGTAGATGCGCGGATAGTAATCCACAATGCGTTTCAGTGCCAGATATTTGTCCTTTGCATGAACCAGGTAATAGATATGGTTGACATTTTCAGCTCCTTCGTTTCGGCTGCCCACCTGAATCTCATGTGCATCGTGCAAGTATTTTTTCGAGATTTGTTCAATCTCGCGACTCATGGTGGCGCTGAATAATAACGTATTGTGTTCTTCTGGTATGCCCTCCAGTATGTTGTCTATGTCCTCCTGGAATCCCATAGACAGCATTTCGTCGGCCTCGTCCAACACGATGTTGCTCACTTCCGACAGATTGGCCGCCCCACGTTTCATCAGGTCGATTAGACGCCCAGGAGTAGCCACTACAATGTCAGTTCCGGCTTTCAACGCACGTATCTGAGGTTCTATGTTCGCTCCTCCATAAACCGCCAAAATCTTTTTCTGTGGCAAGTATTTGGCAAATCCCTTCAGGTCATCTGTTATTTGCAGGCACAACTCGCGCGTGGGACTCAGAATAAGAGCCACCGGCCCTTGTCCCACAGGACTCTTTGATATTTGCAGTATGGGTAATCCGTATGCTGCTGTTTTACCGGTGCCCGTCTGGGCAAGTGCGACCAAGTCACCTTGGTCTTCGTTTCTTTCTAATAACCAGGGAATAACCTCCTCTTGTACGGGCATGGGATGCTCGTATCCTTGTTCCTCTATGGCTTGCAACAGTTCGCTGCAAAGCCTTAACTCCTTAAAATCTTTCATAATCGAAGACAAAGATACGATTAAATGAGTGAAAAACCAAAAGAATTTTTGTTTTTCCGAATGTGAGTATCTAAGAGCGCAGCTCAAAGTACGATTAAATGAGTGAAAAACCAAAAAAATTTGGCAAATCTCTCACTTAATCGTATCTTTGCAGTCGTATGATTTGTAAATGGATAAAATCGGAAATAGAGGATTATGAGGAATTGCTCCGTAAGATTCCTTCGATGGCCTTTGCTGTTTTAGTGTTGTCTGTCGTGTGTATGAACCTATTGGCAAACAAGGAATTGTTTCGCACTTCATGGATTGCCCTCGACAGCGGTTATACCCTCTCTTGGATTCCTTTTCTCATTATGGATGCGGTGTGCAGGGCGTATGGAGGAAAAGCAGCCACAAAACTTTCAGTATTAGCAATATGCATCAATCTTGCGACGTTCGTTGTCTTCAAGCTTGTTTCCTTTACTCCGGGTATGTGGGGGGAATATTACGCTACCGACTTGTCCCAGGTAAACGATGCCCTTAACCGTACGATCGGAGGGTCCAGCTGGATTGTGTTAGGTTCCGCCTTTGCAATGTTCGTTGCTTCGGCTGTTAATTCCGTTCTCAACATTTCCATTGCCCGTTTACTTCATCACGACAATTATCGTGCTTTTGCTGTTCGGAGCTTTGTTTCCACGGGTGTTGCCCAGTTCGTGGATAATTTCCTGTTTGCCGCCATCGTGAGCATTCCCCTGTTTGGTTGGAATATGCGTCAGACATTGTTGTGCTCGCTGACCTGTGCCACAGTAGAACTGCTCATGGAGGTCTGTTTCTCCGGCATAGGTTATAGATTGTCAAAAAAATGGAACAGGGAAGATACGTTATAATGCATAATTCAAAATGCATAATGCATAATTTAGCGCGGATGGGCTTGTAAGTGAATTGATTTGTTTCTTTGATTTGACCGTCTAAGATACTCACGTTCGGAAAAATTCAAATTTATTTAACTTGTTGAATTTTGGCCGCACCTCGGCATAAGAATAAATTTTTCTGCACTCGGCTTGCGCAAAATTTGATTTTTCACTCACTTAATCGTATCTTTGACCTCGAAAAAAGGGAAATAATGCGTTTTTGAGTGCATTTTTAATGTAAAAGACGAAGAAAATGAAAGAGATAACAATGAAGAAGCTCATATTGTGGATGGCAGTCTTGTTGCCGTGCTTGTTTTTTGTAGGTTGCGAAGACGAGGTGGAAAAAGAGTATAAAAGAGTTGTTGTAGAGCCCGACCCGGTAATCAATGTCCATTTGGAGACGCAGGGTAGGGCGGAAGTTCATGCAACGGGCGTAAGACTGATGGGTTTTGTGACCACTGACAATGCGGACAAAACGACTTTGACTTGTGGCTTTTTGCTAAGTACGAGTCCTACGATAAACGAAGAATCTAACCCGACGGAATACACGACCAAGGGCACGGACGGGGAACCGTTTCAACTGGATATTCATGGTCTGAAACCCAATACAACTTATTATTACTGCCCTTATACAAAAATCGGCGAAACACTTTACTATGGTGACACATATTCTTTTAAGACAATGGTTATCAATGTGTCGGGTAAACTAGTAAAGAAGACTGCCTGGTCGGGTACTTTCGAGGGTACCGTAAATCTGGACACCTTTGACATAGCGGGTAACGGCAACCTCTTTTTAGGCATTCTCTATGGGACGGAAGAACCATTGGATTGGGAACACAAGACAGCCTTTGTTCCTTCCGAAGTAGAGAAATATGCCTCTTTCTCGGTAAGCATTAAACGGTTGACCCCAGCTACCGGTTATCTTTGGTGCCCCTGTGTTTACATAGGAGATTCCTGTTATTATGGTGACGTGAATGAGTTTTATACGGATGAGGCTTCGGGTGACGGACAAGGTGAAGGTGAGGAAGAAGGACATGCCTGGGTTGATCTGGGGCTGAGCGTGAAATGGGCAACCTGCAATATAGGTGCATCCGAGTCTCAGGACTTGGGCTACTATTTCGCTTGGGGAGAAACGCAGGTAAAGAAGTGTTTTGGCTTGGATAATTACCTTTTCTTTGACAGCGAGCAGGAATGTATGAAAAAATATGGTGTGAACGGTATGCTCCAGGACGGAAAGACCGAACTGGAAGCTGGGGACGATGCTGCTTCTTTTAGCTGGCAGGGTAACTGGCGTATGCCGTCGAAAGAGAATGTAGAAGAACTGTTGTCGGAATGTAAATGGACAAAAGCGACACAGAGTGGTGTGGGTGGATATACTGTTACCAGTACGATAAACGGTAAGTCTATCTTCCTGCCGTTGGCCGGCTGTTATATGGACGGAACGGAAAAGAGTTACGAAGGACAAACGGGCTATTATTGGACTAGAGACCTGAGTGAGACGGAAACGGGTGACGAGGGTGCATTCAACCTGGAACTCAATCCCGATCGTTGTGTGTTGGAAGTGGGCGACCGTTCCATGGGGCAGAGCATAAGGGCCGTTTTACCATAGGAAAGAAAGAAAAATGGAATATAGAAAAACCTATTTTGAGCAGTGGGGCGTTTCGTCCGAGATTGCTACATATAAGCCCGATGAGGGCGTGGTAGAATGGCATATTTTGTTCCACGTAGAGCCTAAGGACGATGGGTTCCAGAAACAACTGGAAAGGATATGCAAAGCCCGTGAAGCCTTGCTGCAAACTCCGGAATTCAGTGGTGCCGTATGTGTATGGAAACGTTTCTTCCTTTCCGATAGTACGAACCAGTTCCCCTGGATGAAGGACGAGGCAGATGGTGCCGTGAGCATCATCCAGCAACCGCCGTTGGACGGCAGTAAGGTGGCCCTATGGCTGTATATTCAGCGTGGCTCCGAAGTCACAAAGGAGACGGGCAGGACAATCTGTCTCCACAATGGCTATCGCCATATTATGGATGCCGGATTCACGGCGCCTGAGGGCGACAGTTTCCGTCAGACAGATACGATATTGAACACCTATACGGAACGTTTGGCGCAGGATCATATTTCGCTGGCCGACAATTGTGTGCGTACTTGGTTCTTTTGTCGGGATGTTGATACACAGTACGATGGCTTGGTTCGTGGTAGACGTGAGAATTTCCTGCATCATGGACTGACAGGTGATACGCATTATATCAGCAGTACGGGCATCGGTGGCAATCCAGCCGACCAGAAAGCTCTTATTCAAATGGATGCATACGCCGTCCAGGGTTTCGAACCCGACCAGCAGCATTATCTGTATGCTCTTTCGCATCTGAACCGTACAATTGAATATGGGGTAACGTTCGAACGGGGAACTCTAATGCAATATGGCGACCGTAGTCATCTCTTTATCAGCGGAACGGCCAGCATCGACAACCAAGGTAATGTCCTGCACGTGGGTGACATAGACAAGCAGACAGAACGTATGTGGGAGAATGTTGAGCAGCTATTGGCCGAGGGCGGTGCCTGTTTCGACGATGTGGCCCATTTTATCGTGTATCTGCGTGATATGGCCGATTATCGTCTGGTGCAACAAAAGTTCGCTACCCGTTTCCCTCATGTTCCGGCTGTTTTCGTACTGGCTCCGGTATGTCGGCCTACATGGCTCATCGAGATGGAATGCATGGCCGTAAGCAGTAAGGCAAATGTATCGTTCCGGGATTTCTAATTTCAAACGCTATTTCCTGTTTTGACTGCTCGAAGGAAGAAACGTAAGTTAAAGAAGAGCGTACGTCGCGGTTGCCTGGGCATCCTGGTTGCCGTGATGTTGTTCGTACTGTTTACCGTATATGAATGTTTCCGAGAACCGAAAGAACCGGAAGTACCCGAACTGGACTTGGTTCAGGGTCCTGACAGCGTGGACGAAGTGCTTCAACAGGCGTTGGACGATCTGCTCAGAAATCCCGGGCGCATAGATACGAACCAGCTGGCTCTTAGTGTCTATGATCTGCAACAGCATTGCTATGTCTGCCAGCACAATAGCGATCGGCTAATGCCGCCGGCCTCCTGTATGAAACTGCTTACAGCCATCAATGCTCTGCATTGTTTGGGCGCGGAACATCAGTACGAGAGCCAGTTGTCTATGCAGGGAACGGTTTCCAATGGCGTACTGAACGGTTATCTGGTCCTCACGATGGACGATGACCCTTTGGTCGAGGATTTCAGTCGGTTTGTAAATGCCCTTTCCCGTATGGGCTTGCGTATGATCCGTGGTGGAATCTATTTCGATCTAGCCCGGCGCGATACGTTGCGCCCCCATCCATCTGCTCCCTACTGGGATATGCCTTACCATTCCCTGCCGCTGTTGTTCAAGGGCGAACCGTTTGTGAAGAAACAATTCCTGTATGCCCTCGCGGAGAGTGGCATTCAATTAGAGCATAACGTGTTGTTTGGGAATCCCTGGGCCGATGAAATGCAGGACCAGAAGGACTGTCCGGAGCGCTATGTGGCTATGAACGGTGCGCGTGTGGGTACACAGGTCGTGGCTCGCGAGGTTCACAATCTGCGGGACGTACTTGCCCCTATGCTTATTTTCAGCAGCAATACCAAGGCCGAGGCGGTCTTTTATCATATTGGCCATTGTCTTACCCGATGGACCGGTGGCTGTACGGACGGAACGGATATAGCCGAATGGTTCATACGAGAGGAATTTCCCGACATGGCATCGTCTGGGTTCGTTTTGAACGATGGAAGTGGGTTGTCTCCCCAGAACCGGCTCACGGCTGATTTCCTCGTCCGGTTGTTGAACTATGCCTTTCAGGACGAGGAAATCCGTCAGGTCTTGATAGATGAGGCCCTTGCCACACCGGGTGATGGTCCGCGCAGAGGTTCGTTGCAAGGTCGAATGTGTGATCCCGTCTTTTTGGAACGTGTGTTCTGCAAGACGGGTACCCTTACCACCATCGGCGTTTCCTCTTTGAGTGGCTATTGCAGGGGAAACGATGGCCGGTGGTATGCTTTTTCCGTTATCAGCCAGGAAACTCCCGTGGCCGAATCCCGCATCTTCCAGGATGCCCTGTGCCGTACCTTGGTGCGTCACTGACTACCACCGACCAACCAGCCCAATGTAGGCTGGTGTGTACGGACTCTGTGCGCCATAAATTCATTTACACTTCAATGTCAGCATACAAAAACTTCGATGTGAGCGCGCGCACAGCGCGAAGGAAATATACAAACACTTCGATAGTAAATCACCAACAGTTCGATGGCAGACCACCAGCGGTTCGATGTGAGTTTGCGCATTGCGTGATGCAATTCCACGCACAGTTCGACAAGTTTGTGTGATTTGTTTTGTTAGCATTGAAAATACTCTCGTTCGGTTTTTTTTCAAATAAATTTGGCAAATCTCCCACTTATTCGTATCTTTGAACCGTCTTTGTTGGGAATTTGCCCTTTTTGTGCCGTCGTACACGAATTCCGGTAAATTTTCCGATGGAGCGAAATTTGTGGCAAATAGTTATTATTCAGTAATTTGTAAAAAACGTCAAACAAATAAATTGCAGGAATTTTAAAAAATAGATAAAAATGAAAAAGATTTCAATGTTGATGGCTGTGGCAATGTTTCTCTTGTCCTCCCAGTTTTCCTCTGCGCAGAAATTCAAACATCCGTCTGAAGAAGAATTTAAAATAGGCATCGCAGGGTACACACTATTCTCTTTCGGCACCGAGGGAGCACTCAAGGTGCTTCAGCAGTTGGGCGTGCACTATTTCTCCGTCAAAGACAGGCAGCTCCCTTTTGAATCCACCAAAGAAGAAATGGATGCTTTCAAGGCTAAATGTGCCGAATATGGCGTGACAGGATACACCCTGGGCCCCATCTATATGAAGAGCAAGGCCGAGGTGGACAGAACTTTTGCATACGCCCAGCGTTATGGAACCAAGATGTTTATCGGTGTGCCCGACTATGACCTCCTGCCCTACGTGATAGAGAAAGTCAAGGAGACAGGTATCAAGGTTGCCATCCACACCCATGGTCCCGATGGCGCCGCTTTCCCCGACATACGTACTATCGTGGAAATGGTGAAGGACCCGAATCTCGGTGTCGGCTGTTGCATGGACCTCGGTCACACGTTCCGTTCGGGATATGATGTGGCCCAGGACATCAGGAAATATGGCAAGTGGATCTACGATATCCATATCAAGGACGAAACAGCACCTACCAAGGAAGGCCGTTGCATTGAAATGGGCTGGGGAGAGATGGATTTCAAAGCCGTATTCAAGGCATTGCGCAAGATTAAGTATAAAGGTGTCATCTCTCTCGAACACGAGAAAGACTTGGACAAAGGCCCTCTGACCGGAATGGCCCAGTCGGTAGGTTACCTAAAAGGTCTGATTGACGGAAGCGCAAAATAACTTTTTGTGACAGGACGAAAACAATAGAGATGATGAAAAAAACGTCTTTCCTGGGTCTTGTGGTATTGGCCCTTTTCCTGATGACCGCGTGTGAAGACAAAGACTCCTTGTCCTACAAAATAAAGAATGACAGCCGTTTGGAGGTCGTGGAGAAAATGGGTAAGGAACTGGCTCAGCAGGGTTTCAATGCCGGATCCTCATACAACGAAGTTTGGATACGCGATTTCAATACGTTCATAGAACTATCCATGGAGGTGATGTCCGATTCCCTGATCCAGGAGAACCTGAATATGTTTTATGCGTTCCAGGGCGAGGACGGCAATATCGTGGATGGATTTGTGGAAAGGGAGAATGCCAATGTCGGTTACAAGTACCGTCTATCGGATGCCGCCAGCAACTATATGTCGCACAAGAATACCGTGGAGACAGACCAGGAGAGTTCGCTTGTACAGGCTGTGGCCAAATATGTACGGAAAAGCGGTAACCGTGACTACCTACGAGAAAAAGTGCTGGGCGATGAAACGGTCTATCAGCATCTGACCAGAAGTATGGAGTACCTGATACAGCAGAAAATGGACTCCACATACGGTCTGGTGACGGGCGCCACTACATCGGATTGGGGCGACATTCAGCCTGAACACGAATGGGGAGTGGAAATAGACGGGAATACCCATTACAGCATCGACATCTACGACAATGCCATGTTTGTCCAGGCATTGAACGATATGGCAGATATGGCAGACAACGATGCTGAACGGACACGATGGCAGACGTTGCGCGACGAGGTGAAACAGCGCGTACGCCAATACCTGTGGGATGCTGAACATCAGAAATTCCGTCCGCACCTGTACTTAAACGGCTCACCTTTCCCGGAGGATTTCGACGAGAATCAGATTTTCTATCAGGGTGGCACGGCTGTGGCTATCTTGGCCGGTATATTGGAGGACGAGGAGATAGACGCCTCGTTGCAACACATGCTCGAATGTCAGCAGGGGGCAAATGCCCAGACCATCGGCATTACCGTGTTCCCACCCTACCCCGAGGGCTTTTTCAAAAGCACGGGTATGTGTCCCTATAGTTATCAGAATGGTGGCGACTGGACTTGGTTCGGTGCCCGTATGGTGCATGCCTTGCTGAAATACGGCAAGGTGGAACAGGCATACGATATCCTGAGCCCCATGCTGGACCGTGTGGTAGCAAATCAGGCATTCAATGAATGGTATGCCCCAGACGGAACTCCACGAGGCTCCGGTACGTTCCGGGGTGAGGCTGGTGTCCTGTTCACGGCCATCGAGATGTTGAAGGATGCCGTCAAATAATTATTATGCGGGCTACTGATAGATAAGCGTAATCAGTTTTTCGGGACTGAAAATGTCGTTCGCCACGTCCCATAACTGGGTGGAGGTAAGGGCTTCTATTTCATCGCATAGTTGTTGGCACGTCTTGGTGGTGCCATAGTGCAGGTAGCGTTTGCCCATACCAATGGCCACGTTCTCGTTGTTGTCCCACGAGATGCCTATCTGCCCTTGTATCTGTCGTTTGGCTGCACGAAGCTGGGCTTCGCTCAGGGGCTTGTCCATCAGTTGCGCCAATTCCTTGTATGTCAGTTTCAGACAACGTCGTACATCGTGGTCGTCGCATCCGAAATAGACACCCCATATGCCCGTATCGGTGTAGGTGGTAAGGGTGCTCTCCACGGTATAGACAAGGCCGTTCTTCTCTCGTAGGGAGAGATTGAAGCGGGAGCTCATGCCGGGTCCGCCCAGGATATTGTTCAGCAGGAACAGGCTGAGCTGGCGTTTGTCGGTGGCACCATAACCGCGGGTCCCTATCATCACATGGGCCTGGTGCGTGTCCTTTTTTATGATCTGTGTTTCCTGGGGATAGTTGAAAGACGGCGGGGCAATGCGTGGGATGGCCAAGAGCGATGATGCATCCATTGGATATCTGGCAATCTGTTTTTCTGCCTCGTGTATGATCTGTCTGAGGGAGATGTTGCCATAAAAGAACAGTACCATCTTGTCCGGTCGGTAGAGACGGCGGGTAAAATCTAGGATGTTCTGGCTTCGAAGCTCGCGTAGCCGGGTAGCCTCGCCCAGAATGTTCCTGCCCAGGGAATGCCCGTTGAACAGGATGTTTTCAAAATCATCATAGATGAGTTCCGACGGGCTGTCGTTGTAGCTCTCTATTTCGTCGATAATCACCTCCACCTCCTTGTTCATCTCAGCCTGGGGGTAAGTACTGTGAAAGACGATGTCGAACAAGATGTCGATGGCCCGTGCGTAATGCTTGTTGAGGAACGTGCAGTAATAGACGGTCTCTTCCTTGCCCGTATAGGCATTCAGGTCGCCTCCCACACATTCCATGTAGTGGATGATGTGCCAGGCCTTGCGCCGTTGAGTTCCTTTGAAACTAAGATGCTCGGTAAAATGTGCTATTCCAGATTCCTGTGGGAGCTCGTCCCTGGTACCGGCATCCACGGCTATTCCGCACGAAGCCACATGACTCTGATTTTGTGCGCAAATGATTCTCAAACCACACGGAAGTGTGGCTGTTTCGTATGTCATATTCGTAATTTTGTGGCAAAGATAATGCTTTTTCCCGAATAAATTTGTAATTTTGCACCCTGAAAAATATGAACTTAAAAAGATAAATACTATTATGGCAAAGAAAGCACTTCTGATGATCCTGGACGGATGGGGCATCGGCAATAAAGGAAAAGGTGACGTGATCTACAATACCCCCACTCCCTACATAGACAGTCTGTGGAGAAATTACCCCAACAGCCAGTTGCTGGCAAGTGGTGAAAACGTGGGTCTTCCCGATGGTCAGATGGGTAACAGCGAGGTGGGTCACCTGAACATCGGTGCTGGCCGTATCGTTTATCAGGACCTGGTGAAGATCAACCGTGCGTGTGCCGACGGCAGTATCTTGAAGAACGAGGAAATAGTGTCGGCCTATACGTATGCCAAACTCAATGATAAGAATGTGCACCTGATGGGTCTGACCAGCAACGGTGGTGTGCACAGTAGTCTGGACCACCTGTTCAAACTGGTGGAGATATCCAAGGATTACAACATCAAGAATACCTTCGTCCATTGCTTTATGGATGGCCGTGATACTGACCCTAAGAGCGGTAAAGGCTTCATAGAGCAGTTGGAAAAGAAATGTGCTGAGGTTCCCGGAGCTACCATTGCCAGTATCGTGGGACGCTTCTACGCGATGGACCGTGACAAGCGGTGGGAACGCGTAAAGATGGCTTACGACCTGTTGGTAAGTGCCCAGGGCGTACAGGCTACAGATATGGTTCAGGCCGTACAGGACAGTTATGATGACGGGGTGACGGATGAGTTCATCAAGCCTATTAACAACAGCAACGTGGACGGTACCATCAAAGAGGGCGATGTTGTGATCTTCTTCAACTACCGTAATGACCGTGCCAAGGAACTTACCATTGTATTGACACAGCAGGATATGCCTGAACAGGAGATGCACACGATTCCTGGTTTGCAGTATTATTGTATGACACCCTACGATGCCAGCTTTACGGGCGTACACATCCTATTCCCTAAAGAGAACGTATCGAACACATTGGGCGAATATATCAGCAGCAAAGGCCTGAAACAGTTGCATACGGCAGAAACGGAAAAATATGCCCACGTAACCTTCTTCTTCAATGGCGGACGAGAAGCACCTTATGCAGGCGAGGAACGTACCTTGGTGGCAAGCCCCAAGGTGGCGACCTACGACTTGAAACCGGAGATGAGTGCCTACGAGGTAAAGGACAAACTGGTGGCTTCCATCAAGGAGGACAAGTACGACTTCATCGTAGTGAATTTTGCCAATGGTGATATGGTGGGACATACAGGTGTATATGAGGCCATTGAGAAGGCTGTTAGAGCAGTGGATCAGTGTGTAAGCGAGGTGGTAGAGGCTGCCAATGCCGTTGGTTACGAAACCATCCTGATTGCCGATCACGGAAATGCTGACAATGCGTTGAATTCCGATGGCAGTGTAAATACGGCTCATTCCCTAAACCCCGTGCCTTTCATCTACATTACCACTCGCAAGGATGCTCAGGTAGAGAATGGCGTATTGGCCGATGTGGCTCCCAGCATCTTGCATGTCATGGGACTGGAACAGCCATCGGAAATGACAGGTAAGTGCTTGATTAAATAATGAATGTGAATATCGATGAGAGCTGGAGCAAACAGCTCTTGCCCGAATTTGAGAAACCCTACTTTCAGGAGTTGGTTCAGTTCGTCCGGAGCGAATACATGGCAGGCCCGTGTTTCCCTCCGGGCAAACTGATTTTTAATGCATTTGCCCAAACCCCTTTTGATTCTGTCAAAGTGGTTATCTTGGGTCAGGACCCCTACCACGATGTGGGTCAGGCCCACGGACTTTGTTTCTCGGTACGGGAAGGTGTGGCTTTTCCTCCTTCGCTTCGAAATATATTTCAGGAAATAGAGGCGGAAACGGGGATGCCGTTACCGCAGAGCGGCGACCTGACCCGTTGGGCGAGGCAGGGTGTCTTCCTGCTGAATACCTGTCTGAGTGTGCGTGCCCATCAGGCTTTTAGTCATAGCGGACATGGATGGGAACAGTTTACGGATGCTGCCATCCGGGCTTTGAGCAATGGGAGGGAAAATCTGGTGTTCCTGTTGTGGGGAGCTCCTGCGGGACGCAAGTCGGCCTTGATAGATTCTTCGCGACATTTGGTGTTGCAGAGTGCGCACCCTAGCCCTTTGAGTGCTTACCGGGGATTTTTCGGCAACCACCATTTTACTCTGTGTAACGATTATCTGAAAGCTCATGGAAAAGAACCCATCCTATGGTAATCTGTTGATTGTGGGTGATGTGATCCTGCATACCGACATCCTGACGGAATGTTTCTGCTGTGATTTAGATGCCTGTCACGGCAAATGTTGCATAGAAGGCGATGCCGGGGCGCCGGTTACGATGGACGAGATAGCGGAAATGGAAGAGGCTTTGGATGTGGTGTGGGCGGATTTGAGTGCCCAGGCACAGGCGGAGATAGACAAGAACGGTGTCTGCTATATTGATCCGGAAGGGGAACTTGTTACAAATATCGTAAACGGGAAAGACTGTGTGTTCACCAGCTATCAGGACGGCTGTTGCCTTTGTACGTTGGAGAAAGCGTGCCGGCAGGGAAAGACGAAGTGGCCCAAGCCCATCAGTTGCAGCCTCTATCCCATACGAGAAAAGAAATTAGGCGATATGGTCGGACTCAACTACCATCGTTGGGATGTATGTCAGGATGCAGTTCGCAAAGGAAAGGAAATGGGACTGCCAGTGTATAAATTCCTCCGTGAACCACTCGTCCGGCGTTTTGGCTCTGATTGGTATCGGGAATTGGAAGAAATCGCTTCGGCGTATCTTTCCATGCAGAATCCCTTATAGGCAAACAATATTAATCATAAATAAGACAAGTATGTTAAAAAGAAGTACAATTGCTTTGCTCGTGTTGGCCAGTCTGACAGGTTGTAGTAAAACAGACAACTCCATTCGTCCTGTCCCGTTTACGGACGTAAAGTTGACCAACGGATTTTGGCAACAAAGAATGAAGACGGAACTGGACGTAACAGTGCCATTCTCCGTAGAACACGGTGCTCCTGCCGTAGAGCGTTTTCGTCGTTGCGCTGATTTTCTGGCAGGCAAGGAAACACCACTGCCCGAGACACACCGTTTCATCAGTTCAGACCTTTACAAGGTGATGGAGGGCGTGGCTTATTCGCTGATGCTTCGTCCGGACGAGAAACTGGAAGCATTCATGGATTCTACAATCGCTTTGATTGCTGCGTCCCAAAAGCCAGATGGCTATTTGTACATCTCGCACACCTGTGGTAATTATAATGAGAGTGAGATGGGTAACCGTCCTTATTCCTATGTCATACATAGTCACGAGCTGTATAATATGGGACATCTCTACGAGGCTGCCGTGGCATATTATCAGGCAACGGGAAAACGTGAGCTTCTGGACGTGGCCATAAAGAGTGCCAAGCATATTCAGCACGTGTTCTTCGAGGGCGATCCTGCCTACAACGACGGGAAACCTGTGAATCAGGCACCCGGACACGAGGAGATAGAGCTGGCACTATGTAAACTGTATCGTACAACAGGTGACCGTCAGTACCTGGACCTGGCAAAGAAATTCCTGGACATCCGCGGCGTTACCTTTATTCCTGATGGCGAGGGTGTGAATGCACCCACATACGCGCAGCAGCACCAGCCGGTGAAGGATCAGCGCGAAGCGGTAGGACATTGTGTACGTGCCATCTATCTGTACACAGGTATGGCTCAGGTGGATGCTCTGACTGGGAACGCTGAATATACTGAGGCATTGGATTCTATTTGGAACAACCTGGTAACTTCACGTATCCATGTGACGGGTGGCTTGGGAGCCGATCGCAGAATCGAAGGATTTGGTGAAATGTACAGTTTGCCCAACAAGGAGGCTTACGATGAGACCTGTGCCGCTGTGGCCAACGTGTTCTTCAACAATGCCATGTTCCTGGCCGAAGGGGATGCCAAATATCTGGATGTCGCTGAAATTTCCTTGTTCAACAATGCCTTGGCCGGCATCAGCTTGAGTGGCGACCGCTTCTTCTATGTAAACCCGTTGGAGTCGGAGGGAGATGTAGCTCGTTCGGAGTGGTTCGGCTGTGCTTGCTGTCCTCCGAACATCTCTCGTCTTATCTTGCAGACACCAGGGTATATGTATAGCTATACCGACAAGGATGTCTATGTGACATTGTATGCCGGAAACGAGGTGAATATTCCATTGAAGAAATGCAATGTACAGTTGCAGCAGACCACGGAATACCCCAACGACGGGCATGTGAAGTTGACGGTTAACCCAAGCAAGAAGAGCCAGTTTACGATGAGGCTTAGGATTCCTACTTGGTGCCGTAGCCAGGAATTTATGCCAGGTAACTTGTATCGCTTCACGGAAGAAAATGCGACTGGCTATACCGTTCGCGTGAATGGTGAAACCATAGAGGCTCCGTTGGAAAAGGGTTTTGCCTTGATTGACAGGACATGGCAGCAAGGCGATGTGGTAGAACTCGACCTGAACATGAATGAGCGTACGGTTAAGGCCGATGACCGTGTGAAGGAAGATGCCGGATGTGTGGCACTGACCCGTGGTCCTCTGGTGTATTGTACGGAAACAGTAGATTCTGTGGCTCAGACAATTCCTTATTATTCCTGGGCTAACAGAAGCGACAATGCTGTAATGAAGGTGTGGAATCAGGTGCAGGAATAATCAACATCCGATATAGATAGGAAATCCGGTCGTTACGTGTAGCGACCGGATTTTTGCTTATTGTATGTGATTACTGTTCTGGATTTTCTAACAGTTCATGTGCTACAACACGGCTCAAGGTTCGATTCTCGTCATCATACCCGTAATGCCAGTACATTCCTCCCAGTAGTCCTTTCTTCTTTATGTACTTGCATTTGATAGAGATAGATAGAGGGTTGTCGTAGGTCATGACAATTTTTCCTTCCTTGTTTTTCATATAGGGAACGCAACCCTCAGTATCCCAAAACTCCTCTAATCCCTCTTTTTCTTTTACGGATTGGAACTGATTGCTTGCAATCCATTCGTGTCCGATGCCACGGCTGTAGAATGGCATTCCCAGTACGAGTTTGTTGAGGGGCAAGCCAGCGTCTAGATGTGCCTTTACGGCTTTGTCGGCTGTGTAGTTGCCACTTATCGAACAGGGATAGAGGGCAGAGTGATGCTTTTCACCGGATCCCAAATCGTAGGCCATGATATTCACGAAATCCAGATAGGGAAGAATATCGGGGAAAGGGATGTATCGGGCAGATCCGCAGGATGCAAGTGTTAGATCCTTCTTTTTTCCGATGGCTTTACGTATGTCGCGCATCATTAGGGTGTAGTTCTTGGTGTCGTCCGGCGAGGCGGAAATGCCAGCACCGGATTGTGTGGGGTATTCCCAGTCGATGTCAATGCCGTCCAGGTTGTATTCTTCGATTACCCGTTTGCAATCCTTGGCAAATGCCAGTCGCAGTTGTTCATCGGCAGCCATTTCACTGAATCGTCCTGTGCCCCAGCCGCCAATAGAAAGCAACAAGTGCAACTTCGGATTCTGCTTTTTCAGTTCTGCCAACTGTTTCAGTCGTTCCGGCTTCTGGACAGTCACTCCGTTGAATGTTTCGTTCACGCAGCCAAAGGCATAGTTTATGTGTGTCATCTGGGTTGGGTCTGGTATTTCGTTCGTCCATATTGTCACGTAGGCCACAACAATATGTTTAGGCTTTGCCATCACTGCGGTGGCAAACAGGATGAGGAATAGAAAGACTGTTTTTTTCATTTTTGGCAGTTTTTGTTATGTAATACGACACGTTTCCTTTTTTTTCTAATGCAAAGATAAAATTAAGAGTGTGAAGCGCAAAATAAAATAAGTTTTTTTGTTCCGTTGAGCGGCCGTATCTTCGACCGGTTGGTAAACGTGCTTGTCTGATTATTCTTTATGATGATTTTGTTTCCTCGTGATGTAGCAAATATTTGCTCGCGCATTAACAGAAACAAGGCCTAATATTTGCTCCTCATTTATGCATCTTTTTGGCCCTTCTTTTTGTTAATAAATATTAAATCTTAGTACCATGTGATACAAGGTACATAAATTATGCATACCTTTGTGGCGTTGAAACGAAATAACGATGAAACGATGAACGTCGAGAATACAAAATCACAGATGCGCAAGGGGATGCTGGAGTACTGTATTATGCTACTTCTTCGCAATCGTCCTTGTTATGCCAATGACATTATTTCAAAATTAAAGGATGCGCAGATGATAGTGGTCGAGGGAACTCTTTATCCTCTGCTTAACCGATTAAAAAATGACAAACTGTTGAAGTATGAATGGCAAGAAAGTACGCAAGGGCCTCCACGTAAATATTATGCGTTGACGATGGATGGAGAGGAGACGCTCCGACAACTGGATCAGAGTTGGAATGAAATATCGAATACTGTAAACATTCTTCAAAATAACAAAAACAATTGGATATTATGAAAAAGAACATTACGATCAATCTGTTTGGTACCTTATATAACATTGATGACGATGCGTATCAGTTGCTTGAACGTTATCTGAACAGTATGAAGGATTATTTCAAGCGTCAGTCGGATGGGGCAGAAATCGCGGACGATATAGAGCATCGTGTGGCCGAACTGCTTTGGGAGAAGAAGCAACAAGGCATAGAGGCCGTCAATATTGATTTGATTAAAGAGATTGTCGGTAAAATAGGCAATCCTGATGAGATAGATGATGAGGAAAACAAACCTTCGGAAGATATAAGGAACGAAAACGTAGAGGATGAAGACCCGTTGTTTTCGGAAGAAGAGGAGGACGCAGATGGTAAGGGTGAACGGATGAATCAGTTCTTCCGAGAGGCTGGCGATGCCACAAGTGCCTTTGCAAAAAAAGTTCGTACGCATGTACACGAACATCGGCTTTATCGTGATGGCAACGACAAAGTGCTGGGAGGCGTGCTATCGGGATTGTCGCAATATTTCGGAAATGGCGATCCGGTTTTATGGCGCCTGGGATTCGTATTGCTTTTCTTTATTTTGTGGTATTGTACGAGTTTTTCCTTCCTTTTCCTCCCAACGATTTATTTAATCCTGTGGCTTGTAGTACCAGAGGCTGTCACCCCAGAAGACAAACTGCTGATGAAAGGTGAACGAGTGACACCGGAAAATCTGAAAGAGCAGATTATGCAGGAAACGGAAACGGAACGGAAAGGCTATCCAACTAGAAGAAATAACTCAGGATGTATGTTCATGCTCGTATTCGGGATTATTCTTGCCGCCCTGCCGGTTCTTGCAATAGTCATCGTGTTTCTATATGTTAGTTGCCGTTTCCTTGGAAACATCCCCATCGTTTCGGGTAATCATCCGGATGTGAGTATTGGAACATTCCATTTTAATGATATGCTGAATATGTTGGCAGACGGAAGGCCCTGGATAATGGGGCTTGGCACTGTCGTCATACTTGTTTTGATTGCCTTGACCGTGTATGGTGTTGCTCGTTTGGTACAGCATAAACCGCTTTCTCCTGCCTTGCTTGTCATTCTTATTGTTATGTGGGCAATCGCTTTGATTTTAGGAACCTTTATCATAGCCGTTTCCCTTGGTTGACGGATGTCATAAACAAAGAAGAAGCCCTCTTCCGTTTGGGAGAAGGCTTCTTTCTGTATGCTCCTTGCGAATGCCTATGCATCGATGTTTGCATAGGTGGCATTCTGTTCGATAAATTCACGTCTTGGCCCTACGTCTTCGCCCATAAGCATGGAGAATACATAGTCAGCTCCGGCAGCATCTTCTATGGTTACTTGTTTCAGCAGACGGCTTTCGGGATTCATGGTTGTCTCCCACAGTTGCTCTGGGTTCATTTCACCAAGACCTTTGTATCGTTGCGTGGTAATGCCATCCTCTCGCCCGTTGTTGTATTTTTCCATAAAGCGCAGACGGTCGGTTTCCGTATAGCAATATTCCTCCGTGTTGCGCAATTTGCAACGATAGAGTGGGGGGGTAGCTATATATAGGTGTCCCTTTTGTATCAGTTCTGGCATGTAACGATAGAAAAGTGTCATCAGAAGTGTGTCGATGTGAGAACCATCGACATCGGCATCGGTCATGATGATGACTTTGTAATAACGCAATTTCTCGTAGTTTGCCTCCTTGCTGTCTTCTCCTAATCCGAAGCGGACGCCCAAGGCCTGGATGATGTTGTTGACTTCCTCGTGTTCGAAAGCCTTGCTCCACATTACGCGCTCCACGTTGAAAATCTTACCACGGATGGGTAGGATGGCTTGGAAGTGACGATTACGTCCTTGTTTTGCTGAACCACCGGCAGAATCACCCTCCACGATAAAGAGCTCGCCGTTGGCTGGGTCTTTGTCGGAGCAGTCTGCCAGTTTTCCGGGTAATCCGGCTCCACCCATAGGGCTCTTTCTCTGTACGCTCTCGCGTGCCTTACGTGCGGCCACACGTGCCTGCGCGGCAAGCATCACCTTACTCACGATGAGTTTGGCTTCCTGAGGATGCTCCTCCAGATATTGCGTCAGGGCTTCTCCTACGGCTTGCTGTACGGCACCGGCCACTTCACTGTTGCCCAGTTTCGTCTTTGTCTGTCCTTCGAACTGTGGCTCTGCAACCTTGATGCTGATGACTGCGGTCAATCCTTCACGGAAATCCTCACCGCTTATCTCCACCTTGTTTTTTGTCAGTTTCTCCAACTCTTTTGCACATTGTTCCTCGGCATACTTTTTCAGTACACGGGTCAATGCCATACGGAAACCTTGCAGATGTGTGCCACCTTCTATAGTATTGATGTTGTTGACATAGGAATGTAGGTTTTCGCTGTAACCGGTATTGTACATGATGGCCACCTCGATTGGAGTACCTTGCTTTTCCGTGTTCAGGTAGATAACATCGTTGAACAGGTGAATACGACTGCTGTCTATGTAACGCACAAATTCCTTCAGGCCTTCTTCGCTATAGAAGGTTTCTGTACGGGTGTTTCCTTCCTCGTCGGGGCGAAGGTCGGTCAACTTGATGGTGATGCCTGCGTTTAGGTATGCAAGTTCACGCATACGGGTTGCCAATGTGTCGTATTTGTATGTAGTGGTCGTGAAGATGGTGGCATCCGGCCAGAATTGTTGGCGTGTACCACGTAACTCTGTTTCGCCAACAATGGCTACGGGTGCTACAGGCTTTCCTATGTGGTATTCCTGTTGGTATATTTTCCCGTCGCGGAACACTTGACTTACCATGTGGCTGCTGAGGGCGTTTACACAAGATACACCTACGCCGTGCAAACCACCGCTGACCTTGTATGAGCCCTTGTCGAATTTACCTCCGGCATGGAGTACCGTCATTACGACTTCCAAGGCACTTTTGTGCTCCTTCTCGTGCATGTCCACGGGAATGCCTCGTCCGTTGTCTTGTACGGTAATGCTATTGTCTTCGTTAATGGTAACTTCGATGTGGGTGCAATATCCGGCCAAAGCCTCATCGATGGAGTTGTCCACGGTTTCGTACACCAAGTGATGAAGTCCCTTCTCACTGATGTCTCCGATGTACATGGCAGGACGTTTGCGCACTGCTTCCAAACCTTCCAATACCTGAATGTTGGACGCGCTATATTCCTGATTGTTCGTTTGAATTTCTTCCATTCTATAGAATCTGTATTTATTCTTCTTAATAGGCTACAAATTTACAAAATAAAATTGGAATATGAAAGAAATGAAACAAAAAAAACGACTTCCTAAAAGGAAGCCGTTATATGCTAACTGATAAAAAGGTCTATTCTCCCTTTTTTATGCCAGTTTCTGAATATAAATAGCCAATTTAGACTTTAAGTTGGCCGCCTTATTCTTGTGGATGATGTTGTTCTTTGCCAATTTATCCAATAGTTTCTGAACACTGGGGTACATTTCCACAGCTACTGCCTTATCGGTAGTTGCACGCAACTTGCGAACGGCATTGCGCATGGTCTTTGCATAATATCTGTTATGCAGTCTTCTCTTTTCCGACTGGCGGATTCTCTTCAATGATGATTTGTGGTTAGCCATCTTCTGTTTTTTTATTTTTTCTTTTCTTGTAGTCCCTAGCAGAATCGAACTGCTCTTTAGAGAATGAAAATCTCTCGTCCTAACCGATAGACGAAGGGACCAAACCTTCGGCTTTTAGCCAGTGCTTTCGAGCAATGTGGCTCAATTGCGGATGCAAAGGTAGGCCTTTTTCATATACTGACAAAATAATTTCAAGGAAAATTGCATCAAAACATGAGATTTTTGTCTTTTCAGCCAGATTTATCGAACTTTTTTCTTAACTTAGCGTAGACAAATGCATTTTTTATGCTCCAAAAGACGAAAGGTATAGTCTTGCGTAAAATTAAATACACAGAAGACAGCCAAATAGTAAGTGTATATACCGAAAAAGACGGAATGATGAGTTTTATGCTGCGGCAGTCCCATGCCCGGAAAAATTCGTTACAGGCTGTTCTTGTCAGTCCTTTGAGCATCCTTGAATTGACGTATGATTACAAGCCATCCCAGAAATTGCAACGGGTGCGTGAAATCAGCTTGGCTTATCCTTATAGTTCTATCTCCTGTCATCCGGTCAAGGTGATGATGGCGATGTATTTACAGGAATTTCTGTATCATTCTCTGAAAAGCGAGCAAACCAATCTACCCTTGTTTGCCTATTTGGAACATGGTTTAAAGTGGTTGGATTGCTGTCAGCAGGACTTTGCCAATTTCCATCTGGTTTTCCTGATGCGTCTAACCCGCTTTTTGGGGATTTGGCCAAATATGGACGATTTTCAAACGGGTGCTGTTTTTGATATGGTTGACGGACAATTTGTTTCCGGCATTCCTGTTCATAGAACGTATCTTGATATCGATGAATCAGCTATTCTTCCTGTCTATATGCGTATGAATATGCGCACAATGCACCTGTTCAAGATGAACCGTGTACAGCGTTTTCGCTTTTTGGAAATCCTGAATGAATATTACCGACTTCATGTTCCGGAATTTCCAGAACTGAAGTCGGCAGATATTTTAAGGGATGTCTTATCCTAACAGTTCCTTGACCATAGCGCTGATTGCACGACCATCGGCCATGCCAGCCAATGCCTTTGTGGCATTTCCCATCACACGTCCCATATCTTTGGGGCCTGTAGCTCCGAGTTCGGTGATGATGGATTGTAGCTTAGCTTTTAGTTCTTCTGCAGTAAGTTGCTTTGGCAAGTATTCCTCGATGAATGCGACCTGTTGCAATTCTTCGTCTGCCAGATCCTGACGGTTTTGTTGGATGTAAACGGCCGCTGCATCGCGTCCCTGCTTTGCCAATTTAGAGATGATTTTCAATGCGGTATCATCGCTTAATTCATCGTTGGCACCAGGAGCTGATTTTGCTTCGATAAAGTATTTCTTGATATTTCTTAGTGACATCAAGCGTACTTTGTCCTTTGCCTTCATGGCTTTTATAATATCTTCGCTTATTTGTTCAAATAACATTTTATTTATTATTATATTAATAGTTTCTGTTCTTTATTATTCTTGTGTAGAAGATGTGGATTTTTCTTCCTCTACATTTTTATTTTTGATACGGTTCAGTTCTTCTTTGCTTCGCTTGTATGTCGGCAGTGTTTCTACCATAGAGATGACATCCTCGTTGTCGAGGTCTTTTTCTTCGAAGATGAAAATATTTGGACGTCTGCGATGTGTGGTAGGGGCACCGTTCTCATAAAAGATGCTGATGCGTTCTTCCTGTTTTGCCCTCAGTTCATCCTCCTCTGCTACTTTCTCACGACTTTGTTGGGCCGTAGCTTCTGGAATGCCAGGTACGTTCTGTAACCCGAATCCAGTGGCTAATAGCGTAATCTTTACTTTATTTCCAAGTGAACTGTCGATGGCAAGTCCCCATTTTGTTTCCACATCCTGGCGGAATTTGCTCATAAAATCGTGCACTTCGTTCATTTCTTCCATCATAAGACTGTTTTGACCTTTGTCATCACAGAAATTGATGTTTAGAAGGACTTTTTTGCTATCGAAGATGTCGTTGTTATTCAATAGGGGGCTATTGAGCGCTTGTTCTATGGCTTTGGTCACGCGGTTTTCTCCTTCACCATAGCCAGTACTCATGATGGCGACGCCACCATCTTTTAAAACTGTAGTGACATCCTGGAAATCAAGATTCATGATGCCATGCATGGTAATGATTTCGGCAATACTCTTGGCTGCGATGCTCAATGTGTCATCGGCTTTGGCAAATGCGTTGATGACTGTAAGTTCCGGATAGATCTCGCGTAAACGCTCGTTGTTGATGACCAACAAGGCATCCACATGCTTGGAAATTTCTTCTACACCGTCCAGTGCTTGATTGATTTTCTTGAGTCCTTCGAATTTGAAGGGTATCGTTACGATGCCTACGGTAAGAATGCCTGCATCCTTTGCGCATTGTGCAATAATCGGTGCTGCACCGGTTCCTGTACCACCGCCCATTCCGGCTGTGATGAACACCATACGTGTACCATCGTTCAACATTTCCTTGATGTCATCCAGACTTTCCTGTGCGGCTAATCGTGCTTTCTCTGGCCGGTTCCCGGCCCCCAAGCCATCTTTTCCCAATTGTAAATGATTGGGTACGGGCGAGTCGTCCAAAGCCTTACGGTCGGTGTTGCACAACACGTATGTTACGTCATGAATACCTTCACGATACATGTGGTTTACTGCGTTTCCACCACCACCTCCTACGCCAATCACCTTGATGATGCTAGGGGCTTTTGTGTCGAAATTGAAGGAGATGCCTCCCTCTCCGAATATCTGATTGTTATCAAATTCTACCATATCTTAGTGTTTTTTATAGGTTATTCTTCTTCGAATAGTTTATTTAAAGCATTCCACATACGGCGAATATTGCCTTTTTTCTTCTTTTTGCCTTCTTCGGCTGGTGTCTCTTCGTTCTGGTTTGTATTATTGTCGCTTGTTTCTTCTGATTCGTTGAATGATAATTCTGTTTGAACCGGTTCATGTTCGACAGGTGCTTCGCTGATACATATCTGATCGCCTTTAAGCATCAGTGACATCAGCGAATATGGGAGCGCATCTTCTGCCAGACGGACATTGGGCGAAACCGTGATGTTTATGGGTAATCCCTTGGCCAAACGTATGGGCATATTGCAGCGGTTGTGGTGATTGAACGCTTCAGCAATGCCATTTATTTTGGCCGCTCCTCCACAGAACACAATACCAGAGAGCAATTTGTCGCTGTCTTCTTCTATGCAGTCCCACACATTTGCCAGAATTTCTTCGTATCTTGCTTCAATGATTCTTTGAAGTTCACTTTCATTGATACTTCTGTTGAAACTAAGGGGTATCTCCTTGGAAACGGTTCCTTCAATCTCCTCATGGTAAGCTGTTCCATAATTTAATTTCAGTTTTTCGGCTTCCTCTTTGTCAATGTTCTTGCTGGCAATATCGGAAGTAACATTGGCTCCTCCTAGGGGAAGGACTGTCAAACGACGGAGCAGGTTGTTCGTATAGATGGCAACAGTTGTCGTATCGGCACCGAAATCAACGATTGCACATCCCGAACGTTTTTCGTTCGTGCTGAGCAAGGAATCGGCCAGACATAATGGGGAAATGAACAGTTCGGCGATTTCTAACCCTGCGCCATGAATGCATTTCTCAATGTTTTCGCTCAACGTCTTTCTTGCAATGATATTCAGAAAATTCGCTTCGATTTGTTCACATTGTATTCCTACGGGATCTGTAACGATTCGGTTGCCTCCGACACGAAATTCCTGAGATATTACATCCAGGATTTCTGAATCGGGATAGAGAACGGCACGATTTGTATCTTCCAATTGATCAATGATACCGTGCTCTATTTTTTGTTTCGTGTCAAATTGCTTTTCTACTTGATTTTTTACAGAATGCAGAGATTGACCAGACAAACCGACATACACTTTTTTGATGTGAACGTTAAGCTTATCTTCCAGTCGTTCTACAACCTTGGAAATGGTTTGTGTCGTTTTGTCAATGTTATCAATGACACCCTTACGAATGCTGTTCGTGGCATCTTCCTGTGTTATTTCCAGAACCCTCATTGTTCCATCGGGCTCTTTTTTGCCTGCAATAGCACGAATAGCGGTTGAACCTAGTTCTACGGCTACAATAATCTCTTTTTCTGCTCCCATATATCAATGTTTTATCGTTAGTCTTTTTTAGTACATACAATTTGACCATCGTATGCCAGATTAATGCTTTCGTATTTATTCCATCCTACTTTTGGACATCCTTCTTTATAAAATAGCATCAGTTTGTTGAACTTCTCTTGTAGATTAGCTATTTCGCCCAGACAAATATCATGATCGCCAACCCTTGGCGAGAGAATGACATTGTGTGGTGTTGCAACATGAATCTGGACAATCTGTTGATTCCAGAAATTATTGTTGTAAATGAACTTTGCTAATTGTACTAAATCTGTTTTTGCATAATCTTTCTTTATTTGTCCAGTTGCGACGCATAGATTCAGATTGAAATTTCCGACAGGCATGGTGTTCCCGTTTTCATCCATATAATATTCTTCTCCGTTTTGTGCCATCACATGTAGGATGGGTTTTCTGGGATGTACATGAACGCATAATATTCCGGATGTCGAATAGTGACAGCTGGCATTGTCAATGTATGGATTTTCCTTTAGGCATTGCTCTATTTGTGCTAGATTGATCTGACAGACCTTTTGTCCTTCTGGTGAAATTTTGTTTTTTGTCAGAATAGAATAAACATAGCTGTCTTTAAGGAAGGACCCTTCTGTGCTGTCTCCTACGGAAATGGAAACCTCTTGGCAGAGTTGTTCTTCCGTGGGATGTGTCAGCTGGGTAACAGCAAAGATTAAGTATGCCATTACACACAACAGAATTATGACCTTGAAAATTTTTTTTGATTTCATGCTTGTTCTTTCAAAATGGCTACAATATTATCGGAAAAATCTTCTATGTCACCGGCTCCCAATGTGATTAAAACATCAAATCCGCCTTTGCGTACGACATCGCAAATCTCATCCTTTTTACACATATTTCGTTTCATATCAGGACGTAGATTGTCGTATATCAGTTTACTAGTCACCCCAGGGATGGGTTGCTCTCGTGCTGGATATATGTCCACAATGGTTACGTCATCGAGATAAGACAATGCTTCTGCAAAATCCTTGTAGAAATCTCGCGTGCGTGTATATAAATGAGGTTGAAAAATGGCCTTGATGCGTTTCCCTTCATAAAGTTGCTTAATACTGAGAATGCTTTGGCGTATTTCTGCTGGGTGGTGAGCGTAATCGCTCAAATAAACCATCTTGTTTGTCTTTATTCGGAAATCGAATCTGCGTTCCACTCCGCGGAACGACTTCATGCCATTCCGTATTTCTTCGGGTGATACACCGACGATTTGTGCCAAAGCCATGGCTGCAATGCCATTTTCAATGTTGATGTTGACGGGAACGCCTAATTGTATTTCGCAGATGTTACCTAGGGGTGATACAAAATCGAACGTGATTTCTCCATTTCCTATGCATATATTTTCTGCATGGAAATCGCCTTCGTCTTGACTATATGTGTAGGTTGTTACTCCATCTTGAGTGTTTGGTCTCATTTTCAGACCAGTATGGAGAATCAAGTAGCCATCCGGCATGATGAGATTACTATATTTCCGGAAACTTTCTAAATAGGCATCTTCTGTTCCGTATATGTCCAAATGGTCTGCGTCCGTGGCTGTGATTACACTGGCAAAAGGGGTCAACCAATGAAATGATCGGTCGAACTCATCGGCTTCAATAACAACGTATGGGCTTTTTTTGCTCAGGATGTAGTTCGTTCCATAATTTTTTGTGATGCCGCCAAGGAATGCATTGCAGTCAATTTTGCTTTGGTGCAGTAAATGGGCCGCCATACTACTTGTAGTTGTTTTTCCGTGAGTACCTGCTACGCAAAGGCCTTTCAGCGCATGTGTCAATGTCCCCAGGACTTGTGCCCGTTTTTGTATTTCAAATCCGTTTTCTTTAAAATAGACTAATTCACGATGTTCACTAGGAATTGCAGGAGTGTAAATAACCAAGCATGATGCTGGATCTTTGCATGCAGTTGGTATTTGGTCCACATTTTCTGTATAATGGATATCCGCACCTTCTTGTTGAAGTTTTTCTGTCAGTACACTGGGCGTTTTATCGTATCCTGCTGTCGTGATGCCGGAATGTAAGAAATATCGGGCGATGGCACTCATACCAATGCCTCCGATTCCTACAAAATAGACCGCTTTTATTTCATTCAAATTCATTTTTCGATTTTGTTATTTCTCATATTCTGAGATATTTGCTAATTTAACAACTTCTTCTGCGATGATACGTGCAGAATCTTTGAATGCCATTTTTCCTGCATTTTCACCAAGGCTTTTCAATTTTTCTTTGTCTTGTATCGTCTCAACAGCCAACGGTATGAGTTTTTCCATAGCTTCGGCATCTCGTACAAGCATAGCGGCATGTCGGTTTACAAGCGCCATGGCATTGTGTGTCTGATGATCTTCTGCCACATTTGGACTTGGTACAAGAATAGAGGGCTTGCCCAGTAAACAAAGTTCACTAATGCTACTTGCACCAGCTCTGCTGATGACTAAGTCTGCTGCTTTATAAGCTTGGTCCATATGCCCGATAAAATCGGTAACATACAAATTGTTTGGCTTTCCATTCTTGCTCAGGCACTCTTGAATATAATCCTTATAATAACTGCCTGTTTGCCAGATAAACTGGACTGGTATGTTGGCGATGAAATCCAGATTTCTCAAAACGCTTTCGTTCATGGTGCGTGCACCTAAACTGCCACCTACGAGCAGGATTGTGGGTAATTCAGGAGAAAAGCCAAATGCTTTGACACATTCCTCGTAATTGAGGTCCCGATTCAACAGATTTTGTCGTACAGGGTTGCCTGTCATCATGATTCTGTCTTTTGGAAAGAAACGTTCCATCCCCTCGTATGCGACGCAAATCTTTCTCGCTTTTTTTGCCAACGTCTTGTTTGTTAAGCCAGCAAAGCTATTTTGTTCTTGAATCAAACAAGGGATGCCCATCTCGTATGCCGCATTCAATGTGGCAGAACTAGCATATCCGCCAACTCCCACGGCCACTTGTGGCTGGAATTCCCGAATGGTCTTCTTCACCAGTCTTTTGCTTTTGAGAAAATCAAAGAGAATGCTTATATTGCCAGGTTTCCAAAGGGGTCTCAATAGACCGCGTACCGGAAGTCCTATAATATTGTATCCGGCAGCAGGGACACGTTGCATTTCCATACGTCCATTTGCTCCAACAAACAGTATTTTTGCGTCAGGCCTGATTTCCTTTATGGCGTTGGCAATGCTGACAGCTGGGAAAATATGTCCTCCTGTACCCCCTCCGCTTATGATAATCCTTAATTCTTTCATGCTTGCACTTCTTGAATAGATTGTTCCTCGTTTTCTTTTTTCTCCGTTCTTGCCATTTTCTTTGCGTTACGGCTTACACTTAGTATCATTCCTATATAGGCACAATTCACGAATGTAGATGTTCCGCCTTTGCTGATAAGGGGCAATGGTTGTCCGGTAACAGGGAATGCTCCAACGGCCACAGCCATGTTTATCATGGCTTGTATTACCATCATCAGTGCCAATCCCAAAACAAGGTATGATGGAAATAAGGCTTTGCATCGTTTTGAGATTTTCATGGCTCTCCACATGAGTAAAAGATATAGAAACATGACAAATGCTCCAAATAGAATGCCTCCTTCTTCGATGATAATTGCGTAGATGAAATCGGAATATGCTTGTGGCAGGAAATCTCTTTCTACAGAATTCCCGGGTCCTTTGCCAATCACATTACAAGTGGCAATGGCTATCTTGGCGTGTGTTACTTGTACATTGTCGCTTATATCGTAATCTTTGGGGTCTTCTGGTTTTTCGGCATGGTCGGTTATGCGATGGACCCATGTTGGCACGCGATGTAGCGGTCCGTCCGTCTTGGCCCATTCATCCAATGTGCTTTCAGGAATAGAATGAGCAAAAGTAAATATTAGGGCGATTCCCCCTATGAACAATCCGCAAATGGTGGCCAGGTACCGAGTCTTGACTTGAGCATAAAAGCAGATACAAAGCATTACGATAAAAATTATAAATGCGGTTGATGCATTTTCGAAAAATATGAGCAAGCATGTAATCGCGACTTCTGTAAAAACCCACCAAAAGGCTTTCTTTGAAGCCCCCTTTTCATCTCGAAGAGTTGAGAGTATGAAGGCTACAAATGTGACCAGGCATATTTTTGCAATTTCACTTGGTTGGAATTTGATACCTAATATTTCAAACCATCGGCCTGCGTCGTTAACTTTTTCTGCAAACAAAGCGGCGATGAGGAGGGGGTATGCGATAACATGCAAGCTAAATGTGCTTATTATTTTGAACAGATTACATGGAATTAGATGGATAACCCATGCCACCACAAACCCCATGAGCAGATATGCGCTGTGCTGCAAAACGGGAGTCCAGTAGTCTCCTGTCTTGTAGCTCATATTACTGCTGGAACTGTACACTTCGATAATTGAAATGATGCCAAGTAGAACAAAGACCATCCATACTACAGGATCACCTTGTAGAAAACCGTTTTTTGCAAATGTGGATTTGTTCAATTCCATCTTGTTTTTATCTTTTTACAGCGAACGTACCATATCTTTGAATTGTTCTCCTCGGTCCTCCATATTCTTGAACAGATCGAAACTGGCGCAACAGGGACTCAGTAGTACAGTATATCCGGGTTGTGCCATTTGTACACACGCGTCAACGCATTCTTTCATTGAGTGCGTGTCAGCTACAGGTATATTTAACACATCGAAGAATTTGTGTAGCTTTGTGTTGTCGGCTCCCAGATAAACTAATCCTGCACATTTTTCCTTGACAAGGTCTTTAATGGCATTGTAGTCGTTGCCTTTGTCTTTCCCGCCAAGGATCAGAATGGTGGGGGCTGTCATACTTTCAAGTGCATACCAGCAAGCATCAACGTTTGTGGCTTTTGAGTCGTTGATATATTGTACACCTCCAACGCAAGCCACTTTCTCAAGTCGATGTTCTACTCCTTCGAAGTTGCCGAGGCTTTTACGAAGGGCCTCGTCTTTTATGCCACTCAAGTGGGCTGCAATTCCTGCAGCCAGACTATTGTACATATTATGCTTTCCGGTAAGACTGAGGCTTTCTTGCTCCATATTGAAGGGTGTTGGCTTTTCAATCACGTATTGTCCGTCTGCAATGTATCCTATCATACCGGTTCTTTTTAATATGCTGAAAGGACACATCTGTGCTCGTATTCCATATTTTTTCAGTTCCTTGCTTATGATGGGATCGTCTGCCCAATAGACAAATGCATCTTCTTCCGTTTGGTTTTGCAAAATTCTCATTTTTGCATCCGTGTAGTTTTGCATATTGTTGTCGTAACGGTCAAGATGGTCGGGCGTAATATTCAGCAGAACTGCGATATTCGCCCTAAAATGATACATGTTGTCTAATTGAAAACTGCTTAGTTCAATGATATAATACTCAAAGTTCCAGCCTTCTGCAATTTGTAATGCCAGACTTCTGCCAATGTTGCCTGCAAGGCCTACATTATATCCGGCAGTTTTGAATATGTGATAGATGAGGCTTGTGGTTGTTGTTTTTCCGTTGGAGCCTGTGATGCATATCATCTTTGCATGGGTGTATCTACCTGCAAATTCAATTTCGCTGATGATGGGTATTTCAGCCTCTTTTGCCTTACGTATCATTGGGGCGTTTTCTGGTATGCCGGGGCTTTTTATGATCTCATGAGCATTTAGAACCAGCTCTTCTGTATGTTGCCCTTCTTCCCAGGCGATATTGTGCTGGTCTAGCATTTCTTTGTAGTTGGGCTTGATGTTTCCCATGTCGCTGACGAATACATCGAAGCCCTTTACTTGTGCAAGGATGGCAGCTCCCACACCACTTTCCGCGGCACCTAATACAACAATTCTGTTGCTATTTTCTTTTGTTTGCATCATCTGATTTTTAATGTTACGATGGTTAAGGCCGCCATGATTATGGTGACAATCCAGAAACGTGTCGTGATTTTGGATTCCAACCAGCATCCATTAGGCCAATTTAGGGCTATTTTGAAGTTGGAGGGAATTTGTCCAGGCTTAACTCTGAATGCGTCGTGAATAGGTGCCCTTTTAAAGACACGCCATTTTTCTCCTCTTTTGTTCCCTTGTTTTGCAATTGCGGTTTGCAATAATACACTGACGCTTTCCATCAAGAAAACAAAACAAAGAAGGGGTAAAAGTAGTTCTTTATGAATAATCACGGCTATCACGGCTATGATTCCACCGATAGACAAACTACCAGTATCTCCCATAAAGATCTGGGCAGGGTATGCGTTGTACCAAAGGAATCCGATAAGTGATCCAACAAAGGCACATAGGAAAATAACCAATTCTTCAGAGCCTGGTATATACATGATGTTTAGGTAACTGGCCATTTCTATGTGACTGCTAACGTATGCCAGTATTCCCAATGCCAATCCGATGATAGCAGAGTTCCCGGCGCACATGCCATCCATTCCGTCATTTAAGTTGCTTCCGTTGCTTACTGCCATTACCACAAATGTTGTTACAATAACAAATAGGATCCATCCGGCTGCCGTCTTGTACTTTCCGCAAAATCCCATTATGGCAGAGTAACTAAGGTTGTTGTTTTTTACGAAAGGAATCGTTGTAATAGTGCTTTTAACCGGCTCGCTTTTGTAAACAACTTTTTGTTCTGTATTGACGTGTCCTGTCTGAATGTTTTCATGAATAACGGCATCAGGGCTTAGCCATAAGGTAAGCCCTATGCAAAGTCCCAAAACGGCTTGGCCGGTCAGTTTTAAAATGGGTTTTAATCCATCTTTCGATATCTTCATTTTTATGTAGTCGTCGGCAAAACCTAGGACTCCCAACCAAATCGTACTTACCAACATTAGCAGCATATAAATATTTCTCAGTCGCCCCAACAAAAGACATGGGATAATGGTGGCTACGATGATGATTACGCCTCCCATTGTGGGAACGCCCTTTTTCTCTACACCATAAGGATCAATATTGGCATCACGCTGTGCCTCGTTCCCGCCATGCAATTTCATCCAGCGTATAAAGTATTCTCCGAACCACATAGAGATTAAAAGACTCAACACCAATGTCATTAAGGCGCGGAATGATATGTAATGCCATAGGTTGGCGCCGACTATTCCGTATTCTCCTAAATATCTGAATAAATAGTACAACATTTTCTTCTTTCGTATTATAAGCCGAATGCCTCACGAACAACCTCGTGATCATCGAAATGATGTTTGACTCCTTGGATTATCTGATAGTCTTCGTGCCCCTTTCCTGCCACCAAGATTACATCGCCGGGTTGTGCCATCAAGCATGCCGTGCGTATGGCCTCGCGCCGGTCTATTATGCACAAAGTATTGTTGCGCTCGTCGGCAGAAAGTCCAGCTAACATGTCATCGACAATGGCTTGTGGTTCTTCAAAACGTGGGTTGTCGCTTGTGAAAATCACATGGTCGCTATGCTTTACGGCCTCTTGGGCCATCAAGGGGCGCTTTCCTTTGTCTCTGTTGCCACCTGCACCGCATACGGTCCAGCATTTTCCACGGTTCTGCAACACATCGTTTATGGTATTCAATACATTGGACAATGCATCTGGCGTATGGGCGTAGTCAATTATGGCTGTTATTCCTTTTTGAGAACGAATTGTTTCAAATCGTCCGTTAACGGGTCTCATTGCACTTAATTGAATCAGAGCTTCTTCACGTGGTATTCCCATCGTTACCAATGTCCCGTAAACCGCTAACAGGTTGCTGACGTTGAATCGTCCTACGAATTGGATATAGACCTCCTTCCCGTCAATGTCCAGATTCATACCTTCAAAACTTTCTTCCAGGATTTTTGCCTTAAAGTCGGCAATGGTACGTAATGAGTAACTTTTTACGACCGCTTTTGTGTTTTGTGTCATGACAAACCCGTTCTTGTCATCCGCGTTTGTAATGGCAAAAGAGTTTACCGGCAGTGAGTCGAAGAACATTTTTTTTGCGTCACGATAATTTTCAAAGGTCTTGTGATAATCCAGATGGTCACGTGTCAGATTCGTGAATATGCCTCCGGCAAAAGTCAGTCCTGCAATTCTTTTCTGTACGATGCTATGACTGCTGACTTCCATAAATGCATATTGGCATCCCTCGTCAGCCATTCGGCCGAACAACCGATTTAAGGTGATGGGATCCGGGGTCGTACATTCTGTATTTATGGCCTCGTCGTTTATGTAGTTGCAAACGGTACTGCATAATCCGCATTTGTATCCCATGCGGCGAAATATTTTATATAACACGGTTGCTATGGTGGTCTTTCCGTTGGTGCCGGTTACGCCCACCAATTTCATTTTCTTGGTAGGGTTGCCGTAAAAATAGGTTGCCAATGTGCCCGCGGCTTCTTCCGTGTCCTTGTATATCAGATACGTCACCTCCTCCACAATTTGTGATGGCGTTTTTTCACAAACAATAGTATTTGCCCCCAATTCAACAGCCTTTTCTATATAATCATGCCCATCTGTTTGTGTCCCACGCATGGCCACGAAAGCATATTCGGGCTTTATTCGACGACTGTCGATTTCTATGCCTTTTATCTGACGTGTCGAGCTGCCGATGATACGGATGGGAGGGTAATTTTCTATGAATTGTTTTATTTCCATAAATGCTATACCTTATATAATATATAATAAAGCCTTAATTCAGATTCAGGCTTATCGTTGTTCCTTTAATGGCGTTCCCTCCGGCAGGAATGCTTTGTGCTGTAACTTTGCCGGTTCCGTTTAATTTTACTTTTACCCCTTTCTCCTGTAGAGCATAGACGGCATCTTTTGCCCCCATTCCTATTACGTTTGGTATTTTCCCTTCCGGACAGGGCTCAATATTTGTTGGAACGCTGTCTATACTAACTTCCATTTCTTTCAGCAATTCGCTGATATTTGTGTCGTATCCATTTGCTATGTCGGGAACGAAGCGTGATGCGCTATCAGCAGCTTCTTCTGTGTCGTGAAAAACTCCCTTAGCCATAACATATTGAGATATTTCGCTGAATACAGGACCACACTGGCCTCCTCCAGAGGCGGGCAAGCCTTCTTTTACGATGCATACGATGCAACTATAAAGAGGTTTCTCGGATGGGAAATACCCACAAAAGGACACCATATAACGTGGCGTACCGGTATGATAGCCTGCACCATGTCCTTTCGCAATTTGTGCCGTTCCCGTCTTCCCGCTTACATGAAACAGTCGTCCTCCGTTGCCGGCCTTTTTCCCTAATCCCTGACTGACCACTTTCTCCAATATGTCCTGGATGTCCTCCAATGTGCTTGGTTTGCAGATGCGTTCTTTTATCACTTCTGTCGGGTATTCGCGTACGACCTTCCCGTTTTCCATTTCCGCTTTAATGAAACGTGGCTTTACCATTTTCCCACCATTTGCTATTGCATTGTAGAATGTTAGCGTACTGATAGGAGGTAATTGGGTTACATATCCAATACTCATCCACGGCAAGTCGGTCTTACTCCAATAGCGCTTCTTGTCGTCAGGGCTTGGGACAATAGGGTTACCCCGGCCTTGGAACGGCAAATCCAGTAAATAACCAACGCCTTCTCTTCTTAACCCTTTTACGAAGTCTTCCGGATGATCATGATAGGCATTGTCGATGAGTCTGCTTACGCCAATGTTTGAACTGAATTCCAGTACTTGTGAAACGGTCAGCTCGCCATATCCGCCCTTGTGCCAGTTGTGGTCCTTCATTTGTCTTCCGTGCATCTGGTAGATGCCGCCGGTACAATCAACACGGTCTGTCTTCTTGATTTTCCCATCTTCCAGTCCCACCATAATGCTCGCCGTTTTGAATGTGGATCCTGGTTCCATTAAATCGCTTACCGCATTGTTTTTCATTTCATAGTATTCGCCATCTTTCCCACGTGTCATGTTCACGATGGCTTTCACGTCTCCGGTAGCGACTTCCATCACTATGGCCATTCCGATTTCTCCATTTACGGTACTTTCTTTCAACTTGCTTACAAGGGCTTTTTCTGCCATGTCTTGTATGTCAACATCGATGGTGGTGACCAGATCATGCCCGTTTTCTGGCTCCACATCAATAAAGGTCAACCTGCGGTTTCTTACTTTTGCCCTGTGACTGATCCCTGATTTTCCCCTTAAAATACTGTCGAAACTAAGCTCAAGCCCAAATTTCGCTGCTGTAGAATCTTTGTATAAATCACCTAGGGTGCGTGATGCCAATGAGCCGTATGGCTTTTTCCGCTGCATCATTTCTTCTGCGTAGAATCCGCCTTTAAAAGGAGTCTCGCGCAGCAAAGGCAATTTTTTGCAGTCGCAGTATTGTATATAAGTGGCGTGACCCGGGTAAATCCTCCATGCATGTTTTCCTCTTTTCTTGCCCTCTAATAATCGATTTCGGAACCATTTCGCGTCTTTGTCGGGGAATATGGATGCCAGCCCGGTCGCTATGCTGTCGATGTCTGCCGCAAAGGTTGAATCTCGAAAATGTTGTGTCTTGATACGTGCCGTACTGTCTGGATCAATGACCACATAATCCATATATAGACGATATTCAGGAACAGAACCGGCCACTAATTTCCCGTTGCAGTCATACAAATTCCCACGTGTGGCAGGAATGGGTAAGTTTTCTTTCGTAAAACGTTTGCTTATTTGTTCCCAATATTGGCTTTCAGGGGGCAGCATGGTATGTAGGGCAGATCCCAATATGTACAATGCCCCAAGCAGGATCAAGCAAAAGATGATCCTGTATCGTCCTATTGAGTTTTTCTTGTCTGCCTTCATGAAAGTCTATTCTTGTTAATGTTTTTTCAGTAAACGATAGGGTGCTGTGGCGGCTGGCGCCAGAGTGCTGTCTCCCAAGGATTTTAATTGTTCCTCCAGTTTGCTCTGCCTACTTTTCAACGTCAATTCGCTGCTGCGTGTTAAGCTTCTGAAACGCCAATCTTGCAATTCCGCTCTTAGGCTTTCTTCTTCTATGATTTCTTGTTGGGCCTGATATCGGTTCGTTATATAGAGAATAGTCCCTGCCACAATAAGCAAGATAACTCCTATCTGGCGCTTGAACCATTGTCCGTCGATGCTGAGGGCTTTAACCACGTCTTGCCATTGTTGTAGTTGCTGGGCATTTTCATCGTCTTCGGCAACCATGGAGCTGAAGATCTTGCTGCGATCGCTTTGTTCTTCGGTCGCTTCCTGCTTTTTATCCGTCAATTTGACGTTGGCACCTTCCATTTCATTTATGTCCTTGTTCGTCCCACTCATGAGTTATTGTTTTTCAGCGATTCTTAATTTTGCGGACCGGCTCCTTGGGTTTGTCCTCAACTCTTCTTCATCGGGGACGATAACAGTCCTGTTTACGGCCTTTAGCGGAGCTTGTTTCCTGCCGTAAATGTCATCACAAACATCATTCCCTTCTATATTTCCATAACGGATGATGTTCTTGACCATCCGGTCTTCCAGGGAGTGATAAGTCAGAACGGCCAACCGTCCTCCGGGTCGTAATATCTTTGTTGCGGTTTTTAGCATTTGGCTTAAAGCAGTCATTTCCCCGTTTACTTCTATGCGAAGCGCCTGGAAAAGTCTGGCTAAATCTTTCTTCCCTCGATCGTTCCCCATTACCGGATTTACGATATTGGCCAGTTGTCCGGTGGTAGTGATTTCTGACGTCTTTCTTGCCTGCACGATTACAGAAGCAATTTTTCGGCTGTTTTTTAGTTCCCCGTATAGATAAAAGATATCGGCCAGTTGCTCTTCGGTATATTCTCGGACAATGTCCTGGGCATTTTGGCGAGCCTTTTGATTCATTCTCATATCGAGAGGGGCGTCATATCGAAAACTGAAACCCCGTTCTCCGGAGTCAAAATGATGGCTGCTGACTCCCAGGTCTGCCAAAATTCCATCCACCTTTTCTATGCCGTAGTATTGCATCCAGTTGCCCAGAAAACGGAAGTTGCTTCTTACGAATGTGAAACGGCTGTCCTTTATCTCACCTTTTTGCGCATCTATGTCTTGGTCGAATGCATAGAGGTGACCATTGCCTGTAATCCTATTCACGATGCCTCTGCTGTGTCCCCCGCCACCGAATGTCAGATCCACATATATCCCATCGGGTTGAATGTTCAATCCTTCAATGGTCTTGTCGAATAGCACAGGTATGTGGTAGGTCTCGCAGTTCATTCTATTGTATCGGTTGTGCCGTGCATCAGATTTTCCAGGCTTGTGGCCAATTCTTCTGGCTCATTCAGCAAGGCGTCTGCAGCTTGTCTGTTCCAGATTTCTATGGTGTTGTCAACGCCGATAAAACGGACCTCGTTTTGTATGTTGGCGTCTTCCAGGTAACGTTTGGGGATGAGCATTCGCCCACCACTGTCCAGCGTGATGGATTCTGCACCTGCCACAAAACGCCGTAGTGCATCGCGTCCGGCCCTGTCAAACATATTGGTGCGTGCTGTGATGGCATCTACTTGTGCATCCCATACGTTCTGGGGGTACAGCACAAGGCAATGCTGGAAAACATCACGGCGGAGAATGAGGCCGTTCGTGTCACCTTTCTGCAAAATTTTCCGGAAGCTGCTGGGTACAAAAACACGACCTTTTTCGTCCACTTTTGCATCTATGTTGCCGGTGAATCTCATGCTTGTTATTATTTATATTTGACTTTTCGGGTTCAAAGATACAAAATTCCCCACAATTCCCCACATTTTTTTAAAACTTTTTTTCTTTCCAGATGTTAATAACTTCATGCATTGACATAATATCGATGGCACAATGCCACTAAGTATATGCGTAAAAATCCGTATATTAACGTGTTATTGAAGATATGAGAGAAATGTTGATAACTTTTTTAGAAAATACATTGCGTGGTGGGGAACTTTTTTGTATATTTGCAGAGTGAAAGTGCGAAAAGGATGAAAAATCGATATGTTTTTTTGCTGTTGCTGTCGTTCTTGCTCGTTGTGTCGGTAGATGCAAAAAGAAAAGAAAAACGATCAGTCGTGTGTGTGGAAACCTGTATGGGCGACATTCGAATTGCTTTGTTTGATGACACACCACTTCATCGGGACAATTTCCTAAAATTGGCTTCCGAAGGGTTTTATGACGGGACATTGTTTCATCGTGTTATAGAAGATTTTATGATTCAGGGTGGTGATCCGGAATCGCGGAAGGCATTGCCAGGAGTGTTGTTGGGCGAGGGCGGGCCTGGATATACGATTCCGGCAGAATTTTGTTTGCCTTATTTGTACCATTGGCGTGGTGCCGTGGCAGCTGCTCGTGAAGCAGATGATGTGAATCCGGAACAATGCAGCAGCGGAAGCCAATTCTACATTGTATGGGGGAAAAAACAGTCGGCTGCGGCATTGAAGAAGGCAAAAAGCTCTCTCATGGAAAAAGGCATAGAGATTACCCCTCAAATGTCGAACGACTATACAATGCGTGGAGGAACTCCACATCTGGATGGAAGTTATACGGTTTTTGGCGAGGTGATAGAGGGGCTGGACGTTGTAGAAGAATTACAGAAGGAACCCACAGATAACAATAATCGTCCCCTACAGGATATCGTGATAAAGCAGATGCGCGTAGAGCAAGTTAGCGCAGAAGCGAAGAAAACGACGAAAAATATTTCTAGGTAATTATGTCACAGACACTTTTGCTGGTTTTTGCATGTTGTGCAACAATACATTGGATAATAGCATCGGTGATGTCGTTATATGCACGGCATAAGGTTCAATATCTGTGCCTCGCTTGGATCGATGGCATCTTTGCAGCTTTCCTTACGGTACTGTGCTTTTACAGCCACATCATTTCTGCTGGAGAACCGGGTCTTTTGCATCCGGCTATGTTGTTCGCTTTAGTTTGTATCTGTTTCCTCCAAAGTATTTTTCCCTTAAGCATTCCTATGCCGGGGTATTTGCAATGGGGACGAATGTGGCATTACGCAACTCCAGCCATTGTGTGGATGATTCTTTACATAATCGTATTTTTTGTGCAGGGAGAAATCATAAAATATTATACGATCGATGATATAGTCGATGATTTTCTGAACATCGCGATGATTCTTCGCCTAGCTGCTTTAGTGCTTGGAATCTACTATATTGTAAATATTTTCCGATTGCCGAAAGCAATGGCAAAGCATGCCCAGGTGCCTCGTTATCTTATTGCCTATTGTTCTGTTTTAGGGGCTGTCGCCGTTTTGTATGTAATGCTGACAATATTTTACAGTATCACCTTGTTGGTTGTTTATACGATTTTGTTTACCGCCATCAATCTCTATTTGGTTTTGCGTACGTTGGAAACCATGGCCATCAATTTGCCGAAACCCGTGATAGAAACGGTAGGGGAGGCTCCTACGGAGGAACAGGTTGAGCAAGCAGAACAGGAAGATTTCAACGATGCCAATTTGCAGCGTTTCCAACGAATACAATATTGGATGCAACATAATCGTGAGACATGGACGGACAACACTTTTAATCGCGAACGCTTGTGCGAGGCTGTGGGGTATAATAGGCATATAGTCCTGCAGACCCTTCGTAGCCAAGGCTTCAATAATGTCCATGACTATATCAACAGCTATCGGATAGATCTTTTGAAACGACTTATTCGCAATGGTACCGTAAAGAGTGTTTCAGAAGCGTTGATGGCCGGCTTTGGCACGACAAAGACGGCTCGTTCGTGCTACGAGAAAATGGAAGGCGTGTCTTTGGACGAGGTCTTGAGGGAGGGTGTATCCTCGAATTGAAACCGGAGACAACAAGAGATGTATCGTCGTATCATGTAGATGAAGTTAATCTAATAGGTGATAAGGATAAGAAACTAATAATATGTTCCACAATATAATAACAAACAAGCGCAATCAGTGGCTTTCACGCCTAGACTGTCCCGCCTTGCCGTTAATAGCTTACATTGAGCAAAGGGGCAAGATGCGCGATGCACAGGTGGATGCCATCATGACGTACTTGTATCTGAAGATTGAATGCCAGAACCAGCCACTTGCCGAACTTTTCAAACAAGGCAGGTTCAACACACTCACTTACGATGACATAGACAACATGCCATTGTCTGCTACTGCGCGCAAGGTTTTCAAAGAGACACCTGCGGCTGTAGCTCTCTACGAGTTCGCATCGCTAAAAGACGAGAAGGGCAAACCCATTGCCGAAGCGTTGCGTAAGGCGGTGATGGAAGAACCTCAGAACATAGATTTCGGCAGCATCTTCAATCGCATCTTCTATGGTGTAAACTACCCCGACTATGTGTTCAGCCTTCCGATGGGTGCAGGCAAGACCTACCTCATGGCAGCATTCATCTACCTCGATTTGTATTTTGCACAACAGGAACCGGATAATCCAGCCTTTGCACACAACTTTATGGTCATGGTGCCATCAGGATTAAAGACATCTGTCATTCCGAGCCTTCGCACCATTCAGGATTTCGACCCATCGTGGGTGATACCAGAGCCAGCAGCATCGCAGTTGAAGCGTGAACTGAAGTTTGAGATGCTGGACGAAAATAAGAGTGCCAGCAAGTCAAATCGCACCAAGAATCCGAAT